>CAWUJQ010000225.1:0-7656 GCA_963922445.1 uncultured bacterium
ATGCATCTTCGTAGTGTAGGGGCTTGATGCATCAAGCCCCTACACATGAATCCTTATGCATCGGGCACCTACACCCGTAACACGTCCTCAGTTCGCTTCTTGGTAGCCGACCTCGTCGCCGCGCACGGTTGGCTTGAGTGCGTTGTTCACGTCTTCGCGCCACTTGGCCATCAACTCACGCATGATGTCCATGTCCAGATGCTCGTGAAAGCGGAAATTCGCTTGCAGCATCGGTGCGCGGTCGCACGCGCCCAGGCACATCACATGCTCTGCTGTGAACATGCCGTCTTCCGTCGTGCCACCGTCTTCGATGCCCAGTTCGGCAATCAACTCGTGATAGAACTCGTCCGCGCCGCGCAGCGCACAGGGCAGGTCTGTACAGACGTGCAGCCACACCTTGCCCTTGGGCTTTTCGCGGTACATCGTGTAAAAGCCCGCAATGGAGCGCACCTGGGTCGGGTCCATATCCAGGATTTCGGCGATGTCTTCAATCCCGTCGTCATTAACGTACCCGTAGTGATCTTGCGCGATGTACAGCAGCGGCATCACCGCGCTGCGCTTTTGATCTTCGGGGTACTTGCTCAGGTGGTGTTCCACCTGCTCTTTGTAGTTTTCCAGGAGTGCGTTTTGCATAATTGTTCCGTCTTTAACCCAATAAACGTTAGCGGTCGCTGTCGCCCAGCACAAAGTCCAGGCTGCCGATGATGCCAATCAGGTCAGCGACCATGTGCCCGGTCGAAACGTGGCGCATCGCCTGGATGGACATAAACGATGGCGTTTTGAAGTGGACGCGGCGCGCCTTGGGGCCGCCCGTGCCGTGCAGGTAGCAGCCGATTTCGCCACGCGGAGACTCAATCGCCACGTAAACCTCTTCGTCCGGCAGGCTGAAGCCCTCCGTCCACAGCTTGAAGTGATGAATCACCGCTTCCATGCTCTGGCCCAGTTCGCTGCGCGGCGGCGGCACAAACTTGCGGTTTTCACTGCGGAAGGGGCCATCGGGCAGCGTGTTCTTGGCCTGCTCAATGATGCGCAGTGCCTGACGCATTTCCTCAATGCGGATGAAGTAGCGGTCGAATACGTCACCGTGTTCACCGAGCGGCACATCGAACTGGTACTTGTCGTAGCCGCTGTAGGGCTGCGCCTTGCGGATGTCGTAGTTGACGCCGCTGCCGCGCAGGCTTGCCCCCGTCAGGCCCATGTTGAGCGCGTCTTCCGGCTCGATAATGCCGATGCCCTCGGTGCGGTCGCGCCAGATGGGGTTGTTGGTCAGCAGCGTGTTGTAGTCTTCCACCTTGGCGGCCATATACGGCAGGAATGCTTCGAGTGCAGGCAGGAACTCCGGGGGGAGGTCACGCCAAACGCCGCCGGGACGAATGTAGCTGCCCATCATGCGCTGGCCGCTAAGCATTTCGAACATTTCCAAAATCTTCTCGCGGTCGCGGAAGCAGTACAGGAACAGGCTCATCGCGCCCATGTCTAGCGCGTGGGTGCCCAGCCACACACAGTGGCTTGCAATGCGGCTTAGTTCCAGGCAGATCACGCGAATGGCCTGCGCCCGCTCTGGCACGTCAATGCCGCCGAGCTTTTCCATCGCCAGGCTGAACACCATGTTGTTCGACATCGGGGACAGGTAGTCCATGCGGTCGCTAAGCGTGATGGCCTTTTCGTAAGCCTTGGATTCGATGTTCTTTTCGATGCCCGTGTGCAAAAAGCCGATGTCCGGCAGGCAGCTAACAATCTCTTCGCCGTCCAGTTCCAGCAGCAGGCGCAGCACGCCGTGCGTACTGGGGTGGTGCGGCCCCATGTTTAGCAGCATGGTTTCACCCGTCATCGCACGGTCTGTGACCAGCCCACGGAGCTGCTCCACATTGCCGCGCCAGGTTTCTACCTGCTGTTGTTGTTCAAGTTGCGGATTTGATATTGCCATCTCAGTCTCTTGTTAACTCGTCTTTATTGGGTGCGGGTTGGGCTTAGTCTTCGGCATGCGGCTTGTGCGCACGGATGTCGTCCACATTAAAGGAAAAGGCGATGGTCTCGTAGCCCAGCGGGTAGTCGCGGCGGTGCGGGTGGCCGTCCCAGTCGTCGGGCATTAGCAGGCGGCGCGGGTCGGGGTGGCCGACGAACGTAATGCCCATCATGTCCATAATTTCGCGTTCCAGCCACTCAGCGCCCAGCCAGATTTCGGTAGCGGTGGGCACTTCTGGCTCTTCTTCAATAGCGAACGTTTTCACCCGGATGCGGCGGCCATACAGCATCGAATACAGGTGATAGCTGACGCCGAAGCGCTCTGGCCGAAAGTCGCGCTCATTGCCGTCGAACGCGTCACCATAGTCCGATGGGTAGTAGTCCACGGCGCTGATATCTGACAGGAAGTTGTAATACAGCCCCTCGGTGCCCTTCAGGAACTTGAGCACAGCGGGGGCATCTTCTGGCGCAACAATGATCGTCGTCTCGCCAGCAAATTCTTTGATGTGTAAAACGGCGTCACCGAAGCGGGTCTTGGTTAGTTCGACCGGGTCGGCTGCCGGTGTAATTCGGGTTGCCATAACAGGTGTGTGCGTCCTTCTCAGTAAATAAACGGGGCAGCGTTGCGGGCTGCCCCTTCAGGTCGATTGGGCGTTAGGCCCACTGCTGCCACTTGTCGCCCTTGATCTTCTCATGCAGCGTCAAAATGCCGTGCATAAGCTGTTCGGGGCGGGGCGGGCAGCCTGCCACATAAACATCCACCGGGATAATCTCATCAACGCCCTGTACAACGGCGTAGTTGTTGTACACCCCGCCGCAGGACGCGCAGTCGCCCATGCTAATGACCCACTTCGGGTCGGCCATCTGGTCGTATAGCTGCCGCACAACCGGGGCCATTTTTCGCGTCACGCGTCCGGCCACAATCAACAGGTCCGATTGGCGCGGACTGGCGCGGTTTAACTCCATGCCAAACCGGGACAGGTCATAGCTGCCTGCCTGGGTGGACATCATCTCAATAGCGCAGCAGGCCAGGCCAAACAGCAGCGGCCACAACGCCCCGTGACGTGCCCAATTCACCGCCGCATCGAGCGAAGTGGTGACGACGCCCAAGTTGCCTAACTTTTGACTGACTGTTGCGCCGCCCTGGGGTTGTTCCATTACTCCCATTCTAACGCTCCCTTTCTCCACTCATATAAAAAGCCAACAATAAGCACAAATGTGAACACTCCCATTGTGGCCAGCCCATACCAGCCCAGGCCACGCATGGACACCGCCCACGGTAGGAAGAAAATCACTTCGATGTCGAACAGAATAAACAGCACCGCGATCAGGTAAAATTTAACCGGAACCTGCCGCGTGCCTTCGCCCAACGGCTTCATCCCACTTTCATAGGGCGCGACCTTACGGATCGTCGGGTTGTGTGGGCCGAATAGGCGGCTAAGGAAGAGGATGATGATCGAAACCAACACAGCGATAATCAGAATCGCACTGATCGGGGCGAATTCCTGAAGGGCCATCTCACATTACTCCAAGTTGTTGTGTAACGCTCTAACCGAGAGCCTTACACGCTTACAGATTAGCAAAATCCTCACGCCAAGTCAAACCATGCGCGGTGAATCAGTTTAATGGTACGTGAGGCGTTTGTGAATTCTTTTACAGGTATTCTACCAATGCGGCGGAAGCCTGTCTATAGATTGCGGGCATAAAATGTCACGCAGTTGATAACAGTGCGGCTACCAGATTCCAATCACGAGCAAGTTTACAGTTGATTTACGCAATCTGCAGAACTTCTGCAGATTCGATTGGCAGAATGACGGTGTAGGACAAACCCAATTCAACTCACAAGGAGAGTCACATGTTCAAGTTCAATAAGTCCCTATCTGTTGTTGTTGCAGCCCTGGCTGTGATGGTTGTTGGCGTCGCTACCGTTGGCGCTCAAGAGAATGGTCGCGGCGGTCGCGGTGCTGGCAGCGAACTGGTTCAGGAATACACCGGCCTGACCGGGCAGGAAATCCGTGAAGCGCTGAGCGACGGCGAAACTACACTGGCTGACCTGATCGAGGCCAACGGTGAAAGCGTGGACGCTTACATTGATGAGGCAGTCGATGCCGCTGAAGCCCGCCTGGACGCTGCCGTCGAAAACGGTCGCCTGACGGAAGATGAAGCCGCTGAGAAGCTGGCCGAGCTAGAAACCCGCATCACCGAGCGTGTGAACAGCCCGTTTGACGGGTCACAGCGGCAAGGTCGTGGCGAAGGCAAGGGGCCGCGTGGCGGTTTCGGTGCCCCGAACGCTGAGGCAACGGCTGAAGCTGACGCCTAAGTCAATCTGGTTGCGCAAGCAAGCTGTAGCGGGCACCTGGGAACAATCCTGGGTGCCTGTTTTGGGTTCGGGTTTATCAAGCACTATTGTATGAAGCGGCAATTTTGCAAATCGTTTACGGAATCTGCAGAACTTCTGCATATTTGGGTGGCACAATCAAGCAATAGGACGAACCATATCCATAAGGAGATCCAAATGTTTACGCTCAAGAAGTCTCTAATTGTAGGTGTTGCTGCACTGGTCGTGATCGTCGGGGGCGTTGTCGCTGTCGGCGCTCAGGGTCGCGATGGTGGTGGTCGTGGCATCGGTGGCGAACTGCTGCAGGAGTACACCGGGCTGACTGGGCCAGAAATCCGTGAGGCGCTGAGCGATGGCGAAACCACGATTGCTGACCTGATCGAGGCGAACGGCGAAAGTGTGGACGACTTCATCGCGGAATCCGTTGCGATGGCCGAAGCACGCATCACCGAGCGCGTCACCACGCCGTTTGACGGTGAAGGGCGTATGGGGCGCGGCAACCGTGACGGACGTGGCCCGCGCGGTATGATGGGGAACCTCGTTCAGGAGTACACTGGCCTGACCGGGTCGGAAATCCGTGAGGCGCTGAGCGATAGTGAGACGACGCTGGCTGACCTGATCGAAGCCAATGAGCAGAGCGTGGATGACTTCGTGGCTGAATCCATCGCTCCGGTACAAGCCCGCCTGGACGCCGCCGTTGAAGTGGGGCGTATTACCGAAGAAGAAGCGGCTGAACGGCTGGGTGAGTTCGAAGCCCGCCTGACGGAAATGTTGGAGACGCCGTTCGATCCGTCTGAGCGCCGGGGGCGTGGTGGATTTGGTGGCGGCCCGCGTGGCGGCTTCGGTGCGCCCGATGCTGAGGTAACGCCCGAAGCAACGGCTGAAGCTGACGCCTAAGCTGATTTAGTCGTGTAAGCAGGGCGCAGTGGGCACCTGGGATTGATCCTGGGTGCCTGTTTTTGCGTTAGGTCGTTGCGCAATCGTAGCCTGACCGTCAGGTAAACGTGGGCGGTGCCCTTACAATGGTTGTGTGTGGCCGTGCGGAGGAGATACGAAATGCGAAAGTTATTGTGGCTGCTGGTTGCGCTGCTTGTGCCGCTCGGAGCCTATGCCCAAATTACCGAGACGGTTTACGCGGTGGCCGTGGATGACAGTGACCTAACACTGTACACCGTGACCGCAGCAGGTGCGGAATCTGTGTGGGCGTTCCCGGCGCAGTTCGGCAACTACAACTCCGATAAGCCCTGGCGTGTTTTCTTTCCAGAAGCGATCTATCCCTCACCCGACGGGCGGCATGTTGCGTTCATCGCATTAGATGCAAATGACACAATGGCAGCCTTCGTGTACCACTTGGGCACGAACCAGGGTACCCAACTCGAAATGCCGCGCATGAACTACGTCAACACCTACCCCATGAAGTGGTCTTCCGATGGCTCAAAGTTAGGGTACGTCGGGTTGATAGTTGACGGGCCATATGCAGACCGTTTATCTGTGTACGACACAAGAAACGGAAATGCTGACTTTGTGACCAATTTGAGCAGTATATACACCCCCTTTACATGGTTGGACGACAATACCATCGCATTTGGCTCCAACCCCAATGCCATCGAACCAAACGGCTGCCCTGATCCGTTTAGCCCAAGTTGCAGTATCGAAGATGTCTATATAATCGACCTAGATACGGGGGAACCGAATCGTCTAACCCAAGTCGAAGGTTTACCCAATGATCAAGGGAAACTCTGCGATTTTCTGGCAGTGTCCAATCGCCTGTACTTTGGCGACGGCTGTACCTTCTCGCCGCTTGCATCGTCACTCCTATCTGTGGACGATAGCGGAGAACTGCAAAATGAGTTATATGGATATGAATTTGACATAAGCGTTGACGATAATCGAATCACCTCCATTCATCCGTCAGGGACGCCAAACGTTGTTTATGTCATAGTTGCATCCGTTAAACGCGATGATGAAGATAATCTACTTGAAACGTGGTCATTGGTGCGCGTGGACGACGGTCAGACGGATATCCTCTATCAGCAGGAGACGACTCAAACGCCGTCGAGATTCCCGGTAGACATGGCATCCAGGGGGTGGGGCGTTGCCACCATCGCACCCAATCGGCATCATATGGTGTTATGGCGCAAAACATCTTTCAATGATGGTAGCGGCACAACCTTGCTGACAATCGTTGACTTGCAGACAGAAACAGTGATTTACGATCAAGCCTTCACTGGACGCGACAACATCGGTGGATTGCGCTGGGTTGACGACACCCATGTAGCCTATTCGGTACGCGCTTCCTATCACGATGAGCCATTGCGACGCGAACTGTACAGCTTGAATATTGAAACAGGTAAAACAACCCACCTCACTGCTGACAGCAACCTACCGTTTTATTTAATTCCTGGCCCTGGTATCCGCGAAATCATATCCATCGGCAACACCTACTGGTAGACACCCACACTTGAACATCCGTTCGCATCCACGTATACTAATCGGCCCGTCCATATACACGAAGCCACCCCCATGACCATTCGATCCATCACGGCAAAACGGATTCTCACTAAACAGCGCGGCGGCTTTCTCACACAGGGGCCATACCCCTACACCCACACCCTATCCTGGGCGGTTGGCTGCGGTTTTGGCCATCTATACTGCGGCAAATACTGCTATGCACAGGCGTTCCCCAACTGGCTCTACAACAAAGCGGAGGGCGAAGCGTGGGGCGATGCCGTTATCATCAAAGAAAACGCGCCGGACTTACTCGACGCCGAACTGCGCAAGGCCAAAGACCGCTCCGGGATGCGCATCTTTATGAGCAGCGTTACTGACCCCTACCAACCCGTTGAGCGCAAACTCCGTATGACGCGCCGCCTGTTGGATGTGTTCGCGGCCTATGATGACCTCGACCTGCTGGTGATTCAAACGCGCAGCCCCTCCGTGACAGATGACCTCGACCGGATTGCCGCCATACCCTACGCCGTCGTCAGCATGACGCTCGAAACCAACCGTCCCGGTTTGCCCTACGGCCCGAATGCGGCGTTTATCAAGGGGCGGTATGAGGCCGTGCAAGCGGCAGCAGCGGCGGGCATCTTCACGCAGATTACGGTGTCGCCGTGTTTGCCATATGACGACGGTTTTGCCGAGTGGCTGGCCGCGAGCGGCGCTCAGCGTGTGGTGGTGGATACCTTTGTGGACGGTGATGGCAGCGGCGGCGCACGCACGGCGGAGAGTCCGTTTGCGCAGGCAGCTGATTACGACTGGCATAACGACGATCCGGCCAAAGCGTTGTATGATGAACTCAAGGCGTCCGGCGTCACGGTTGGCTGGAGCGTGGACGGGTTTAGTGTGCCGCC
>CAWUJQ010000226.1:0-7640 GCA_963922445.1 uncultured bacterium
TGCGGGTATACCGACCGCCGTTGATGGCGACACGCTGAACAACGAACAACTCACCCTGCTGTTTGACCCGGCCTATCCCAACGCAGCAGATGCGTTCCCTTATCCCCAGGCTAACGCCCTCTATATTACGCAAGCCGATGGCACACGGCGTTTACTGTTCACGACGGCCAATGTATCCCTGTTTTGGGCGCGTTTCGTCAGTGGCGGCCAATATGTGCTTGTGGGCAGCTTCTCGCCAGAAAACCGGATCGCATGGCTGCTGCTTAATCGCGATGGAAGCGTGCTAGGCAACTTCCCGTCGCTGCAAATGACGGGCGTGGTTGGCACGCCGGACGGGTTTGTTTACACCGTGGACGCTGGTGTGAATTCGGGCACCATCCTATATCGGGTTGGGGTTGATGGCACTGGCGCGAGTGACCCGATTGAACTGTGGAGTGGCCCGGAAGGGGCTTCTTATCGCGTAGTGTGGGCCAGGTAAGATTTGACCTCACAAAGCCGACTAACTTTGTGAAGTCTATAGCAAATTGCTGATGAGAAGTTGTTGACACGTACCAGACTGCGGTCTACACTCTGTGCCATGAACGAATTCGACCCACATCGCCTCTATCGCCTCTACAACACACGCTGTCGCGCTCTGTGACCTCACATAGCGGACTGCGGTGCTTTGCTGTTCCTGCCTAACCCACACCGTCAATCCGAATAGCCCTGTTGAACGCACGCAGCCCTTAATTAGCTGCGCCACGACGTTCCCATGCTTTGCCTGTAGAGTAGACGAGTTCCCAAAGCGAGAGTTGAGATGAGTACCCTGAGATTGTTAAATCACCCCATCAAACCTGCAATTAGCGAATCCACCGCCATTGAAGACGGCATTGGTAACACACCCCTGGTCGGCTTTCGGCGGATTACCGCCCACCTGCCCGAAAACGTCAATATTTACGCAAAGGCAGAGTGGCACAACCCCGGCGGCAGCATCAAAGACCGCGCCGCGTTGAATATCGTGCGCACTGCCGAGCGTAACGGTGACCTGGGTGATGGCAAAGTGCTGCTAGACAGCACGAGCGGCAACACAGGCATTGCCTATGCGATGCTGGGTGCTGCTCGCGGCCATCGTGTTAAGTTGTTCATGCCAGAAAATGTCAGCCCAGAGCGTGTAGCCATCCTGCGCGCTTACGGTGTCGAGATCGAATTTACGGATGCGCTCGAAGGCAGCGACGGCGCGATTGAGGCCGTGCGCGAGTTAGCCGCCCGTGAGCCAGATAAGTACTTCTACGCCAACCAGTACAATAACCCGGCTAACTGGCAGGCACACTATCACACCACTGCGCCGGAAATTTGGGAGCAGACCAGCGGCACCGTCACGCATTTTGTGGCTGGGCTGGGCACCAGCGGCACGATGGTAGGCACCGGACGCCGCCTGCACGAACTCAACCCGGATATTCAGATCGTTGCGATGGAACCGGACAGTCCGTTTCACGGACTAGAGGGCTTGAAGCATATGGAGACCGCTATTCGTCCCGGTATTTACGATGAATCGGTTGCTGACCGCCGGATTGCCGCTCCGACGGAGCCAGCTTACCGCATAGCGCGCCGCCTGGCTCGCGAAGAAGGTTATCTGGTTGGCATCAGCGCAGCCGCCAATATGTACGCTAGCCTGGTTCTTGCGGAAGAAGCCGCATCACGCGGAGAAGCCGCCACCATCATCACGATTTTCTGCGACAACGGCTACAAGTACCTGAGCGATAAGTTCTGGCACGAAAAAGACTAGTGCCTGCAATCAGGGCGCACCTGTTATGGTGCGCCCCGATGTGTCTTACTCGCGGCCTACACGCCCCGATAGTGACCTGCCCGTATTGTCCTCATTGACAGCGGCCAAACTGCCAATGACCTCATCCACCAGCCCGTATTCCTGCGCTTCTGCTGCCGTCAGGTAAATATCACGGTCGAGGTCTTCCTCAATCCGCGCACGCTTTTGCCCGGTGTGATGGACAAACAGATTGTATAGGTGATCTTTCAATCGCTGCGTCTCCTTCGCGGCAATCACGATGTCAGACGCTTGACCCTGCACGCCGCCGAGTGGCTGGTGCATGTGAATGGTTGCATTGGGCAGCGCGTAGCGTTTACCGGGTTCACCGGACATCAACACCACTGTACCAAAACTCATCGTCATACCCACGGCAACCGTGCTTACTGGCGCAGAAACCTGCTGCATGGTGTCGTAGATGGCCATACCCGCGTAGACCACGCCACCGGGCGACTGCACATACAACTGAATGTCCTTTTTGGGGTCTTCACGATCCAAAAAGAGCAACTGTGCCACGATCAAGTTCGCACTCTGTTCGGTCACAGCCTGATTCAGCATCACAATGCGCGAGTTCAGCAGCAGCGAGTAAATATCGTAGGCGCGTTCGCCTCGGCTAGTACGGTCAATGACCATCGGGATTGGCATACCCATGATGAATTCTCCTCCACATAGATTTTGATTTGCAAGTCTTCGTCGAACAGGTAACGGGTCACGCGGCAAGCTGCAACGGCACACCGATGGCATCTCGTTCGTCGCGCATTAGCCGCCGCAGATGAACCAGTGTGGTGCCATCAATCACGATGTGCAGCATGGCATCTGCTTCGTAGGTGAGCAGCGCATGGGGCTTATTCCGGTCGATAGCAGACTGCACGAACGGGAGACCCAAGGCAGCGACGACTTCACCCGACAGGCTCATTTGACGGTCTACATGCGGAAAGGCCTCGCGCACAGCCTGCTCAAGCGCTGGCGTGATGCCGCTGCCTGTGATGGCCTCAATACCAGTTAGCCCGCGCTCCATCAGGTCACGCATGACAGCGCGCCAAAAGGCACTCCCCTGTGCATTTGCGCGTACATCAAGTAGATGCCGTGTGCCTGTTAGCCGCTCGCCATAGATGACAATCTTGTCGTCATCGGCGTCAACGATGAGGGTGGTGTAGGTCGTTTTCAGGCGACGGTTCAGGTAGCGTTCGGCAGCCGTATTAAACGCCTCGGCTGCGTGTTGGGCGGTTGCTTCGTCGGTTTGATCCGTCAGCAGGGGGATAACCGCATCTGGGGTGATGGGCTGGCGCAGGGCGGCCAATGCCAGTGCTGTAAATTGATGGAGTGCTTCGTCTTCGTTGGCGAGGAACTCAGGGTAGTAACTGCCGCTGCGCAGCTTGGGGATGTGCAGCACAACCACCCCGGCGTCGGTATGCCAACGGCGGGCGCGGTAGCCATTGCGATAGGCGGTTCGTTGGCCGCTGCGTTGGTAGTAGTCCGCATTGACAATCGCGGAAGCCTCCGCATCCATGAGGGTGTTAGCGACGGTCTCCGTCGCTTTGCACAGGTAAGCGCCTAGATTGACGCTATCAAATGGGGCCATCGGGTGTTTCTCCCGGCTTTACACTGTTCGACATGACTCATCATGGTCGATCCGTGCGGCGTGGTCAAACATTTACACCACCCTAGCCGCCCGTGGCCCCAAAAGCGCGTTAGAACTTCACAAAATCACGGTGATTGGCCGTCACGAGCCTACTCGGTTTCGCTAGTGGGGAACTCACGTTCTGGTGCATTCTCCCCTGCGGGAATGCGGCCCACACGGTCCCCACCCTGCATGCTGACCATCCAACCTGGGTATTCTGGCGGAAGCTGGCTGACTTCGTCCAGGCGCTGGAGCTGTTCTTCGTTGAGCTTAATCAGCGGTGCTTTGAGGTTGTCCTCAAGCTGTTCCATGCGCTTGGCACCGATAATCACGCTGGAAACACCCGGTTGGTGCAGCAGCCACGCTAACGCAATCTGCGGGATGGTGGCTTCGTGTTCTGCCGCGATGTCACGCATCACGTCCACAGCGTTGAAGGCGCGTTCCTTGTTGATCGGCGGGAAGTCGAAGTCTGCACGGCGTGACCCGTTTGGGCTGGAGCCGTCACGGTTGAACTTGCCTGTGAGCAACCCACCCGCCAACGGACTCCACACCATCACACCCACGTTCTGATCCAGCACCAGCGGAATCATCTCACGTTCCAGGTCACGCGAGGCGATGGTGTAGTACGATTGCGTGCTTTCGAAGCGGGCCAGCCCGTGCTTGTCGGAAATGCCGAGGGCCTTCATCAACTGCCACGCAGCCAGGTTACTCGCACCGATGTAGCGTACCTTACCCTGACGCACCAGGTCATCCAGTGCCCGCAGCGTTTCGTCTAATGGGACGACGGGGTCAAAGCCGTGAATCTGATACAGGTCGATGTAGTCCGTTTCCAGGCGGCTAAGGCTGTCTTCAACGGAGTTCATGATGTGGTGACGGCTGAGGCCGACGTTATTGGTTTCGTCGCTCATGCGTCCGCGCACCTTCGTGGCAATAATCAGGTCAGAGCGGTTGTAGCCCTTGGTTGCCTTGCCCAAAATCGCTTCAGACATGCCAAACGAGTAGATATTGGCGGTGTCAATGAAGTTGATGCCCGCGTCGATTGACCGGGCGATGATCTCATTGGCGGTTTCTTGCGTTTGCTGGCCGATGACCGTCCAAAAGCCGTCGCCACCAAACGTCATTGTGCCCAGGCACAACTCGCTAACCAGCAGCCCCGTCCGACCGAGCGTGCGGTATCCCATTTCACTCATGTTGTTCTCCCTCAATTGGATTTAACAGGTTGACTGCAATCAACACCCACGTGAGTCAGCATGTGTTGCCGTCTGTTCGGGGTCGTGGGCCATCTCAGTCTCGTACAGCGACAGCTTGTTGTCGATGTAGGCCAGTGTTTCGCACAACGCGTCGATTTGCATTTGCACGGTCGCACGGTGAGCGGTCAGCATGGCATGGCGTTCGTAAACTGCGCCATCGTCTTCTTGACGGTACAGGTCAATGAAGCGCAGCATGTCTTCGAGTGTCATCCCCGTCTCTCGCAGCCGGAAGATGAACTTAATCCGAAGCAGGTCGTCATCGGTGTAGCGGCGGTGACCATTGGCGGCGCGATTTACCTCGTCAATTAGCCCTAGCTGCTCGTAGTAACGCAGTGTATACGCGCTTAGCCCGGTTCGTTCAGCAACTTGCTTGATGGTGTAGTGTTGTTCAGTCATGAGGGTATCCTACAACTTAGAGTTAACTCTAAGTCAACAGGTTCAACATGAGAGGGTGATGAGTGCGCGGCCCCCGATTCTCCATGCTGACAGGCACAAGCGGTCGAGGGCAGCGCATCTGATAACGGAATTAGGGGGTCAGGTCGATCACAACGCCTTCAGCAGCGCCCAGGCGCACACTGCCACTGACGGACTCCCCGGCCCGCGCCATGCCTGTGTCTATAATGATGTTCCCGTCACCGTCAAACATCACCTGTTTGGGCGCGTCGGTGAAGTTGAGGGCAACGAGCTTGGTTTCTGCATTCCAGCGGCGCAAATACACAAACGTGCCGTCGGGCGAGTCAAGTGAGTCATACCCGCCGGCTGCCAGCGCCAGCGACTCCTTACGCGTCCAGATGAGCGCCCGGTACAGCGATAACATTGAGGTGCCATCCAGCAATTGGTGTGACACGTTACACGAAGCGCGATCTCGGTTGACGGGCAACCACGGGTTAACCGTGCTAAAGCCTGCATAGTCGCTACCGTTCCACTGCATGGGCGTGCGCGTGCCGTCCCGCGTGAATTCCACACCCAGCGTGATGCCCTGCGGGTCTTGTACCATGTCCTGGGTGATGTCGCCGTCCACCATGCCAATTTCTTGACCCATGTATAGTGTCGGTGTGCCGCGCAGGGTGAGCAGCATCACCGCAGCCACGCGTGCTTGGTCAATGCCGATGCGTGTTGCCAGCCGCTTCACATCGTGATTGTCGAGTACCCAGTTGGGCACGCCGTGCGGCGGTGTCGCCCCGTCGAAGCGGTCAACAATCTCGCGAACAACCTCGGCCTTCCACCGCGTGTCGTTGACGAAATCGCCCTCAGAAATGAGCGCGAAGTTGAACGGCATGTGCAGTTCGTCATCCTGCTCCCCGTAGTAGCGCAGCCACCGATCCATCGGCAGCCAGATTTCACCGATGCCAAGGGCATCATGTTCGTTGAGGACGCGGCGAATTTCCTGCATGCGTTCGTGAACGTCGCCGTAGTCCTGTGAGTAAATTTGCTGTTGAACGTTGTACAAGTCCATGTCACCACGCACAAGGAGATCGGTGCGTTCGGGCTGGTCGGGCATATCTGGGTGCTTGCCAATCATATGCACCACATCCATACGGAAGCCGTCAACGCCGCGTTCCATCCAAAAGCGCAGCACGTTGTACATGGCCAACCGTAAATCGGAGTTTTGCCAGTTGAGGTCGGGCTGCTTGGGGTGAAACTGGTGAAAATAGTACTGCTGGCGTGTTTCGTCCCATGTCCAGGCAGGGCCGCCAAACACTGCCCCCCAATTGTTGGGATAGCCGCCGTCAGGGGCCGCGTCGCGCCAGATGTACCAGTCGCTTTTGGGATTGTCGCGGCTGCTGCATGATTCGACAAACCACGGATGTTCATCAGAAGAGTGGTTGGGCACGTAATCCACAACCACCTTGATGTCACGCTGGTGCGCGGCCTCGATTAAGCGGTCAAATGTTTCCAGGTCACCAAATATCGGGGCAACGTCGGTGTAGTCCGCCACGTCATAGCCAAAGTCCGCCATTGGCGATGGATAGAACGGGCTAATCCATATCGCGTCAATGCCCAGCGACCGCCGTGTGCCATTATTCAGGTAGTCCAGCCGGTTGATGATGCCCTGTAAATCACCAATGCCGTCACCGTTTGTGTCCTGAAAGCTGCGCGGGTATATCTGGTAGACCACGCCGCGCTCCCACCATTTGTGATCGTTCATACTCGCTCCTTAAGAACCTGTTGAAGTTAAATCTGGATGGTTAAGCAATGCAGCCGGGGCTGCCGCCGTTTGGGTCTTTGCTCAAGTGCCTGAACTTGCCAAACCACTGTTGAGGCCAGACCGCGTTACTGTATCTCCGCCTCACGGACGGACAGGGTTGGTACAACCTTGTTGCGAGTTCGGTCTGGTGTTTTTGTTCGCTCAGTCGCGCCAGTTTACCTGATGGATAGTGTCAAATCGCTGCTCAAATCCAGCATCACACGCAGGCCGATCCATTTTTGGGCAGTCTACAATGACTTCCCTCCCTATTCTAGATGGCTCACAGCCGGTGATTTTGCACCCGTTGACTGTGTGGAGGTGGGCGAGCCTGCCGTTTCGATTCGCCTTTGCAAAGGCTAACCCTTTTGCTACAATGCCCGCGCTCTGATGGGTTTTGTAAAGGTTTTGTTTATGCTACGAATCAGCCGTTTTGTTGCTTTTGCTGCAATTGTACTGTCGGTTTCTACTGTGCTTGCACAAGCGGGCGTTACCACCACCACCAACGCTGAAGTTCGTTTTCGGGCTGGGCCGGGCACGGAGTGGTTTATCCTGAACACGCTACCGGCTGGCACGCCAATTACAATTGATGCTCGCGATGGTACAAACAACTTTTGGATTCGTGGCAAAATTGCAGATGGATCGGTTGGTTGGATCGGGTCAGACTTTGCAGACATCACAACGGCGCAGTTAAACGGCCTACCCATCAAAGGTGTAGACGATCCCTTCTCGCTAGATGCACCCGCTGGCGCGCCCCCGGCACCGCAGCAGGCAGCCGCCGAA
>CAWUJQ010000227.1:0-7633 GCA_963922445.1 uncultured bacterium
GAGCCATTTGGGGGCTAACCAACGGCGGGCAGGCGACACTGTTCACCACCAATGCCTACGGCGACCTGGCACCCACATCGCAAATCCGTGCGCCACAGGGGCAGTTTGTGCCTGAATTTGGCATGGGCAAGGTGTGGGCTAACTTCCCGGTGGTGCGACAGGCGCTCGGCTTTGCCACGGATATTGAACGCGGCTACCTGGGCGATTTTGAAACGATACGGGCAGGGCGCTACTTTACGCTGTTCCGCATCGACTTGCCGGACGAGCGGCGTGTGGTTATCAGCGGCTCGACGTGGTATTACGAATAGGGTGGGTGTAAATGGGCCGTCACGCCGGACGGCCCCTACAGGTCACATCTGTGACGAGGCAAACGCCTTCAACTGCTGGAAGTCCTCTATGAGCGTGGCCTTCTGGCTGGCCTGATACAACGCCACCGCCGGGTGATACAGCGGCAGCAGCTTCACATCGCCGTAGCTGGCTTTGGCGTCAATAAGCGTGCCGTGTAACTGGCTGATTTTGCCCGTTTTTTCCGGCACATCGAAGCGCTTCAGAATGAACTCCATTGAGAAGCGGCCCAGCGTGGCAATCACAGCAGGCTGGATAATGTCAATTTGCTGGTCAAGGAATGGCGCGTAGAGGGCGATTTCTGCCTTTTGCGGGTCACGGTTTTTCGGTGGGCGGTCTTTAACGATGTTGGTCACGTAGACGCTTTCGCGGTCAATGCCCACAGACGCGAGCAGTTCGTCCAGCACACGCCCGGACGCACCGCAGAACGGCTTGCCCGTTTTGGCCTCGTTTTCGCCGGGAGCCTCGCCAATAAACATGATGCTGGCGTTGTGATCGCCCTGGCCGATGACGGGGTAGTAGCCGTTTTCTGTGCGGTATTCGTACAGCGGTGATTCGGTCAGGTTAACGATGGCATCGCGGACTTCGCGGAGTTGTTCGGTGCGGGTTTCGGTCATGGGTGTTTCCTCGGTAGACTAGAACAAACGTGATTTTAACACAAGTTTAGAACATCTGACTGAAGTTCGGTCAGTCTCTTTGTGAGATCAAGAGAAAGCGCCTATGCAAATTGACATATACGACGAAATCAATGATAGCCACGTAGGAACGGGCCATCATGGGCGGACGGACTTACCGGGCTTTCATGTGTTCACCATGGAGGCGACGTACCCGCACACACGCAAGGTCATGCCGCCCTACCGCTTTAACTTTTACCAGATCGTACTCCTAGAAAACTCTGCTGATGCAAGTCTTGATGTCAACGCGCACAAACTCCAAAACTTAAGCAACAGCTTGTTGGTCGCGTCGCCGGAGCATGTTTTGGCATGGGTACGGGGGGAGGCTCAGCGCGGCTACATTTTGTACTTCAAGGCAGCATTCTTAGCACACTATCCTCGTTTGATTCCTGATGAGTTCCCCTTTTTTCGGCTGACGGAACTCAACTACCTGCGTGTGGACGAAGCCGACAGGTTGGCATTGCGCGGCCACTTTACGCGGCTTTTGGACGTGTTTAGTAGCGAGCATCCCTACCGTGGGCCGATGTTGCAAGCGTTTTTGCTGGCGCTACTGTATGACTGCAAGCGCTTATTTGACCAGCAAGAGCATACCATTCAGCGTTCGCCACCGCAGGCAGCGCTGGTGTATCGCTTCCAGCAGTTCGTCAACCAACATTACCTGACTCGGAAACGGGTCAGTGATTATGCAGACTTGCTGGCCGTGTCGCCGGACTATTTGGGGCAGGTGGTCAAAGCAGTGACGGGAACCACCCCGTTGAACATCATTGCACAGCGCATTTTGTTGGAAGCGAAGACACTGTTGGCCTACTCTGACCTGAATGTGGGTCAAGTGGCCACCTGCTTAGGTTACGAGGAACAGACCCATTTTGGCCGCTTCTTCCGCAAGCACACAGGCATGAGTCCGTCGGCATGGCGACAGCAGCAGTCATGATCTCGGAAATGGGTCAATCGGCCTCGGTATTCGATTAACGATTTGTCATGCTATTTGGGTACCGTATAAGCATGGACGGAATTCAACCGAGGAGATTAAATCATGACAGTTGCGCTAGTAACTGGCTCGAATCGTGGGATTGGTTTGGAAGTAGTGCGGCAACTGGCGCAGCAGGATGATATGACGGTCATTCTGACGGCCCGCAGTATGGAAAAAGCCAAAGCTGCTAGCGATGAACTTGTCGCAGAGGGGCTGACTGTGGTTCCGATGATAGTGGATGTTGGGGACGCGGCTACGATCACAAAACTGGCGGCTGACGTGGAAGCGGAATACGGTAAGCTTGATATTCTGGTGAACAACGCTGCTGCCTTTAATGACTGGTCAGAGACGGCGTCCACAGCAGACCTAGACGCGGCTCACAACGCGCTCGAAATCAACCTGTTTGGTGCGTGGCGCATGGCGCAGGCATTTTTGCCACTCTTACGCCATAGTGACCATCCACGGTTGGTGAATGTATCTAGTGGGGGCGGTTCCCATGCCGATATGCAGTTCGGCTTGACCGCGAACAATGGTGCATCGGCAAGTTACGGCATCTCCAAGGCAGCGATGAACGCGTTAACTGCGAAGCTAGCCGCTGAACTGGCTGATACGCCCATTCTCGTTAATTCTGTGTGCCCCGGCCTGACCGCAACGGCTCCCGGCATGGAAGCGATGGGCGCACGTCCGGTGGCAGAGGGGGCAAAAAGCGTTGTGTGGGGTGCCCTTTTACCCGATGACGGGCCGCACGGTGGTTTCTTCCGAGATGGCAAGCCGCTGGGCTGGTAGCTGAAACGCTCCGTTGGGCAGCGACCTGACGGAGCGCGTTTACAACATTTGCATAGTTGCCGTTGTACGACGAGCGGACGTGGTTGCATCTGTTTTCACAAGGATGAATTCATATGCAACGGAGTCTACAGCCATGCCCATCGAAATGGATAAGCGCTACAACGGTCATAAGCGCCTACTCGGACTCGTAGAGCCAACGTACAAGCGGGTGCGGGTCATGTTCAACGGCGAAACCATTGCAGACACGCCCGCTGCCTACATGCTGTATGACCACATCTACTCGCCGCGCTACCTGTTCCCCAAGGAACACGTCAACATGGGCGCGCTCAAAGCACGCGCTAACACAACGCACAACCGTATGTACGGGGTCATCATCCACTATGATGTGACGATAGGCGACCGCAACGCAGATGGTGCCGCTCTCACCTATGACGAACCGCGTGAAGGTTACGATGACATCAGCGGGTTAGTCGGCTTTGATTGGAACGCAATGGATCAGTGGTTTGTTGAGGATGAAGAGGTGTTCGGCCATTCGCGCAATCCCTACCTGCGCACCGACATTCGCGATAGCAGCCGCCGCGTGCAAGTAGAGATTAACGGCGTGACTGTTGCAGACACCGCCAACGCAACGATCTTGTTTGAGACGGGGCTACTGCCACGCTATTACATCCCGATTGACGATGTCAATGCAGACTACCTGCGCCCGGTAGCGACGCACACAGTGTGCCCATACAAAGGCACCGCGTCTTACTACGACATTGCCGTGGGTGAGCAAACGGTGGCAGATGGTGCATGGTACTATCCCACCCCGGTTCGCGGCCTGGAAACACTCATGGGTAAAATTGCCTTCTACAACGAACACAACGACATCACCATCACGGTCGCTGACCGCTAACCTGCCGCACCCCCGTGCCTCCGGTGCTGCTGGAGGCACTCACCGTCCCCTCGCAAAAGCGTAAGCGCCTGGCTATCCTGCCTTCACTCGCGGCTAAGCCGTGCAAGCTAGTCTCTCCACTCATTAGACCGCCCGATGGAGCGAAAATGGTGATGCGAGTGTTGTTTTTGGCATTAATCGGTATGCTGTGGCTCACAGCGACAGTCACAGCACAGGAGGATGGTATGTTTATTGACCAGACAGAGCTTATTACGAATAATCCGACACAGCGAAATTACGGCGTGGCCGTGACCGATGTGGACGGCGATGGCGCGTTTGAGTTGTTTGTAGCCGGTTTTGGTACGGACGTGCGCAATGGGGCGCGCAATACCATCCTCAAATGGGATGGTGAGCAGTTCTTTGATATTGCCCCGAATGTGCTGGCTGACGTTGACGGCATGGCGATTGGCGTAGCCGCGTGCGATATTGACGGAGACGGGCGCGAAGAGATTTATGTGTTGAATACGGACTCGTTCGGCGGGCAAAAAGAAATCACAGACCGCTTGTTTGCGTACAATGGCCGCGAGTGGGTTGACCTGTTTGACCTGTCGATGAATCAGGAAGACCTGAACTTCACGGCGGGGCGCTCCGTTGCATGTGTCGATCGCATGGGGACGGGGCGTTATGGCGTGTTTGTGGCGAACTACGGCGGCCCGATGCGCCTGTACGAAGTGGACGATGACGGCATCGTGCGTGATGTGGCACCAGAAGCCGGCGTTGACCTGACAACGGGCGGGCGCGGGCTGCTGTCTTTCCCGCTTGTCTCTGGCGGGATGGACGTGTTTGCCGGGAATGAGCAGGGTGCGAACTTCCTGTTTCGCAACAACGGCGACGGCACGTTCGAGGACTTGGCCGTTAGCGCGGGCGTAGCCGATCCGTTTGAGAATGTGCGTGGAATGGCACCGCTTGACGCGAACGGCGACGGCTTAATCGATGTCGTCTACGGGAACTGGGAAGGGCCGCACCGCCTGTTCATCAACAATGGCGACGGCACATTTACGGAGTCCGCGCCAAGCGACATGGCAACGCCAACACGCGTCCGCACCGTGATTGCTGCCGACTTCGACAACGACGGCACAGAAGAAATCTTCTTTAATAATATCGGTCAGCCCAACCGCCTGTTCCGGCTGGTGGATGGGATGCCGCAGGAGATCGCTATTGGCGATGCCAACGAACCCGGCGGCCTGGGTACGGGTGCGGCTGTGGGTGACTTCGACGGCGACGGCCAACTTGAGCTGCTAATTTCACACGGCGAGTCGGGCATCCAACCGCTGACGCTGTATAAGGTCGCAGACAATGACAACAACTATCTGCGGGTGCAACCCGTGACCGCGTCCGGCGCACCCGCACGCGGCGCAATTGTGCGCCTGTTCACGGCGGAAGAGCAGCAGGTGCGGGTGATTGATGCGGGCAGCGGCTATCTATGCCAGATGGAACCCGTCGCGCACTTCGGATTGGGTGAGCTTGGTGCCGTTGAGCGCGTCGAAGTGCAGTGGCCCGACGGCACAACAGCCACCATCAACACGCCGGATGTCAATCAACAACTTCGTGTCGCGTATCCCACTACAGAGTAAGGCTTATTCAGCGCGCAACAGCCACACGTCCCCGGCGGTGAGTTTGTCGAAGACAATCTCACCGCCTGTTGCCCTAAACGCCCCCCTACCCAGTTGGTCCCGAAGCAGGGTGCCATCGCAGATGGCACCCTGCCACACCGGAACCGCCGCCTGCGTGCTGCCGTCACCGCGATAGGCTACCACAACGAGCGTTTCGCCTTCACTGGCCCGCATATAAGCAAGTAGGCCGCCCTCTGCCACCAGAAACTGAAACCCACCATTGCGCAGCGCATCCGATGTGCGGCGTAACTCCGCCAACCGCTGGTAGTGACTGCGCAGGTCAGTGTCCCAGCGTGCTTCATCCCAGATCATCGTGTGGCGGTTGGATGGGTCGCGCCAGCCTTCCATGCCAATCTCGTCACCGTAGTAGATGTTAGGCACACCAGGGAACGTCATCAGCAGCGTAACGGCGAGCTTGTTCAGGGCAGTGTCGCCAGCAACCACGCTGGCAATGCGCGGCGTATCATGGCTGCCCAACAGGTTAAATTGGATGCACGTGACCGCCCACGGCACGGTTGCCATATACGTTTGCATCTGCTCAGCGGCGGCCTCAGCAGGCATCGGCACCGGATCAGCAAATGGGGCAGGCGGGGTCATCCACGCGTTGATGTCGTGGCCTGTGAGCCAACGCCACACTGGAAAGGCAAACCCCTGATAGTTCATGGTCGCGTCAAGTTCGTCGCCCTGTAAGTTGGGTGTGGAATCGAAGAAGTTCTCCCCGAACACATACGCTTCTGGCTTCACAGACTTGACGGATTGGCGCAGTTCACGGCCTGTTTCATGCCACAGGTCACTTGCACCTTGCTTCGCGGTCATGTTCCAAACGTCCAAGCGCCACCCATCCGCGTTGAAGGGCGGCAGCAGCCAGTAGCGCATCACCGCATCGTCCCGCTGGAACATGACATCGCGTAGGGCTGCGCTGCGATAGTTGAGCTTGGGCAGCACACTCACCCCCAACCAGTTCTCATAAGCATCGGGGCTATTGTAAAACGTAAAGTAGTCCGCAGTGGGGCTGTTAAGGTCGGCTTGGGCAGCGGTGAACCATTCACTGGTATGGCCCATATGGTTCGGTGTGATGTCCAGCACATAGCGCATATCCCGCTCATGCAGGGCATTACTCAAACTGACGAGCGCCTCATCACCGCCCAGATACGGGTCAACACTGTAAAAGTCGCTGATGTTGTAGCGGTGATTGGATGGACTGGTGAAAATCGGGTTGAGGTAGAGCGCTGTCACGCCCAGGTCTTGCAAGTAATCCAGCTTTTGTTCGATGCCAGGCAGGTCGCCACCGAAAAAATCCACCGTGCCGCCCTCCGCAAAGGGCAATGGGTCGTCGTCCCAGGCGCGCTGTTGGCTGTAAAACGTCCCCTGCGGCGGATGCTCGAATGGCAAACCCTCCGGCGGTGTGAGGGATGGGTCACTGTTGTAAAACCGATCCGGGAATATCTGATAGAACACAGCGCCCTCCAGCCATGCCGGGGACTCAAAATCGGCCAGTAGCTTAAAGTCAAATACGTTCGGCAGGTCTGCGCGGCTGATGCCCTTCGCCGTCAGATAGAACGCCCCCACGTCCGTCATCAGCTTGAAGTGGTAGGGCATCACACGGTTGCGCATCGTCAGCGTGGCGCGGTACCACACGCTCATAGCGTCCTTGCTGCTGACGGACATGGCTGTGAAGTGCTGCTCACCGTCCGGTTCGCTGCGCAGGTATACGCGCTGCACAGGGGCGCTCAACGGGACGCGCAGCTTAAGCTCAACCGTTTCATTCAGCGTTGGCAGCACATTGGAAACATACAGCGCGCTGCCGTCGTGATGCACGCCGCGAGTCCATTCGGGGTGGGGCATGGAGTGTCCTTGGTGTCGTGAAGGTCAAATGCGTACCCATCATAGCGCACAGGCAGGCTTAAAGAAAATGTGCCACAATGTGCGAGGATTATTCACGACGGACGTAAAGCAAGGTTATGAACGAACAATCAGAGAATCGAACTTGGTTGCTTATTGGCATTCTCGTCACAGTGATAGGTGGGCTTGCCGCGATTGTGATTATTGCTGTGGCGGTCTTCATCTTCAATGCGACCGCCGCGCCTAATGTCGCGACGCCAACAGCCGTTAGCGTGGAGATGACCGACACACCCGCTGCGACGGAAGAACCCACACAGCCGCTCATCCGCACGCGTGCGCCAACAGGCCAACCCGATGGGCAGCCGACAGCACTGCCTTTGCCATCCAATGGCGGTAGCAGCAGCAGTGGGGGGAGCACGGGCGGCAGCTCGACCTTTGTGGAATCGCCGCAGCAGTCCGTGGCCAACTA
>CAWUJQ010000228.1:0-7519 GCA_963922445.1 uncultured bacterium
CAACCGGAATACGACTGGCTGACGCGCCCGCTACTGGCCTTCGTCGTGACGCGCTTCATCGTGTTTTTCGGCGCTTACCTGGCAGAAATCGCTATCCCTGGCATGTTGCAAGACGGCTACTACCACATCAACCCAAACAACGTCTTTTTTGATGTGTGGGCGCGTTGGGACAGCGCCTTTTACCTGCGCATTGTGGAAGACGGCTATTGGTTTGTGCCCGGTCAACAGAGCGCGGTTGCGTTCTTCCCGCTGTATCCCCTGCTGATAGCTTTGTTGAAGCCGCTGGTGGGCAGTACATTGGTTGCGGGTGTGCTGGTGAGCAATCTGTGTTTGTTGGGGGCGCTCATCTACTTATACAAGCTCACCGACCTGGAGTTCGCTGATAGCGGCACGGCCAGCCGCGCTGTGTTTTACATTGCGGCCTTCCCGACGGCATTTTTCTTTACGGCGGTATATACCGAAAGCACGTTTTTGTTGTTCAGCGTGATGACCTTCTACTACGCCCGCAAGCAAATGTGGGCGTGGGCGGGGTTGTTCGGGCTGTTGTGTGCGTCGTCGCGGATTGTTGGCATTGTAGTGTGGGGCGCGGTGGGCCTGGAATGGCTCAAAACGCACGGCTGGACGCTGTCCACGCTCTATAAGAAGGAGGCGTGGTTGGGCATGCTGCGCGGGCTGCGCGATGACTGGCATAACCTTGCTGCTATTTGCCTGATGCCGTTGGGGCTGGTGACGTACATGGTGTTTTTGCAGTTAGAGTTCAACGACCCGGTTGCATTTTCTACCACGCAAAGCGCCTGGGGCCGGGAGATGCTCGGCCCGTGGATGATTTTGTATCGAGATTTGGCCGCGTTGATTGGCGGGGACTTCCTTAAGGGAGACATCTGGTATCACGTTTTGCTAGACCTGGGCGCACTGGTGGCGGTTTTGGGCATTGCGGTTGCCATATGGCGACGGCTGGGAGCCAGCTACGCGCTTTACTGCATCATCTCAATCTTGATTCCGCTTTCCAGCGGCAGCCAGAGCCTATCGCGTTATGCGCTGGTGCTGTTCCCGGTGGTCATGATGTTGGGGCACTGGGGGCGATATCAATGGCTAGACCGCGCGGTGATGGTCACGTTTAGCGTGCTGCTGGGCATTTTAACCACCTTGTTTGTGAATTGGATTTTTGTGGCATAACCACAAAGGGGGGCAACACATGGCATACGATAACTACGAGCGCTGGAAGACCACACCCATTCAGGGGGAACTGCTCCTGTCAGTAGTCATACCCGCCTACAACGAGGCGATTCGCATTATCCCCACGATTGGGGCGATTGCCTCGCACGTGAGCGATTTGGACTTCGACTGGGAGTTGATTATCGCAGATGACGGCTCTACCGATAACACGGTCGAATTGGTTGAGAATTTAGGGTTTGCCAACTTGCACGTCCTCAAAGCGCCGCAGAATGGCGGTAAGGGCAGCGCGGTGCAGCGGGGCATGTTGGCGGCACGTGGTGAGTTTGTGCTGTTTTCCGACGCAGACAACTCCACGCCGATTGAGGAAGTGGGCAAGTTTATCACGGTGCTGCAAGAAGACGGCTATGATGTGGCTGTGGGGTCACGGGCAGCCGAGGGCGCTCAGGAGTCGAACAAGTCGCTGGTGCGGCACATCTTGAGTGGCGGCCTGCGCATCATTGTGCGCTATGGGATGGGCATCAAGGTGCGCGATACGCAGTGCGGCTTCAAGATGTACACCCAAGAGGCCGCTCAACGGCTGCACACGGCTCAAACCATCATGGGCTTTTCGTTCGACCTGGAAGTGTTGTACCTGGCTTATAAGGCGGGCTACCGGGTGGCAGAACTCCCGGTTTCTTGGGTGGATTCGCCCGGCAGCAAGGTGGACACCCGCAAAGAGGTGAAGCGCTTCCTCACCGACATCGTTCGCATCAAGCGCAACGACTTTAGTGGCCTGTATAGCCAAAGGTTGGCAGCCGATGCGGATCGCTCTCGTATCAACGTACCCGCCTAGCGCCGGGTCGCTCAACGAGTACGCTTATCACTTCGTCAACCATCTGAGCCAAAAGCCAGAGGTCAGCGAAGTGGTCATTTTGGCCGACAAGCTGCCGGACGGCGCAAGCTATCCGCCGCTAGAAAGCGACAAAGTGACCATTGTGCCGTGTTGGGAGTTCGGCGCGTGGGATAACACCCTGCACATCCGGCGGGCGGTGCGCGACGTGGGGCCGGATGTGGTGCTGTTCAACTTGCAGTTTGCCAGCTTTGCAGATCGGCGCATTCCGGCGGCGTTGGGACTGCTCACCCCCTGGGCTGTGCGCTCGCCGCAGACCCTTTCTGCTATTCTGCTGCACAACATCATGGAGACGGTAGATTTGGGGCGGGCCGGGTTTGGCGGCAACCCGCTGATGGAAGCCATCACACGCGGTTTTGGTAATTTGTTCACGCGGATGCTGCTGCAAGCAGACCTGATCGCCGTTACCATCCCGAAATACGTAGACATCCTCACAGCGAAGTACGGCGTGGAGCATGTGGTGTTGGCCCCGCACGGCGCATTTGAGGAGCTGCCCCAACCGGATGCCCAACTGCCCGACGGGCCGTTGCAAATCATGACGTTTGGCAAGTTCGGTACGTACAAAAAGGTGGAAGCGCTTATTGAAGCCTTTCAGTTGTTGCAAAACCGCATAGATCAGCCGCTTGAGCTGGTCATCGCCGGGGCAGACAGCCCCAATACACCGGGCTACCTTGACGGGGTCCAGGCCACATATAGCCATGTGCCCAATGTGCGCTACACGGGTTACGTGGCTGAAGAAGACGTGCCCGTCATCTTTGGCGAGGCGGCAGTGGTGGTGTTCCCCTACAACAGTACGACGGGCAGCAGCGGGGTGCTGCATCAGGCTGGGAGCTATGGAAAAGCGGTGGTGCTGCCCAACCTGGGCGACTTTGCCGAACTCATCATGGAAGAAGGTTACACGGGTGCGTTCTTTCAGCCGGAAGACGCGCACAGCATGGCCGATGCCATTGAGCGGTTTTTAATAGACCCAGAGGCTCGCCGTCAGTGTGGAAAGCAGAACTTTTTAGCAGCCAGCGGCCTGCCCATGCACGAGGTGGTGGACTGGTATTTGCTACACTTTGAGCGGCTGTTGGATGCGCGCCAGCAGTCCGCCCTAACCCAACAAGAGACTGTATAGGAGAACGAACATGATTGAACGATCTGTAAGTGATATTGTCGTCATTGAACTCAGTGGGCGTTTTGATGCGTATGAAGTGCCCAAGCTGATTGAATGGTTTGATGGCAAGCCAGATGCAAAGAACGTGGTTGTCAATTTGGCGGGCGTGACGTTTATTGACTCGTCCGGGTTGGCCGCACTGGTGAAGATTCTTAAGCGGTGCCGCCAGAACAGCGGGGAACTGGGCTTGAGCAATTTGCAGCAGGCCGTCCTGATTATCATGGAACTCACGCGGCTGGATAAAGCCTTTGACATCTACGACACGGAAGCCGAGGCCATCCAGGCAATTGAGGCCAAGCAGCCCAGCAGTTGAGCGGGTCTAGTCGTAGTGCAGGGTCATTTGCCGGATGCGCCACACCCCCTGATCGTTGGTCATCACAACCGATGCGGTTGCCTCCAACGTCAGGGTGGTGGCTTCTGTCGTTTGTGTAATCGTGAAGTTTTCGTCTTCAACTGCGATCACACTGCGGTCTGGGCTGTAGAACACCAGCCGCAGCTTGTGTTCGCTGTGTGTTTGGGTCAGGTCGCGGTCTGGGTCAATGCTGCTGAGGGCGTTATCGTAGGCCGCCCCGCCCCAATACGTTGATAGGTCGCTCACGTCTCCGGTCAGGTGAGCGCGGCCTAATGCCTCCCACGCAGACCAATATGCTGCGATGATTTCTTCCTGCTCGGCCATTTTGGGCAGGTCATCCAGATTTGGGTCAAAGGCAAGCCAGCGGGCTTCGTCCACCTCCGGGATGATAAGCGAGTGTCCGCGAAAAATAGATGCGGGGTCTGCACCTTGGCGGAACGCCGCAATGAATCGCCCAGACAGGGCCAGCGCAGCCAGTACAAACAGCGCGAATACCGCTACGCCAACCAAAAACAGCAGGAACTTGACCCGTGCCTTACGGCTACTGAACACAAGGTTCCTCACTAATCGTCAGCGTGACGGGGTTAGATTCTACTTCAGCGGCAGAGGCGGTGTAGTTTACGGTGCCAGTGGTGCCGGGTGCGGGTATGCGTAGCGTGGCCTCACCGTTGGCAGTTGCGCCGTAGCCCAGGCCGTCTTCCCACGCAAACTGGACGAATGTGCCATCCACCACCGGGTTGCCAAACGCATCGGTCACAGCCGCTGCCAGTTGAATCAGGTCGCGCCCGTCAGCTAGCACGCAGTCGTCCACCAAACGCAGATCTACGTCTGCTGGGGCACCCGCTACCTGCCAAATTTCCAGCGTGTTGGCCAGTGTTTCGCCCGCTATCGCAATCCGCACGCGCCCCGGCTCCCCCTGTGTGCGGAGTGTGGTCCAGCCAATACCCTGAATGTAGGTGAGGGGTTGCTCAACCGTTGACCCATCCGGGAACAGGACATCGACCGCAAAGGTTGCACCGTCGGGCGGAGCATTGCCCCACTCGTCACGCGGCAGCAGCATAAGGGTCGCGCTGGCCTCACCATAGGCCGGGATAGCGTTTGCGCTGGTGAACAGGTTTGCGGTGGTGGTGTCGTTAGGGATCACACGCAGCGTGTGGTGCACATCGTATGCGTCATAGTGGATCATGAGCAAGCTTTGCCCCGCCTGGGTAAGGGTCCCTTCCGGGATTTGCCAGATGGCCGCGCCGCCCGTGCCTAACAGCAGGTCGGTTTCAATGCGTTGCAAGCCATTGACGATAACAGCGTGGGCGACATCGCCGGGTGTTGCGGACGGAATCATGACCTCCACTTGCCACGCTGCCCCTGCTGGTATAAGCCAACGGGCAGACACATCAATGGTGGGGCGCTGAGCGTACAGGGCAAGCGCGAACACCAACAGCAGGGTAATCACCCCGGCTATGATAATGCGGCGCTTCATCGGCTGTACCCCTGCAAGGTCACAGGTGGCAAGGTGCCCTCCCAGTCGGTTAGGCGCGGCCCGGTGACGTTTATCGGCCAATCAAGCAGGTCAATGCCCTCTGGTAGCGGGGGCACGGCGAAGGTGTGTTGTTCTGCCGGGGCGATGGCCTGCTCCAGGTAGGCGCTGCTCACCCACACCAAATCGCCATCACGGTTGGTGTGCGTCGTCAGCACACGCGGAATATCGACCATTTGCAGGCCGCTGTTGTACAGTGTGGTATCGTCCATTAGCACCAGTGACCGATTCAGGTTGTAGGGGGTGGGCACGCCGCGCACCAGCAAATCCACTGCGCTGATTTTATCCAGGTCGATGATGTCTGCTGCATCGGCCCCGGCAAAGTCGATGCGGAAGGGGGTTGTTTCCCCCGGCCACAGTTGATGCACCATGACATCCATTGCGTTGGTTTCAGCCAGACGCTCGTCTTTGTGGCCGCGCAGGATGGCCGTAAGGGTCACGTGGGCGGGCATAGACGAGTGGTTAGTCACCGCACCCATCACACTGATAAGGCCCTCAAAACGTCCGTCAATGCGACCCGCATCGTAGGGTTCCGGTGCAAAGCCGATGGTCACTTGTGGCACATAAACGGCTGTTACGGGACTCACACTCAGCAGCGAGCGATCTAGCACACCCCGGCTTAGCGCAGTCTCATCCAAGTCCGATAGGGGCAGGTTCAGGTAGAAGTTCACGGTTTCAGTGGTGATGGCCGTTTCACGCGGCACCGATGGCGGCGGCACATCTAGTTCGAGCAGCCAGCGACCATGCACGCGATTGAGCTGCCAGCGCTCCTCAACAGTATACGTGCCCAATGATGTCAGCCAGTCTGCTGTGACATAGGCATAGAGTGTGTCATCGTCCACCACTTCAATGTCGGTATACAGGTTTTCTAGTTTAGCAAACGATGCCAGAATGCCACCCTGCAACGACAGCCAGCGCAGGTATTCTTCTTGGGTGAGGTCGGTATCCAGGTAGGTGTAGCTATCCACAAAACGCTTGAAGTCCAGCGCGTCGTAGTAGTCCAGGACGGCGGCTTGTGGCGTGTGGGTGTTCTGGTAGAACGCGAAGGCTATATAGCCTGCCAGCGCCGCGAACAGCGCCAGCACCCCGGCCCCATACAGCGCCCGAAGCGGGAGGGGCGTCAGCCGCATATGCGGGAAGAAACGCCGCTGCACCTGCTTCCAGATTTGCCAGTCTTCGCTGGCGGGTTGTGGGTCGCGGCTGTCGTCTGCCAAAAGCCAAAAGCGGAACAGCCAGCGTTTGACCACCCACGAAATCGGCGGCGTTTGCATTGGACGCAGCTTGAAGCGCGGCACAATTACCCCCGTCAGCACGAAGGTGGTTGCAGCCACGAACAGGCTGCCCACAGGCAGCACGCCCCACATCAAGCGCTGCCACGCCGGGTAAACCTGTACTGGCACGGATGCTGGCAGCGGCGGCACGTCGGAGCGCTCCCAGACTTGCACACCGTTTTCAAGTTGGCCCAGGTTATGCCACCCGGCGAAGTACAGCAGCGGCTCATAGAAGTTGTCATTGGAAAAGATATACTTCAGGTTATAGCGCTGTGGATTGGTCACAAACGCTTGCAAACTGCCCAACCCCGGTATGCTGGTGAACTTCGCGCCGTCCATGCGTTCGACGGGCGTGCTGGTCATCTCTGGCAAGCGGCGGGCGCTGTGATAGTTACCCTCCACGTTGTAGGCAGTGGTTTGCGCACTCAACCACGCCATCTGATCGCCAAAGCCAAGCGTCATATAGCGCCAGCTATCATGATTGTCTTTGGCCAGGAACTCCACAATCGGCGTCATGTCGATGGGGTCCGGCTGAAATTTGCGATACTGCGTCAGGTTGGCGGTGAACAGCACCGTCCCGACCATCGCAGCGGCCATGCCCGCCGCCAGCAGCGGTCGCCAATAGCTTCCCAGGTGAGCGCTAATCCACTGGCCCAGGCGGCCATGCAGCAGGCTTTCCACAAATTGCCCTGCGAACGGCAAAATCACAATTGACGCCCAAAACGTAAAGCGGTCTAGCGTGAGAATGTAAAACGCACCGCCCAGCAGCTTCGCCGGGATGGGGGTGGTGCCGCCCGTACCGAGCAAGGACAGCAGCGCCAGCGAACACGCTAAAATCCAGTTGCCGCTGCCAAAACCCTTATAAAACGCATAGGGCAGCACGAACAACATCACACCCCAGGGAATCAGAAAGAACACGAGTCCGGCAGGTTGATTCTCTAAGAAGCTGTCGCGGCTGGCATGGGGAATCGTAATCTGCGTGATGGGGTCGCTGTGGCTCCACAGCCAGTAGGGCAACACCGTTGTTACCAGGATGATAATCAAACCGACGCCGAACACTCCACACCGGAAGAACGCTGGGGCGGCCCGCACGACCCGCCGCCTGACGAGCGCCCACAGGTAGCCAACCGTCATGCGCCGT
>CAWUJQ010000229.1:0-7500 GCA_963922445.1 uncultured bacterium
ACGACTACCTGCTCAACGTGCTTTGTGCATGAAGGTTCCGTATGCGATTGCCCTAGGCTCCTGCTGTGCTTGATTGACAGCAATCGCAGTTTCGGTACGTGCGCTGACCCGCCTAGCAAAATCGGTTGCTGTCTGCGCAGCACCAGCAGTCTCGATAAAGTTCGGTGTATCTGATGGGAGTGGTGTGTCTGTGGGTAGGGGTGTGTATGTAGGCGTCCAGAGGGTTGCTGTCGCGGTACGGATGGCATCTTCAGTCAGTTGAGTGATGAGAAGCACAACTCCCGTTTCAGCCTGCTGTGTTGATGCGCGATTTTCATTTGCCTGTTCAATTGATCCAACAATCCATGCAAAAACGCAAAAAATGCTGCAACCAACCCCTGCAACTGCATACAGTAACCGATTACGACGACGTGATCGGTTACGCTTTGATGCCGTCACCGCAGCAACCAAACTGTCACGAGCCTCTTTTGCTTTGCCACTAACCCGACTCATTTTGTTGATCTGTATAACAACGCGTTTTGTCGCAGTTTCTAACTGGGTGGTAGAGGTGTACTCAGTGACAGCATGTTCGAGCAAACGAATAGCCTCTTGAAGCTCTTGGCTTTTACTTGTGCTCGACTTTAGTACATCAAGCGCTTGTAAAAGGCTCTTCTGTAATTCCAAGTAATTGTTATTCGGTTCATCAGATTTTTTTCTATCAAACATAAGCGTTACGGCTCCCAATTAAGATACCCAAACATAAGTTAGCATTCTTTAAACGTTAATGCAAAGTAATTTACGTGAATTCCCCGTGAATTGGTTCGCATTGGTCGCTTCCAACTCCCCGCGACTTGCGGCATAATGTAAGCTGCAACACAGAACAAGTAAGCTATCCGCGCTTCATCCCGTCAACATTGGTACACTGTTTCCGCTTAGACTTCCGGGGACGACGCCCTGGCGGCTTTTCTGGCTGCCTGTAACCCCCAGAACTCTCCATTGACTGACCCGACCAAACGCGTCAGGGTGTTTGGCTCGACCATCGCAGAACAGGAGCAATTCGATTTGAGCAACAACATTGTTTTTGCGAACTGGTGGCGGCTCATGCGCTACCTGGGCAACTATCGCATCTGGCTATGGGCCGCATTCGCGGGCGCGCTGCTAGGCAACCTGATGGCTGTGGTGATTCCATCCGTCATTGGCCTGGTGATTGACGAGGGCGTGCAGCGTGGCGACGCACAGTTCATGCTGCTTGCCGGACTCGGCATGGTGGGCCTGGGCATTTTGCGCGGTGTGATGGGCTTCCTATCGCGCTACTACGGTGAAAAGCTATCGCACTATGCCGCCTACGACATCCGCAACCAGATGTACGACAAAGTGCAGCACCTGTCGTTTACCTACCACGACAACGCCAACGTCGGCACCATCATCACGCGCTCCATTAGCGACGTGAACGAAATCCAGCGCTATTACGCGTTCGGCCTGCTGGATAGCATCAACGTGGCGGTGCTGGTCATCGGCTCACTCACCGTGATGTTCTACACGAGTCCGCTGCTCACGCTGATCGCCGTGCTGCCATTTATCCCGTTGATTCTGCTATCGCGAAACTTCGCCATGACTGTTTCTGAGATGTGGAAGCAAATCATGGAGCGCACGCAAACGCTCAGCAATCACATCCAGGAAAATGCGCTCGGTGCGCAGGTTGTGCGGGTGTTCGCCCGCGAAAACTACGAAACGAACAAGTTCTTCAACACGAACGAGTCGCTGTTTCACGACTTTATAAAGCTCATCAGCACCTGGACGGCTTTCCTGCCTGTGAGCGCATTCCTGGCAGCATGTTCCACGGCGGCGGTGCTGCTGGTGGGCGGTTGGATGGAACTCAACGGGCGGGGCGGCGTCACAGTCGGCATGATTGTCGCGTTTAACGCCTACATCTTGCAGATGACCAACCCGCTGCGCTTCCTCGGCTTTGTGATCTTGCTAACGACGCAGGCGCTTTCTAGCAGCACACGCGTGTTCGAGATTTTAGACGCCGAGGTTGACGTGCGTAGTAAGCCAGACGCGGTCGAGCTAGAAAACCCACAGGGTGAAGTCCGGTTTGAAAATGTAACGTTCGAGTACACGGGCGAACGCAAACCCGCCCTGAAAGACATCAATCTGGTGGCCAAGCCGGGTGAGATCATCGGTATTGTCGGCTCAACTGGGTCGGGCAAATCCACTTTGATTAACCTGATCCCGCGCTTTTACGATGTGGCCGAGGGCCGTGTGCTTGTGGACGGCCACGATGTGCGCGACCTGGACGTGAATGACCTGCGTGCAAACGTGGGCATGGTCATGCAAACCTCGCTGCTGTTTTCCGCAACGATTGGCGAAAACATCGCGTTTGGCAACACAGACGCCTCGCAAGCCAAGATCGAAGCCGCGGCGAAGGCGGCCAACGCGCACGGCTTCATCATGGAGTTTGACAACGGCTACGACACGGTCGTCGGTGAACGCGGCGTGACCCTATCGGGCGGGCAGCGGCAGCGCTTAGCCATTGCCCGTGCCCTGCTGATTAACCCGCGCATCCTGATTTTGGATGACAGCACGAGCAGCGTTGATACGCAAACGGAACGACTCATTCAACAAGCGCTGGACTACCTGATGGCCGGACGCACGACGTTCATTATTGCGCAGCGCCTCACCAGCGTTATGAATGCGGATCAGATTTTGGTACTGGAAAACGGCGAAATTGTTGAGCGCGGCACCCACGACGAATTGATTGAGCGCGGCGGCGTTTACACAGACATCTACCGCCTGCAAATGGAAGATCAGGACCGTGTGCGCACGGAAGAAGCCTTCGAGGGCACATTCACGCTGTCGCCAGAAGAAGAAGAGCGCGCAGCACAGGAATTCCAGCAGCTTGCCCAGGCCATCGGCGGCGATTAGACACCAACACAGAAGGCAATGTAAAACAACATGGCAACAACCGTCCAAACACGTGAAGAAGACGTTATTAAGGGCTTTGACTGGGATGTAACCAAACGCATCGCCGGGTACCTATCGCCCTATAAACGTAACTTAGGCATCGCAGTGGTAGCGATGCTGTTTAATGTGGTCGCCAACGTAGCCGGGCCGCCTGTCATCGCCTACGCAGTAGACCGGGGCATCGAAGGTGACCGCTACGACATCGTGGTGGGGGCCGTCGTCGGCTACCTGATTATTCAGTCCCTGGGTTTCCTCGGCTTCCGCGTGCAAATCATGCAAATGGCGACTGCCGGACAGCGTATCATCCAAAAGCTGCGCGACGAACTGTTCGAGCATATGCAGTTCCTGTCGGTGTCGTTCTTCACCCAGTATGAAGCCGGGCGCTTTATTGCCCGCATCGTCAGCGACGTGAACACGCTACGCGAGACGATTAACTTCGCGGTGGTGGGCACCCTGCGCGAAATCCTGACGCTAATTGGCATCATCTTTGTGATGGCACGTATCAACCTGCCGCTAACGGGTGTGGCCATTGTCGTATTGATCGTGCTGATGGGCATCGCCAATGTGTGGCGCATCTATGCACGGCAGGCGTACCTGCGCGTGAGCGATGCCAATGCCCGCGTGAACTCGGAACTGTCCGAGTCGTTTAACGGGGTGCGCGTCACGCAGGCGTTCGATCGGCAAGCGTACAACTACGAGCGCTTCAAAACGGGCGTTAATCAGGAACTACGCGATTCCAACTCGCTGGCAGCGCTGATAAGTGGCCTGTTCTTCCCCAGTATTGAACTTGTAGGCGGCGTAGCCATCGGCGCGCTGATTTACGTAGGCGGGTCTTTGGTGCTGAATGACGCTCTGAATGTGTTTACGCTGGTGACGTTCATGCTATACGTGGATCAGTTCTTCTTCCCGGTGCGGATGCTGGCCCAACGCTACAACCTGTTCCAGGCGACGATGGCCGCTGGCTACAAAATCTTCCGGCTGATGGACGCGCCAATTACCATCAAGGACAGCCCCGACGCAGTCGAACTGCCCCGCATTGACGGTCATGTGCGCTTCGAGGACGTGAACTTCTGGTATGACCGCAACGGTGAGCAAATCCTCAAAAACGTGACGTTGGACGTGCCAGCAGGCTCCACACTAGCATTTGTCGGACACACAGGCGCGGGCAAATCCACCATGATTAAGCTGATTATGCGCTTTTATGACGCGACTGAGGGTAAAGTTTGCATTGATGGCTATGACGTAACCAGTGTCACGCAAAACAGCCTGCGCCGTCAGATGGGGGTGGTACTCCAAGAAACGCACCTGTTCACGGGTACGGTCATGGACAACATCCGTTATGGGCGCTTGGACGCGACCGACGAAGCTGTCAAGGAAGCGGCAAAAGCTGTCGGTGCCCACGACTTCATCATGAAATTAGAAAACGGCTACGATACTGAAGTCCGTGAGGGTGGCTCACTGCTGTCGACGGGGCAGCGCCAATTGATTGCTTACGCCCGTGCGCTGCTGGCTGACCCGCGCATCCTGATTTTGGATGAAGCTACGGCGAACATCGACACAGCAACGGAGCGTGTGATTCAAAAGGCGCTAGAGCGCCTGCTGGAAGGCCGCACCAGCTTTGTGATTGCCCACCGCCTGAGTACGATCACGAATGCGGACAAGATCGTGGTGATGGATCACGGCGAGATTATGGAACAAGGCACGCACGATGAGTTGATTGCGCAACGCGGCATGTATCACAGGCTGTATACGCTGGCGTAACGCACAAACACTTCGCAGGGGTTTGATGCATCAAACCCCTGCTACTGTATCACACCACCAACGCCAGGAACCGTGCCGCCTGCCGCTCTGCCCAATACGTGTAGTTCCCCGGACGAAACCCCTCTATGAACCCCACATGCCCGCCGTGCTGCGGAAACCCACCGTAGAGGAACTCATTGGCTTCGACTGCATCATACGGAATGTCCGTCGGGTCGAAGAACGGGTCATCCACGGCGCGCAGCAGCAGCGTCGGCACCCGAATGTCAGATAAGAAGTTCTTCGATGATGTGCGGCTGTAATAGTCCTGCCAATCAGCAAAGCCGTGTAGGGGGGCGGTGAATGCTGCGTCAAAGTCACGAAAGTTGTCGGCAGCCTCTACCGCTTTCATGTCGATGGTGTCACCCACGAGCGGCCTTTTTTGCAATGCCTTCGCCTTGAGCGACCGCAGCAGGTGCCGTGCGTACAGCAGTCCCGCGCCTTTACCCAGCACTTCGTTGCCTTTGTGCATATCAAACGGCGGTGAGATGGCCACCCCGGCCACCAGCCGATCCTGGAGGCTGTCGCCGTTTTCGCCCAGGTACTTGAGCAGCATATTCGCGCCAAGCGAGATGCCCACAAACCCGATCTGCGTATTGGGGAAGCGTTCTTCCAGCCACCCATGTACATAGGCGATGTCTTCAGTGGAACCCGCGTGATAGAGCTTGGCCGTGCGGTTCATCTCTCCGCTGCAACTGCGCAGGTTCATCCCCAGGCAGCGCACACCGCGCCGCGCCAGATAGCGGTAGATTTCGTGGGCGGGGCCACTGCGAGCGTTGCCTTCCAACCCGTGAATCATCATTACAATGGGCTTGTAGTTGCCAAGGTCGGCCCAGGTCGCGTCTTTTACATCAGCAAAATCAAGGTCTACAAAGTCACCGTCAGGCAGTTCAACGCGCTCACGCCTGAATGCGATGCCCGTTTGTGGGCGTACATTGGCACCCGCAATGGTTTGTGTGTGCGGGTTCCGCATAAGGAGGTGCGGCTCAAACGGCTCGATTTCGATGTGGGTATGTGTTTTCATGGGCAGTTGTGCAAGGTTATTCATTCAGGTCGCGCCATTATCTTAACGGAAATTGGGTTAAGTGTCAGCCTATCTCCAATACGCAAGATGCTGGTAAAAGTTGCCCTGTTTTTGTTCGCGAACACGCACTTCATGGTAGATTCATTGAACATTCACGCAGGATGTAACGCTAGTTACACTCTCCGTCACGGTAACAGGGTACACTCGCGCACAATTCAAGCTTCTACGGGATAGGCCTGTGACCTTCTGGGAAAAATACCGCATTCCGATATTGCTGGCCCCTACGATGACGGTCATCGTGGTGCTATTTTTGGGATCGCTGTGGTATGGGCTGCTGCAAAGCCTGGGCTGGAACGCCCGTATCGGTGCGACGAACCTGAGCCTGGACGCTTACGTGGAGGTTCTTTCCGGGGCGCGGTATGCCACGCAGTTTTGGCGCGGTTTGCTACTTTCCCTGTGGATTACTTTTACCAGTACCGCGATTTCGGCAGTGTTGGCCGTCGGGATTGCCCTGGTACTGCGCGAGTCCTTTGTGGGTAAGCGCCTGAGCGTGTTTTTGTTTCAGTTTAACTTGCCCATCCCGCACATTGTGGCGGCTATTGGCGTGCTGTTTTTGCTTTCGCAAAGCGGCCTGATCTCGCGAGCCTTGGCGCAAGTTGGGCTTGTCAGCGTGCCGAGTGACTTCCCTGTGTTTGTGCGTGACCGTTGGGGGTTGGGCATCATCCTGGCTTATGTGTGGAAGGAAACACCGTTCATCGGGGTGATTGTGCTGGCGGTTTTGCAGTCACTCGGTGGCAGCTACGAGGATGTGGCGCGCAACCTGGGCGCAAACGCCTGGCAGCGCTTTCGGTACGTCACGCTGCCACTGATACGACCATCGCTGCTGTCGGCTTCGGTGATTGTGTTCGCGTTTACATTCGGTGCATATGAGATTCCGGCAGTATTGGGCGTGCAATTTCCATCCGCGCTGCCGGTTATTGCCGTAGACATTTTTAACAGTGCTGACCTGCGCGACCGTGATGAGGCCATGGCGCTCAGCATGATTATTGCGGCGATCATCATGGGGCTGGTTGGCATTTATATGGCGGTACGCCAACGTAGTACATCCTAAAGTGTGGTACGCTGAAAGTGTGTGCGTAACAATACGTGGAGGACGCTATGCTGCCAGACATTCAACGCAAAAAAGTGGCGGTCTTGTATCTGGTACTGGACGCTGACGAGAACGGCTTTATTGAACGGTTTGATTTTGAGCGTATCGCGAAAAAAATGGCCGCCGCCCATGACATCTCCCAGTTTTCTGACCGCTATCGTAGCCTGCGTGAGTCGCTGCTGGCCATCTATGATGACATCAAGGCCAACCTGGACTTGAACGACAATTATCGCGTGGAATTGCAAGAACTCATGGCTTATGTTGAAGTGCTCATTGCCACGCCGTCGATATGCGAAGCGCGCATTTTCCCGTTAGCGCGTGATTTGTTCCACATGCTGGACTTAAATGCTAACGGTAAGATTTCGTTTGGTGAGTGGAAGCCCTTCGCTGATGTGTGTCGTATTTCCACAGACGATATGCAGCCGGTGTTCGATTTGCTGGACGTGCGCGGTAATGGCTACATAACGCAGCGGGACTTCCAACTGTTGATGCTGGACTTCTTTTTGAGTGAAGACCCGTCCAAGCCAGGTAACTACACATTTGGGAGGTTTTGATGGCCACCCTGAGCGCCGTCAGGCATCAAAAA
>CAWUJQ010000230.1:0-7376 GCA_963922445.1 uncultured bacterium
TGGGGGAGTCGGCGCTCCCCCCGCTAAGCAAGTGACGGCTACTGTGGTGCGGTTTCCGTCACAATAGTAACGCTGGTATCAGTAAAGGTGATAGAAAGATAGCGCAGGCCGTCGTCTTCGTCCCGCTCGACCTCACTCTGCACGATTTCGTCCACGACGACAGCAACCGCACCAGCCACCTGCGAAATACCGGGGTCTTCGATTTCAAGACACGACGAATCGACATTCGAAACGGCGATGGACAGCAGCCCAACACCCGTTGATGATATGACAACCGTTACCGAGCCTTCTTCGGTTGTGTCATCTGGGCAGGTGATGGTGCCATTGACGACGACGCCCGCCGTCGTGACATCGACCGTTGCATCGCTAAGGGCAGCCCCGCCACCCAACACAATGCCATCGTTAAACTGAGTTTCCGTGATTTCGACGGTTGTTTCCGTCGGGCCGCCGCCGCACGCGGTGAGCAGTACGGCAGCCAAAGCAGATAAAAGCATGACCATGGGTAAAGTATGACGCATCAGATTGTCCCCTCCGGTGGATGGATCAATAAACGCCTCGCAGTATAACATCCCAGCTTAAATGACGACACGCACGCGCCTAAGTTCATGGGGCAAGATGGGCGTTGGCGGTGTACCATGTCGTCATCTGCCGGAGGCCGTCGGCCAGTGATACCCGCGGCTCGTAGCCCAACCCGCGCAGCTTGGTAATATCTGGGCAGCGCCGGAGCGTGCCCCCCGGCTGTAATGCGCCCGGTACCACGTCAATCTCGCGGTTGAACGCCGCCCCCACTAAACGCGCTACGTCGGCAATAGCGACCTCTTCCTGCGTGCCAATGTGATACACGCCCAAATGCGCGCCCGCTTCGACCACACGCATCAGGCCGTCGGTGAAGTCGTCAATGTAGACGAAAGCGCGAGTTTCTTCTCCGGTGCCTTGAATTGGAAAAGGAATGGTGCCTGTGGGGTGCTGCGCGGTTAGCGCGTTCAGCCGCAGGATGAACTGGGGCAGTACATGCTCCCAGCCCATATCTGGGCCGTAGACGTTGTGCGGGCGGAAGATCACGGTGCGGTTGAAGAATTTGCGCCCGTAGTTAATTGTGAGCAGTTCGCTGATGATTTTGCCGCCACCATAACTGTAACGGGGATTTAGTACATCTGGGACGAGCAGGGGGGCGCTTTCATCCGTCGGGACGGTGGGCGGCGTCTGGTAGACCTCGCTGCTGGACGCCAGCACCAGATCACCAATCTCGTGTTCGATGCACGCATCCAGCACATTTATCATGCCCTTTACGCCCACTTCTAACACGCGCTCCGGCATGGAATAGAAGAATTCCGTGCCGTTGATGAACGCCAGATGATGCACGCTGTCCATGCCAGCGGCGGCTCGGCGCACATCGTCGGGGCTGCGGATGTCGCCCGTTATCAGTTCGATGTCGTTCTGCACGTCGTCCAGGCGGGCGGCGACCCCGCGTGAGTTGTTATCGAAGACGCGCACGGTGTAACCATCACGGACGAGGCGGCGCACAAGGGCGGAGCCGATAAAGCCGGTGCCGCCCGTCACGAGGATTTTTTGGGTCATGGGCTGGTGCCTTTGTGTGTTGTCGCGCCGGGGAGTTTACCAGTGGGAGGCGTCAATTGGCTACGTCTGCGGCGGCCAGCGCGACGACAGGTGGCCTAACACTCCAGATCAAGTGCGCTGTCCATCTGATCGGGCACGGGGGTGCCTTCGCTCAGCACGTTTTGCCAGCTAAAAATCGCCCAGGAGCCGATGTTGTTGGCGCAGCCAAACACAAACGCGGTGTCATCTGGCCGGAAGTCCAGGCTAAGCAGGTTGCTCACAATGCGCTCGTCCTGGTGAACGAGCAGCGATTCGCCTGTCGCCACGTCCCAAAAGCGAATCGTCCGGTCAGCGCCGACAGACGCGGGGAACACCTGCGCGTTCTGGCTAAAGGAAACGGCCAGCACTGCGTCCGTATGGCCAGTGAAGGTTTGCACAGAGGCACCAAAACTGGTCGATGTGATGAGGCTGTTCCACAGGCGCACGGTTTGATCTTCGCTGCCACTGATGAGCCGCCCGCCGTCGGGACTGAACGCAACATCCCACACAGCGGCGGCATGTCCCTCTAACGTATCCAGCCGCTCCCATGTGGCTGCATCCCACACCACCACCGTGCCGTCCTGGCCACCCGTCGCCAGCAGGCTGCCATCTTCGGTGAAGGCCATCGCCAACACGGGGCTGCCTTCTGTGTGCAGCAGTTCCTGCACCATCTCCGGTGGACGCGATCCCTCTTGCCGCCACAAGCGCACGTAACCGTCGCTGCCCGCAGTGGCAATCACGGCATCCATAGCGGGGTGGTAGGCCAAATCGTAGACGAGCGCGCCGCCGCAATCTGCCGTATCACCGCTGTGGCAGATGGACGCAAACGTCATGTTGCGCTCGTACAGCCATGTGCGCACCAGGCCGTCACCGTATCCAGCAGCAATGAGCGTACCCGCCGGGTTATACGTCATACTGAGGACGGGGCCAGCCTCAAATGACTCAAACAGCACGGTACTCGGCACAGGTGGATCGTCTTCATTGGTGTTGCGCACTGTTTCCCAGTCCCATAGCTGGATGCTGCCGTCTGTGCTGGCAGCGGCGACCGTGCTACCGTCGGGGCTGAAGTGAATATCACTGACCCACGGCAACATGGTGTGGGCCAGCGCGTACAGGTGATCGTCTGCGCGCAAACTGGATGTGGGCGTGGGTAGTGCAACGCCGTCGGGTTGGTTGGGTGCTGGCGGCGCAGCACCACTGTCATTCCCACTAATGCTATTGATAGCGGCTGAACTATCTGAGTCAGTTGGCAGGGCAGGGCGGTAGTAGAAGGCAACGCCGCCGATGGCAATGGCGGACAGCACCACGGCAATCAGCCCGCGTGCGCGCCCGGAGGGCAGTTCGGCCACCTGGCGCTTCATCAGGTCGGTGAAGTTCGTGGTCTGGTTGCCGTCCACGTTAATGGCTGAGGTCGGGTTGCCTTCTTTTATGTCTAGCGCGCCAGAAACTTCCTCTGGGCTGACGTGAGTCGTTGGCTTGTTGACGTGTGGGTCTGCGGCAGCGCCCTGCGACGGTGCCATGCCTGGATAGCCGGCGGTTGTTCGTGCGTCCAGCGGCTTGGGGTAGTTGACGACATGCGGCGTAGGCTGGACGGCATCCGATGTGCGGCCCGCAACGGCGTTATCGAAGGCAGCGGCAAAGGCGCTCACACTGTCGTAACGGTCGTTGGGGTCTTTGGCGAGAACTTTCGTCAGCACGGCCATTAATCTGTGTGCAATGTCAACGTCGAATGCAAACTGGCCGGTGCTGAGTTGGGGCGGAGCCTCGTTGAGGTGTTTGAGCATCAGGCCGTAGGCGGTGTCCGAGTGGAATGGCAGATCACCGGTGAGCAGTTCATACACCAGGACGCCGAGCGCGTATTGATCCACAGCGCCTGTGAGGGGGGCGCTTTGCCACTGTTCAGGGGCCATGTGGGTGGGCGTGCCGATTAACGAGCCGGAAACAGTCAGGCTTTTGACCTCTTGCGCGAGTTTGGCAACACCGAAGTCCACCAGATAGGGCGTTTGGTGCTGGTCAAACATGATGTTACTGGCTTTGATGTCGCGGTGAATCACGCCCTTGCTGTGGGCGTAGTCCAGGGCACTGCCGATCTTTTTCAGCAGGTCGGCCATTTCTTCCAGCGTTACCGGATTGCCCGTGAGGTCGCGCAGCCGATCACTGAGGGAGCCACCTGTGAGCAAGCGCATGGCCACATAACTGACCTCGTCGGTTGTGCCGTAGTCAAACACGGGCACGATGTGGGGGTGTTCCAGCGATGCAGAGAGCTTGGCTTCCTGGGTAAAGCGCTGCACGTACTGCGGGTCGTCCTTGATGGCAAGTGACATAACTTTGAAGGCCACGTCGCGCTCCAGGTTGTGCTGGTAGGCGAGGTATACAGCGCCCATGCCGCCTTCGCCGTAAAGTTGGCGCAGTTCGTATTGGCCGATTGTGCGGCCCGTCAGGTTTTGTAGGCTCATGGCTGCCCCGATTCCGGCATCGTCACACTATCCGCATTATAAGAGCAATTAACGTAGACGAAAAGTAGAGGCGCGGCGTACCGCGCCCCACACCTGTCAAGTTAAGGGCAACGAGGGCGCTGCCCTCGCGCTCCCGACAGGGGTTTACACCCCTGTACCCCGTGTCTTTACATCGTTCCGGTAAAAATGGCCGCTTTTTGCCGCCCTTTTTCTGGAAAAAGGGCGTGGGGTTTGGGGCAACGCCCCAACATACATGCGGCCATCTTCTTAAGTTGACAGCAATGGTGCTTGCCCCGCCAAACCCCTTCTTTAACAGTCTCCGTCGGTGGTGAGGAAGTTGCTGTGTGCCCAGCCCCATGTGCCAATGTGATCCACAAAGTACCATTCGCCCTGCCGCTGCGTGGCCGTCAGCGTGATGTCGTAGCGCATTCGCACCAGCACCGTTGACGCTGTGGTGGGTTGGTCGCGCAGGTTGAGGGCACTGGTGGTGGTGGTCACCATGCAGTTGCTCAGTGAAACGGCCCCGGCTGCGGACGCTTGCTGGTCGCTGGTGTCGGTCGGGCCTGCGTCACCGATGATCTCGCCGGATTCTGTTTGGAAGAAAACTAGAATCCCGCCATTCGGGATAAAGGCGCAGGTGTAGGGCAGTTCCAGGAAGGTGGGCAATTGCTGTGTAACGCGGGGCATACCGGCGGCATTACGATAGAAGATGTTGCCGATGCCCAGGAAGCACACTTTCACCTGAACGCCACTCGTGAAGTCAATCGATTCGCCTGTGAACGTTAGACCAAACACGTCTGCACTTGTGGTGATGGGCTGGCCGATCAGGTCTGGGTCGCCAATGCGGGTGATGTCGTTGAGTTGTGAGCCTTCGGCAATAATCAACTGCACGAACACGTCGCCGTCAACGACTGCGTTCTGGGGCACCTCACCAACGAGCGGGCTTCCAGGGAGCTGGGAGAGTTCAAACAGGGTGAGCACGCCAGACGGCGCGGTTACGGTGATGGTCGTTTCGCCGACCTGGAAGGTGGCGTCGTCATCATCACCATCGCCGCCACCGCCTGCGTTGGCATTGTTATCTCCTGGGTCTATCGTCGCGCCAACGATAATCGTGACCTGGGCTTCGGTTGTGATGGTGCTTTGCTGGGCGACGATTTCCAGTTCGTCTTTACCGACGAAACCGGCGTTCGGCTGGTAAACGACGGTTTCCAACACTGCGTTTACTTGCGATTCTGTACCGATCACCGTTACTCTGTCTGACCCGTTGTTGCGCACACGCGGCTCGTCTTGCTGGCCTTCAACCCCGGCGATGGCAATCCCGCCCGTGACCGTTAGCGTACCGTCGCCCACATCCAGATCGATTTCAATACGCCCGTCGGGTTGTGGCGATTCCACTGACAGTTCGGGGATATCCAGGGGCGTGTTCGCGTCCGTAAACTGGGTGCCCGGTACGTTAATCACCAGCGGTTGTATGTTGATGGTTATGAAAGAAGAACTGGTATTGCCATCCTGATCGGTTGCGATGTAGCTGAAAAAATCGCTTCCCTCTTGACCTGCGTTGGGCGTATACGTGAACGAGCCGTCTGCATTCAAGTTGATCGTGCCACGAAATGGTGGATCGTTTGGATCGACTGCTGCTGTTAGCCCTTCGCCGTCGTCGTTGGCCAGCACGCCGCTGTCCGCATCAACCGTGATCGGTGTGTCTATCCCGGTGGAATAGCGATCTGACCGAGCGAAGAAGAATCGTTCTTCAGCATTGTCGGGTTCCACGTCGATTTCGACCACGCGGTTGCCGCTCGTGGCACCGTCAAGCGTATTTGTCACGGTGACAGTGAAGGTGTCGGTACCCGTAAAGCCGTTCGCGGGTGTGTACGTGAACGAACCGTCCGGGTTCAATGTGAGCGTGCCGTTGTCCACGTTGTCGATCAGGTTCAACTGGATGTTGTCGCTGGCGACATCGAAAAACAACTCACCTTCCAGCGGGGTATTCGGCTCCGTGCTGAATGTGCGATCAACAGAGATGTTTTCGTTGTCCACAATGCCCACGTCACGCCGAGCGGTGGTGACAAGGGTAAACGGTGTTGTTTGCCCTGTTGTTGGGTCGAAGTCGCTGTCTCGTGCTTCATCGCCGCCCACGTTGGCAGTTGTGATGTCGGCACTAAATGGCTCATTGAATTCAACTTGGTACGTTTGCCCGGCAACGGCGTTGAATGCGTATTCACCTTCTATGAAGTCCACGGACGCGGAGTTGATGGTGTTGCCGTTGAGCAGCAAACTAAAGAAGCCAGATAGGTCATCGGGTTCGCCGTTGTCGCGCACGCCGTTGGCGTTGAGGTCTTTGAAGACCAGCCCGCTGATGGTGCCCCGGTTGGTCACGGTAGGCGGTATGGGGAAGCCGCAGTCTGTGGTGCTGAAGATAATGTTATCAACAATAATGCCGGTGTCCAGCAGGGAGTCCGTGGCATCACCGACATAGAATTCGATGGTGTGGTTTCCAGCCCCCAGGGGTACCTGCCAGTCGAGCGATTCCGTGCCGCCGTTTAAAAAGAAGCTGCCGTTGGTGTTGTTGGCTCCCATGATCTCGATTTCAACACTGCTTGTTCTTTCGTAGTCAGGGAATGGGCTTGTGCCGTCGCTCTGGTTCACGCTTTGCTGATGCACAGGGACGCCGTCTAAGCGTACCTCGAAGATGTCATCAAAGATGCGGTCTTCATCCTCCTCAGACGTTAAGAAGGAGCCGATGGTGTAGCACACAAAGCCGGGGGTGGTCGTTTGGAACGTTGTCGAGAGGTGTGCCCGGTCAAATTCGTCCCCGTTGACGCCGTCACGATCATTAGGGCCGCCAGAAGCCGCATTGGGCATCGGTTGCCGGTCGGAGGTTGTGGCACTGAGTGGAGCAAGGCCGCCGGGGTTGGTGGACAGCAAGGCGAAGCCGCCACTTGCGGTAAAGCCGAACGGCTGGCTGCTCAGGTTGGCGGTGGTGATGACATCCACGTTGCCGCTTGTCGTCCAGTCGGTGAGGCCGTTTTCAAAGTCTCCATTAGTAATGGCGTCTACGCCGGCTGCGTGAATCACAGCGACAGCGCCGAGCATGGTCATAAGCCCCAATACGGTTTTAAAATAAATCCCCTTGGCCATTGTTGTAACCTGCTTTCCCCGTCGGCCTAAATAAATGCTCGCACTATAACGTGACTGGTTCAATTTGCCAACAATTTGCTGGCATAGTCAGGGTAATATTGGTAATTTGGCATATTGGCGATGGGGCTGTGGTTGGTGGACAATCGTTGTGCCGACGATGCATCCGTGAGCAAGGAGCCACTGGTA
>CAWUJQ010000231.1:0-7324 GCA_963922445.1 uncultured bacterium
CTGTGACCAAGCAGCGCCACCCCCTGCCCGCTGGTCGCGTCAATGTAGCGGTTGCCGGCGTCGTCCCAGGCATATACGCCCTCGCCGCGTACCAGAGCGAGTGGCCGCTTGGGGTATGCGCCGGACGTGTGCGCGTCCTCAATGGCGGTTAGCGTTTGCGGTGTGTCAATCATCGCGTAAATACCGTCCCAGTACCGTTGAGGGCACCCTGCACGGGCCTGTCTGCACGCCCGTCGGCAATGGTGACACGCTGCACGCCACCCTCAAGCGCTTCTTGCGCGCCCAGAACCTTCCGCTTCATGCGGCCCTGCGCCCAATCCATTGCGCTGTCCATCTGTGCGCCGCTGACCTCGCTCACAAAGCTGCTTTCATCTGGGAAGTTGCGGTACAGGCCGCGCACATTGCTCAGGATGACCAAATCTGCTGCACCGAGTGAAGCCGCAACAGCCGCAGCCGCCCGGTCGCCGTCCACGTTGAGCGTGCCGTCTTCCTCACTAAAAGCTTCTGGCGGCAGCACGGGTACAATGCCCTCGGCCAGCAGTTCCAGGATCGGTTGAGCGGTGACGCCTGTGATGGAGCCAGTGAAGTTATCCCGGATGACGCGCACGCGGCCATCCACGACGGCACGCACGGCATTTTTGCGCTCACCCATGATGGCGTTTTCTACGCGCTGGGCATCAATGCCGTGTCCAGCAAAGGCGTCTACTACGTCCCGGCTGACGTTCGCAGCAGCCTCTACGAACACGTCGCGGGTGGGGCCGTCAGTGTAGCGGGAACTATGACCGCTGGGAGAGGTCAGCATCCGCACGGGGACGCCGCGTTCTTCGCAAAGGCGATTGGCCTCTGCACTCACGCCGTGAACGACTACCACGGGGCGCGTGCGGGCGATGTTGGCCAGGTCAGCAATGCAAGCGTCCAGGTCAAGGCCCGCGCCGCCGCCAATTTTCACGACGAGTACGTCATCCAGGCGAACGCCGTCGGGGACGTCAATCAAGTTCGGGAAATTCATAGCCATGTTTAGGGATATACTCCTGTAAATTGCAGTCCGTCAGTTTCGTTAAAGCCAAGCATGATATTCATCGATTGCACCGCGCTGCCCGCTGCCCCCTTGACGAGATTGTCGAGGGCGGCCACGACCACGAGGTGGGTTGGGTCGGCTTCGTCCAGTTCAAAGCCGATGTCACAGTAATTTGTTCCGGCCACGATGCGCGGTTCTGGCAAGCGGTGGAAGCCGGTTTTGTTCTTCACAAAGCGGATAAACGGTTCGGTTTTGTAGGCCCCCCGGTACGTCTTCCAGATGACCTTTTCGTCAACGGGTTCGGTTAGCGTGCAATGGGCCAGCACATGCACCCCCCGGATCATCTCAATGCCGGTGACGCTGAACTGCACCGCTGCGTCCGTCCCGATAACCTGCTGCACCTCCGCTAGATGGCGGTGATTCGTCGGCTTGTAGGCGCGAACCGCACCACTTCGAATGGGGTGATGCGAGGCGGCGTTGGCCGTAGCTCCAGATTCGGACGAACCGACACTCACCTGCGCTGACGCTGAGGCCAGCAAACCCGCATTGGCTAGTGGCATCAGCGCGAGATTGAGCGCGGTCGCGTTGCAGCCAACGCCGCTGGCGTATTGGGCATCGGTTAACAGGGCGCGGTTGGCTTCTGGCAGGCCGTATACGAACTTACCGAGCCAGTCCGGGGCTGGATGCGCTTCGCCGTACCACTGCTGATAGACGTCCGCGTTGTTCAGGCGGAAGTCCGCACTCAGGTCAACAATCACCGGGGCCAGCGCGGCGTAGTCGTCAATGTGGCGGGAGGCGGTTTTATGCGGCAGGCACAGGAACAGCACATCGCAGGCTTGCAGCGCGTCCGGATGGATGAACTTCAGGTTGCTGGCACCGCGCATGTTCGGGTGCATATGATAGACGTACTTGCCCATCTCGCTCCGGCTGGTGATCTGCGTCACCTGTGCCTGCGGGTGGGTGTGCAGCAACCGCAGCAGTTCCCCGCCCGTGAAGCCGCTCCCGCCAACGATGCCTACGCTCACACTCACGCAACCACCTCCGATTGGGCCAGCGCGTAGCGGGCCACCTCTGCCGCAATATCGACGCCGGTAGGGGCGCTGCTGTTACGAAACTCCATCGTGTGGTTGATCTCGTTGATAACGTAGCCGTCGTCCGGGTCTTCCAGCACGTCAATGGCCAGCACGCCGCCGCCCACAGCTTGCGCCGCCCGCACACACAGGTCATTGAGGTCGTCCGTCACCGGGCAATTGGAGGCGGTGCCGCCGCGTGCGGTGTTGGTAATCCAGTGATCGCTGGCGCGGTAAATCGCACAGACCGTCTGGTCACCAATCACAAATGCACGGATGTCCCGCCCCGGCTTATCCACGTAGGCCTGGGCGTAGTAGATGTGGTGCTGATAGTTGCCCAGCGTTTGGCGGTGTTCGATGATGGCTTCGGCGCTGTTGGGGTCATTAACGCGGGCCAGCAGCCGCCCCCAACTGCCCGTCACGGGCTTAAGGACGGCGGGGTAGGTCAGGTCTTCAAGTGCTTGCATGGCGCTATCTGGCGTGAAGGCGACGCGGGTTGCGGGCTGCGGTACACCTGCCCCAGCCAGCGCGACGGCTGTGGCCAGCTTATCGGAGCAGATGCGAGCAGTATCGTAGGTGTTGATGGTGCGGACGCCCCACGCATTGAGCAGCATAAGGGCATAGGTGCCGCGTGATGTGCTGACTGACCGCTCCAGGATCACGTCATAGTTGCGCCAGGGGGTGCCGTTCGGCGCGGCCTGGGACGCATCCCCGGTCACGTCGAAGTTGAGGTCACGGTCAAGGATCATATCGGGTTCCACGCCCTGCTGCCGGAAGGCTTCCACCAGCAGTTTTTCCTCTGCGCGGATGTGAGTCACGAGGACGCCAACGCGGGTCATTACTCGCCCCAGTCCTCTTCAACTTCAGGCGCTTCGGCCACTTCGAGCGGGTTCAAGCTAAGCACTTCTAGCTCGGAGCCGCAGTCACCGCAGACCACGAGTTCGTTTTGCATGACATCTTCTGGTAATTCGACGTCGCCGTCGCAAACAGGGCAGGTTACATTAGTCACTTTGGTTAATCTCCTCGGTTCACTGCTGATTGGTTACACATTACATAAAAAACGCCGCTTCCTGGCTGGTGCGTCTGGAGAGCGGCGTTGGTGATGACAACATTTGTGCAGCACAACTATCCAGACGTAGGGTCAGGCTTCTTCACCTTCTTCGCCTTGCTTTTGTTGTTAATGCTGCTGGTCATTACGGTTCTCCAATGGATGATGCTGTGGCACAAAACAAAAAACCCCGCCGGTTCGGGCGGGGTGCGGTTTCAACGACTTTGCACGCGGCAAGCGAAAAACGCCCGAACTAGTGGTTCGAGTTGCGCTTCTTTGCCTTTTTCTTGGACGTGCAGTTGCTGGACATGTTGGTTTGTGCCTTTACTGAATTACACATGAGAGCATACAGGAACGACACGCTGGTGACAATCACGTATTGTGCATGAAATTCTTTGTGCAGACTGTACAGCTAGACGCCATATTGACGCAGGATGCGGTCTACACTGGTGCTGTAGCTGCCCCCAAACAGGCGCACATGCACTAGCAGCGGGTATAGGTTATACAGGTCACGCCGCTCTTCCAAAAAGCCTGCCGCAATCGGACGCACGGCATTATAGCGGCGCAGGAACGGCTCGCCAAACGTATTAAACAGCGTGGTGTAGGCCAGTTCGATTTCCGGGTGACCGTAGTAAATGGCCGGGTCGATAAAGCCCTCGATGCAGCCGTCTTTTGCCAGGATGTTCGTTGTCCACAGGTCGCCATGAATGAGCGCGGGTTGGGCTGGTTCTTGGATGTACTGGTCAAGCTTGGCAGCGAGTTTGTCAATGCGGCTGCGCAGCAGCGCGGACAGACGCCCCGCCTGGTAGGCAACCTCTGCCATGTAGAGCAGGCGCTGGTCACGGAAGAAGTCTAACCAGCGATCCGTCCACGGGTTGGGCTGGTGCAGTGGCCCGATGAGCGTGTCTTCTTCGAGCCCGAATTGAGGCGCGCTGTTGCTGTGCAAGTTGGCCAGCAAATCGGCGGCGTGTTCTTGAGCTTGCGGGCCAAAATTGCTGCTGCCGTCAATGTAGGTCATCAATAGCAGGGTGTCGTCGCTGTGCAGGACGGTAGGGACGGGTAAATCACTGTTTTCGTTCAGATATTCCAGCATGTAGCCCTCACGGGCGAGCATGGCCTTCTTTTTGGGATCGACTTTGGCGACGAGTTGCTCACCGCTGGGCATTTCTACCGCGTACACTTCACCGATCATGCCGCCGTGCAGCGGTTTGACGGCGGTGGGACGCCTACCGATGGCCATTTTGATTGTGTTCTTCAAGTTTAACATAACGATAAATACCTCACTATAACTTATGGGGGGTACAGGGCACGCCACCAAAGACGGTCCTATTGGGGAAATCTTTTGAGGCTAGTTGTGGAAGTGGGGCAGCACATCGGCAGCCATAGCCGCCATACCATCCGTGTCGTCCAGTTCTAGCCATTGCAGCATGAACCGCTCTATGCCCGCGTTTGTCCATTCACCCAACCGGTCGACAATTTCCTGCGGGGTGCCCACAATACGGCCTTCTGCCCGCATTTTGTCCAGGTCTTCACCGGCTGCCTCGGCGCGCTGCTTGACCTCAGCGTCGGTTTTGCCGTAAACAACCCGCGTCATCAGGGATCGTTTGACGTCTTCCGGTTTGCGGCCTTCTTCGGCCAGGTAGCTATCTAGCAGGGCGGCGCGCTCTTTGTATGTGTCATGGTCAATGAAGACGGCGTTCCACTCACGGGCGTATTTGGCTACGAGCGGCAGCGTTTTCTTGGGGCCGTTGCCGCCAATAAGGATGGGCGGCCCGCCTGCACGTTTGGGGCGCGGCAGCAGCACCGCGTCTTTGAGCGAAAAGTGTTCGCCTTCAAAGTTGACCGGGCCGTCCGCTTCTAGCAGGCGTTTGGTCATCTCAAGCTGCTCAGTGAACATGGCGTAGCGGGTGGGGAAGTCGTAGAACGGAATGCCCCACTGAATATGCTCGTCTTCGTGCCAGCCTGCCCCCACCCCAAAGATCAACCGCCCGTCGCTCAAGTCATCAACGGCCACGGCATAGCGAATCGTGTTGGACGGGTGACGGAACGTAACCGGTGTGACCAGTGGCCCAAATTCGATGCGGGTGGTATTTTGCGCCAGCCAGTTGAGCGACATCCATAGTTCGAGGGAGTCATCGTCGCGGCCAATGGAAAAGTGGTCGCTGCGGAACAGGCTTTGGTAGCCTGCCTCTTCGACCGTGTGGGCAATTTTTTCCAGGCGCTCCCAGTTTAAACCGAATTGGCCTTCGAGCATAATGCCGATCTGTGCTGCCATGTCGTCTCGTCCTCCAAGGTATGGTGCTTGCATTGTACTCTACGCCGCTATTGTAACAAATTGTGATAGGTTGTGGTGCTACCTTGACTTAACTTTAAGCGCTTCCTATACTGTGACGACTGAAGTGCCGCCTTCTACCCGAGGCGCGGCTCTTTTTTTCGTTAAATGACATCCCAAGGTTACGAAGGAGCAACATCATGGGGCCATTACCCAAGCGCAAGGTCTCCCGTAGCCGTCGCAATCGCCGCCGCGCCCACGACAGCCTTTCCCTAAAGCACTTGGTTGTGTGCGAGGGTTGCGGTGAATATCACGTTGCACATCGCGTGTGCCCCAACTGCGGCACCTATCGCGGTGAGACGGTTATGGAGACGAAGGACGACGCATAGCAGTGGGTGCGCAAGTACCTGCTGGTGAATACGATCAATAAAGGCCGCCCTGCCATCTGTGCAAGGCGGCCTTTGTTGTTTTAACCTGTAGTGGCTTAACTGCAAGCACACATTGAAGGACGAGACGATGGATTGGACAACTGTAGCGTTTATCTTCCCTGGGCAGGGGTCGCAGGCGATAGGCATGGGCAAGAGCGTAGCCGACGCTTACCCGGTGGCGAGGGCGACCTTTGACGAGGCTGACGCCGCCCTGCAAACTGACTTTTCTACGATGATTTTTGATGGCCCTGAGGCCGCGCTCAACGACACATACAACACACAGGCGGCGCTGTTTATCACTGGGGTGGCAACCCTGCGCGCCCTTCAGCAGGAACTACCCGAGGCCGTCCCTGCGTTCACGGCGGGGCACAGCCTGGGCGAGTTTACGGCGCTGGTGAGCGCGGGAGTGATTAGTTTTGGAGACGCGCTCAAGCTGGTTCGTGAGCGGGGACGCCTGATGCGGGAGGCCGGCGAACTGAACCCCGGTGGTATGGGGGCGTTCATCGGCTTGACGGTAGAACAAGCGCAGTCAATCTGCGAGGCGGCTGCCAAGGAAACCGGCGGGGCGATTGTGATTGCAAATGATAATTGCCCTGGGCAGGTGGTCATTTCTGGCAATGGGGAGGCCGTTGACCGTGCGTTGGAACTGGGCAAAGACGCGGGTGCCAAACGTGCGCTTCGCTTAGCCTTGAGTGTTGCAGCTCACTCCCCGTTGATGGCGTCTGCTGCCGAGGCGTTCAAGGCCGAACTGCAACAGGTCAGCCTAAGCGCGCCCACCCATCCGATTTACGGGAATGTGACCGCCGCGCCGCTGCCCACACCGCAGGCCATAGTGGAAGAACTCGAAGCGCAGATCATGGCCCCCGTCCGCTGGACGGAGTCGGTGCAGGCAATGATTGCGGACGGCGCGCAGACGTTTGTTGAGATTGGTGCGGGGGATGTCCTGTCTGGATTGGTCAAACGGATTGACCGCAGCGTCAACCGCGTGACGGTGAATGATGAGGCGTCGCTAAAGGCGTTTGTTCAGAGTACCTAAAGCACAGGTGTTTTCCCTAGATAACTTTCAACAAGGGCGGTCTGACCAAGTTTCAAATCATATGAGAAACCTTGGCTAGATCGCCCATTTTGTTGCGACTCCCCCTCGTTCGCAGTATATTCCGCTTTTGTGTATAGCCTAATTCGCTTGGAATTGGCACCACTCAATCACACGGGAGGACGAACTTATGCGAACTCGCAATTTGTGGCGTAGCATCATGCTGCTTTCGGTCATTGCCGCACTGGTACTGGCTGCTTGCGGTGGCGAACCTACGCCGACGCCAACGACTGAACCCACCGAGGCACCCGAAGAGACCGAAGTTGTCGAAGCAGATGCGCAATCTGCTGAGGAGACTGAGGCAGTAGAGGAAGAAGAAGCCGAAGAGACCGAAGCTGCTGAAGAAGAAGCCGAAGAGACCGAAGCTGCTGAAGAAGAAGCCGAAGAGACTGAAG
>CAWUJQ010000232.1:0-7322 GCA_963922445.1 uncultured bacterium
GTCGGTACAGGTGTGGGCCTGCTGATGGGCGAAGGCACCGCTGCCGATGCTGGCACGCCGCTTGTGACGGCCACCGAAGACCCAAACGTGGCAGCCGCTATTGGCGGTGGTGAGCGTGATCTCGCCTTTGACCTCATTCCGGGCCAGCGCCCCGAATACACCCCGGTCGCTGACCACTACCGCATCGACATCGCCTCGCGCCCGATTGAAATCGAAGAGGCCACCTGGACGCTGCCCATTAGCGGCATGGTGGCAGAAAACCGCGAGTGGACGCTGGACGACCTGAAGGCATACGACTCGGTCGAAGAGATCATCACCATGCAGTGTATTTCCAACCGCCTGGGCGGTGACCTCATCAGCACCACCAAGTGGACCGGGGTTCCAGTGCGCACCCTGCTAGAAGAACTCGACATCGAAGAGGGCGGCGAGTGGCTGCGCATCGATGGTGGTGACGGCTTCTTCGAGTATGTGAACATCGACATGATTATGAACGACGAGCGCATCATGTTCGCGTACTTCTTCGATGACGAACCGCTGCCAACCCGCAACGGCTTCCCGATCCGCATCTACATCCCCGAACGCTACGGCATGAAGCAGCCCAAGTGGATCACCAGCATGGAAGTGACCGCCGAGGACGAGCAGGGCTACTGGGTGCGTCGCGGCTGGAGTGAGGACGCGATCATGAACACCACCGCCATCGTGGATGTCGTCGGCCAAAACGCGCTGTACCGTGACGCCGACGACAACATCCGTGTGCCGGTGGGCGGTTGGGCACTGGCCCCCACACGCGGCATCAGCAAGGTTGAAGTAAGCGTAGACGGCGGCGAGTGGGAAGAAGCCATGATGCGCGAGCCGCTCAGCGATAAGACGTGGGTCAAGTGGCGTTACGACTGGCTGTTCGAGAGCGGCACCCACAACTTCGAGGTGCGCTGCTATGAAGGCGACGGCACGCTCCAACCGACCGACGAGCAGGGCGTTCGCCCCGACGGTGCCACGGGCATCCATGCGGTCAGCCAGCGCCTCGCCAACACGCTGGACGAAGCCAGCGACGCGTAACTATAACACAATCGTTTCACCTGCATGGCGCACCCGTGTGTGCGCTCTAAAACCAAAACAGGGGATGCGCCAGGCATCTCCTGGTTGCGTGAATATGCTGTTGTGAACGGGCGCGTCTAGTCGCCGTAGACGACACCTTCTGTGCGGGCCAGCAGCCAGTCCATCGCGTCGTCGTAGCGTCCGTTGTGGAACAAGCGCACGCCGTCTTCAATGCGGGAGAGGTTGCTAAACGCCTGGGCCAGGCTGTGCAGCAGCCCATAGCGATACACCACCGCCAGGTCAATGTGCGGCGGGCGCATGTACTCCTTCGACCACAGCTTCACCGAGTAGGTGGCGTAGCCGACGGGCATCATGCCCGGTTCGCGCACATCAAGCAGCACGGGCGCGTAGGCGTCCCGGTGGATGTAGAGGTAGTGCATCAGGTCGGTAATGTGTGACAGCCACACATCAACTGCTTCGCGGGACGATTCGTGCATCACCATCAGGTGGACGCCGTTGTCAAGCACATAGTGGGAGCAGGGAGTATAGTCGAGGTTGGTGGGTCGGGCTTCCATGAGCATAAAAAAACTGTTTCCCTTATGAGTTACAGTTAGTGTAGCATAGTGCCCAAATCCCAACCTGACTGGGGGATGAGAATCCCCCAATGATTGCTAAATTGTTACATTAACCGTAGATGACGTACTGCACCAGGAAGTCCAGCACGGTATTGTAGTAGTCTTTAATCGTCTCCGGCTTGCTCAGGCTGTGGCCCTCTCCCTCATACAAGCGCAGGATGTGCGGCGTCCCGCTGCGGCTAAGGGCTTTCGCCACCCCTTCCGACTGTTCATAGGGCACGACTGTGTCTGCCTTGCCGTGGAACAGCGCCACCGGGTCGTTGATGCGGCCTGCATGATACACAGGTGAGCGGTCGTGATAGAGCGCGGACGACTCTGGCAGTTCGCCCAGCAGCACGTTGTTGTAGTGCCGCTCGAATTTGTGGGTGGTGGGTGCTAACGCAAAGTGATCGGTGATGGGGGCCACGGCAATCGCAGCGCGGTAAACGCTCGGCATCAAAATGAGCGACTGCAACGCGCTAAAGCCACCACTGCTTGACCCGCGCACAATCCGCTGCGACCGCTCCGCGAGGCCGTTGTTCACCAGGTAGTCCGCGCCGCGTGCGCTGTCTTCCACCTCGTACACACCGTAGTTGCCGTGCAGCATATCCTTAAAGCGCTTGCCATAGCCCGTGCTGCCGCGATAGTTCGGCTCTAGCACTGCAAACCCGCGCGACGTGAAGAAATGCACATCCGGGAAGTACTTGTTAAAGCGCTGGCGCGTTGGCCCGCTGTGAATGTGTACAATCAGCGGTGGTGGGCCGTCGCTTTCATAGTCTGGATTGGTGGGCGGGTTGTAATAGCCCTGCACCTTGATGCCCTGGCTGGTATCCCAGGTGATGACCTCCACTGGACTGAGGTAGTCGCGTGGAATGCTTTCTGTGCTGCTGTGCGACCGTACCCGAATCGTGTCATTCGCTGCGTCACACGTCACAATCCGGTCAGGCGTGAGCGTGTTGCCCGCAATCACGGCCACTTCATCTGTCACCGGGGAAACAGCAATCTGTTCCAGGTGCGTGTATTCACTAATGGACGCGGGCGTATCCACCTCACCAGAGGCAATATCAATGCGTTGCAGCGTGAAGGCGCTGTCTGCATTGCGCAGCGTGTAAATCGCACGGCTATCACCAGACCAGGCAAAGGTGCGCATGTCTTGCAACCACGCCGGCATCCCGTACTCGGCATCGTCTGTGGTGAGCTGCGTGTGAGTGCCCGTTTCCAGGTCATACAGGTAGATGTGCCACCAGTCGGCACGGTCGCTGGCGTAGGCCAAAAAGCGCCCGTCCGGGCTAAAGGCTGTGCCAAAAATCGACTCATCCGTGTCGCCGCCAGCAATAACGATATGTTCCTGAGCAAACGGCTCACCGTCTGTCACCTGAATTAGATGGAGTTGGCTGCGGTTCCACGGCATGTGATGGTCGTCCCAGGTGATGCAGGCCACCATCGTTGCGGTTGGGTGCCACGCGGGTTGCATGACAAAGCCGGGTTCGTCAATCAGCTTGCGCGGGTATTGGCTGCCATCCGTGGGAATGACCACAAGCGAGTCGCGGTTTTCATAGGAGTGGACGTACAGCAGCCAGCGATCATCGGGACTAACAGCGGGGGCAGCAGCTTGCCCGAACACGGGCGTAATCGGCGCGGGGATGCCGCCGTTCAGTGGCACACGGAAAATACGCTCCTGCGCACCCACATAATAGACTACGCCATTGTTAATGGTGAAGCCGCCACCGCCATACAACACCCGACCGCCAATCACCTCATCACGCACCAGGTCACGCGGCCCGGTTTGCCCGCCCTGCACCACTAAAGCTGATCCACTGCCGCGCCGCTCGTGCCAAATGAGGGTCTCGGTGGTGGTGTCCCACTTGACATCACGCAGGCGATAGCTGCTGGTCGTGGCGTCGGGGGCAATCGGACTGCGCCACGTTCCATACGGACGATTTATTTTAGGCATATCGACACACCTTTGGTTCCGTTTCAGTAGGATTGCGGGGCTAGTGTATTAAAACGCAACACCCCACGCAAGGTGGGGTGATTGTGTGTCAGTTGTGTGGCAAATCCGTAAAACGCTATTTTAAGAAGATTTAATTTGTGTGCGCCACACAACTTATTGAGTTATCTTGGATACATCTTATACAGCCTTAGCCTGACTGTCAAGTTCGCTTAACATTGCCTACGGCACATCTCACAAGGCGGCTTGTGCAACCTGCATAAAAGTAAATAACTTATTAAAGCGGCGGTGTTCCTCAGTGAGCGCTCACAATTGGCGCTCTCAATACTTTTATTGTCTCTTCATTGATGACAAATATCACAATTCTACGAGAAAACGCTTTCTGTGAGCGCCCCATGAGCAAGCATAAGAAACCCTTGACGTTGCCCGGTCGGGAAGTCTGTGTGGTTTACACAAGAGAAGGGTTTACAGCGTTAGCGAGTTTTCCACATCGTAAACAGCCGTCGTGATTGCTTCAAGGATTTGAATCGCGGTAAACTCACTTTCTCCCACAGAAAAGAACGACAGCCCGATCACGCCGCTTTCCTGTGGCACAAAGCCCGCATCATTAATCACCCGGCCTGCGGTCGTATCGCCCTCACGCAGGATGCCGTCTTTGCCCACATACACCCCGCGCCCCAACACCCGCTCAATCGGAGACTCGTACTCACCGTCCCCGCCCCGGCTGAGCATCTGCATGGTGCGCAGGGCCGCCCGCCGCCGCGCTTGAATGTCGCCGCTGAACGCGTCCATGTCGGTCGCATAGGTGCGCCGGTACAGTTCCCGGTAACCGTTGAGCGAATCTGCTGCGGAGGTGACGTTGTTGATGGCGTGCGTCGCCCCGCGTGACGTGACCACCCGGTCACCTTCCGGCACAAAGCGCTCGTCCAAAAAGCCCACCAGCGGGTTACCTTCCCAGCCCCACGACGCGATGCCGTGTACCATGTTCATGCCATACAGCAAAAAGTCGTTGAACTTCTCAATATCGTTGCCAAACGTCTGATACTGGCCCACATCCTGAATCACGCGGCCCGTGGCCACATTGTGACTGTTCACGGCCACGTTAAACAGGGGAGTACCAGGGCCGTCATCCCAGGCGACGGGCGGCGTGAGTGTGTAGTAATACAGCACCACCCACGCCTTAAAGCAGCTTGCCGTTGGGCGCAGCGCATTTTGATTGACGCCCGCCCGGTAGATTTCACGCGTGCCGTCGCCGTCTTGCACGTAGCGGCCCACGTCCACGCCAATGTTACGCTCACCCACCTGATTGAGTATCGTCTGTTGCAGCGCGTCCACCTGTGCCACCCACGCATGCCGCGTGAACCACGTCAGCGCGCCGAGGCTGCTGCTCCGTAAAAAGTCCCGGCGTGAGGGTTTCATCGGCGGCGCTTGCCTCCCTCGTAGTGCCATGCTTTGACCAATGCGTCTAACCCTTCGTAGGCCACCGTCGGCTGAATATCACTGTCAACGAGCATGTCCGGTGTGGTGACGCCCGTGAACACGAGCGCGGTTTGCATCCCGGCGTTTTGCCCGCCTTCGATGTCCGTGCTGATGCGGTCGCCAATCATGAGCGTGGCCGCCGGGTCGGTATTCATCTGCTGGAGCGCAAACTGAAACATGGGCGCATACGGCTTGCCGATAATCTCCGGCTCCACATCGCTAGCCACCTGCACCGCTGCCACCAGGCTGCCCGCCCCCGGAATCAAGCCCTCTGGTGACGGAAACGTCGGGTCTGGGTTGGTGGCGATAAAGCGCGCCCCCGCCCGGATATTCAACACCGCCCCGGCAAGCTGCTGATACGTAAAATCGAACGACAGCCCGACCACCACCACCTCTGCGCCGCGCTCCACGAGGTTAAAGCCCGCGTCCGCGATGATTTTGTGCAGCCCCTCACCGCCGAACACATGCACATCTGCGCCGATGGGGTACTCGTTGAGCAGGAAGTTGGCCGTGGCCAGCCCGCTGTTGACAATATTCGCCTCCGTGACGGTTTCCACGCCCATGCCCTTGAGCTTGTCCACGTACATCGCAGGCGTGCGGGAACTGTTGTTGGTGGCCAGCATCAGCGGCATGTTGATCTCGTGCATGAGTGCGAAGAAGTCCGTCATGCCGGGGAGCGGTTCGCTGCCGCGCCACAACACGCCGTCCATGTCACACACCACACCCTGAATGTCATCGAATTTCACGCGGGTTTGTCCTCATCTGCGGGCCATTAGTGGGGCGGATTCTAGCGGAGGGCTACGGTGTTTACCACAGTACGCGCAGGGTCACGTAGGGGCGACTCATGAGTCGCCCCTACAAATTGCGTTGAATTGTCGCGTCTATTCGGCCTGGGCTGTTCCCGTAAGTATGAACTGTACGGTGCGGGTCGCATTCGCAATGATCGCTGTAGCCGTCGCCTCGTTGTCCGAGATATTCGGGTCACGCGTAGGGGTCGGGGTAGGTGACGTGGTCAGGAACACCACGTGCGCCGTCCCTGTCTGATTTGCAGCACCCGTGCTCGTTGCGTCAGCAATAACTTGTGTGGCCATGACCTCATTTTCGGTGAGGTTTACCGCCTCAATCGTCTCGAAGGCAGCGCGGGTGCGGGTCGCATTCGCAATGATCTGCGTGGCGGTCGCCTCGTTATCGGAAATGTTTGGGTCACGGGTGGGTGAGGGCGTCGGTGATGTCGTCAGGAATACCACGCTGGCCGTTTGCGCCGCAATAGCGGAATTCGTCGCATTTTGAATCACGGCGGTGGCGGTAAAGGCGCTGTTCGTTAGTTGGATGGCTGCGTTCTGCTGGTTCCTGAATGTGTTCGTCGTTTGGTACTGCGTGCTGTAATAGAACTGCGTCATCTGGCTTTGCGTTTCCAGGATGCGTACCGGCGACCCCGGTTGGGCAATCATGAACGACAGGCCAAACAACCCGCCCAACGTCACCAGAATCAAGCCCACAGGCAGCCAGATGCGCCGCACCTGCCGCCGGGGGAGTGTGAAATCCAGGAAGGGCACGCGCTGCATAAACGACAGGACGGCCATCCCCACGCCTACCACCACCAGTATCAGTGCCGTTATCGCCATAGTCTCCTCGTGCGTGTGCGTTTGGCTCACGAGTAGGATAGCACATCTTACCGAATGCGAACTGAGCGCTGCACAGGGTCACCGCTGAGCAGCCATTCAATCGCCTCCGCTTCTGTTCCACCGTTCAGGATGAGCCGCTCAGAAGAGAGGCTCATCGCCCGCAAAAAGATGGCCATCGTGTGCAAAATCGGGTCATTGTGGTGCAAATACACCACGCGAATGCGCTGGGGCAGCGGCTTCGAGTGGATAAACACCCGCGACTGCTGCATAGTATAGGCAAACGGCGGCATCCCTGCCGGGCGCAAGTCAACCAGAAAGCAAAACGGCGTCTCGTCTTTGGGGTGAGCAGCAAAAAGTGTGCCAAGCCGCGCCAAGTACTCATCCACACAGCGGCGGGTAGCCCGATGCACCCGAAAGCAGTGAATGCCATCGGGCAGCAGGGCATATTCACAGTGGGCGGCGGGTGTTGTTTCCGTCAGCATGACTGTAACCTTCATCAATCGAGCCTTCACTTACAGTATAACCATAGGCCAGCCGCTCTGGGGGCAATGTAAGCTGCCACATAGGGCAATCGCATATGAAACCTCAACTCTCACAAAATGACCCAATATGCCCTTC
>CAWUJQ010000233.1:0-7306 GCA_963922445.1 uncultured bacterium
GAGTTCAGAACCGACATCAACTGCACCTACAATAGTCCCAACTGCAGGTGCAGCTTTTGCGATTCCACTCATCAGAATTGGAGCAGTAGCTACAACAACTTTAGTTAGTTTGGATTTAGCTGCTTTCTCGATTAAGGCAATTGCGGTCTCTTTGACCTGTTGGCTATAATTACCTTTGAAAATTGTCTTCGCTTTAGGATCTTTAGTCGCAGACATTTCTGTCATTTCGAAATTAGATTGGGGAGGGCTCTCGACTGCCCTTGTGATTTCTGAATCTGATACACCAAATACTGGATTGTTTTCAGGCATCCGTGAGAATTCATTAATGTTAGAGTCAGCAAATAGCACATCTTGTTGCCCAATTGCTGCGACCCTTGCTCCAGGAGGTAGCGTGGTTCCAGTTACTGCAGCAGCAGCCTGACTTCTGGCTAGTCCGCCTTCAAATCCAGTTTCTCCCGCCATCACTGTTTGACCTGACTTTAGTCTATCAATCAGCCGTCGATCATCTGCTGTCTTCACGTCAGCTGTTGGTTTATCTAATATAAGTGTTGGTGAATCCATATCTACACTATGTCCGCGACCTTCCGGAATTGGAGATTTTCCAGTATTAGGATTTCTTAGACTCTCCCTTTGGGAAGCTACTGGGTCAATGTGTTCTGACTCAAGAGGATACTTCCTCGTCACGGGGTCTCTTTTGCCACGCTTGCCTTGGGCCTTGTGTCGATCAACTTCACCTCGCTGAGCATCTCTTCGAGTAGCTAAACCTTCAAGATCAGATTTCGAAATGGGATTGCCTTGAACAAATTCAAATAGGTTGAATCCGTCGCGAACTCCAGTCGGATCGCATTTGATCCATCTTGTTAACCAAGCTGCAAAATATCTAAAACCGTAATAGTAAAAACCATTTTCCTCATCATGCTCTTTCCCGGAATATTGATATCGTTTCGAAGTTTCATTCTGATTCCGAACAGCCTGGTATGCGCTGCTGCCGTAGGGATAATATTCTGCGTAAGAGATAATCTGGGCTTCATAATCTAATTCGAGACTTGCTGAACCTAAATGATTACTGAATTGATAACGAATAAGCCGGTTTGGTGAAGGATCAATCCCTTTAGTGCGCGTCTCTACTAAAGTAATCCGCTGTTGATCGTCCATCACATTCATCGTGTATCGTTCTAGCTCTACCGCATCCCGCCCCCCTCCTGCATAATGCCGATAAATCTCAAACCCACCTAAATACAGTCGCTCTTTCATCCGTGTGGGCGTTTTCCCTGCTGCGACTTGCCGTTCCGTCACCTTTCGCACCCGCTGGCCACTAGCGTCATACACGTAGTAAGTAGTCTCTGGTGTGCCACCGTTAGTCACCACCTGCTTTGAGGTAGCCTGCAACTGGTTGCGATAATCCCACTTCATCAACGGCAAATGCGGCATGCGGGTCATATTGCCGTGGGCATCATAGGTGTAATGCTCAGGGTAAATTGAGGTCCCGGCATAACGATTTTCAGGGGCGCAGGTCACCAACGGATCGCTCTGATAGCCCCTACTTAGCAACCGATTGCTATCCACCGCATACTGATAGCATCGTCTCCAGCCCTGTTGGTTAGGGTCGGTCCCCGTATGAATCATCTCTAAGATGTTACCGACCTGATCGTAGACATACGCTTGGCGATATCGCCCCATTGCCCTGCCGTCGCCAGGATGGGGCAAATTCACCCGAGGAATATCTGTATCGCTAGTGGGTGTAGGTCGGTTAATCGTGCCGCCTGTTTGCCCCAAATGCTCTCGCCCCGTTGCCTGGGTCAAGCGGTAGAGAGCATCATAGACATAGTCTGCATGGGGTTCAACCCGCACATTATCGAAAAAGATGGTTTGCTGGGCCTGGTTTTTAATAGTGGTGATATTGCCTATCGGGTCGTAGGTGTAATGCAGACTTTGCAAAGTAGCCCCGTCGTTGGGGCGGCGGGTGATCAAAGATTTGAGGCGAAAGGTCTGGTCATCATAGGTGTAGGTAGTGGTGACGCCCTCACGGGATGGGTCACTGGGGTCCACCAGGCCACAGCCATATTCAATTAAGACCCGCTGCCCCTTAGCGTTGTAGTCCACATTGCGAATAAAGGGCATCCACTCCTCAGCTCCCTTGATGCGCACGTCTAGTTGTTCCAACAGGTTAGCTTCGTTATAGCTGGGGCGGGTCTCGCTGGCATCGGGAGTGATGATGCGGGTTGGACGGTTGAGGGCGTCATACTGGGTGGAGTTGTCGAAGATTTCCGGCTCCAGCTCCGATTCTGCTTCTGCCATTACGACTTCCACATTGGTGAGGTTGGCCAATGCTGTCCAGTTCACCTGACGGCGATACTCGCGGGCCAACTGGCGGCTGTGGCGCAGCAGGTTACCCTTAAAGTCAAACTCCCAGCTTGTCGCCACCCCCGCTGCATCGTAGTGCTGAAACACTTGTCCCCGCAGGTTCAGGTCATTTGCCTCGGGATGTAATTCACCATAAATAATCCGCTCGGCTAAAAACTCTGACTCATCTGCTGGTAACACCCAAAAATGAGTAGGGCGCTGCAGTTCGTCATATGTTGTGCGGCGGGTAAAGCCCCGGCTGTCCCACTGGCGCAGGGGATTGCCCACGGCATTGTTCAACATCCAACGGTCCCCGGCATCCATGCTGTGCTGGTACAGCAGATTTCCGGCAATGTCATAGCAGGGAACGGTGTTGGTGGGCAGTGTCTCCGGTTGGGCCGGGTTAGTTTCCTCGGCTGCCCGCGTGGGCTTCACCGGCGTAATGTACTGCATCACCAAATTGCCTCGGGCATCCCGAATCCATAGAGGCTTACCTTCAATATCTAGCTTGGTGAAGGTGACGTATTTTTCATTTAGCGGTGTGCCTATTGCCGTTTGGGTATGGTTGTGGGCCACACTCACCACCTCGCGCCCCAGACTATCCAGAAAGACCGTATTGGGAGTATGGGCATGGAGTGTGGTTAGCTCAGCCGCCCGTCTTTCTTCTGATTTTTGGGACGTTCTATGGCGGTCATACCAGGCGTTATTGGCATCCAGTACTGTGTCGTTGGGGTCGTAGCTGGTCATATGCCAGGGAGAAAACTCTACCCGGCTGAGGCTGCCATCGGGGAGTTCGGTACGCACCAGTCGTCCCACCGCGTCGTAGTACATGATGGGGGTGACGCCGACTTGCTTAGGTTCCTCAAACCGATGCTCACTGGGGCTAAAGTAGGGCTCATACTGTTTCACCGGCTTGCCCTTGTTATTGAGGATAGTCTTGCCATTAGCTACCCACCGCAGAGCACCGCCTGGGGTTTCCGGTTCTGCCTGCACCTTGGTCACTAAACTATTGCCGCCCCCATCGGAATACTCAAACGCTACCTGCAAGGGACTGACCTCTCCGGATTCCAGCTCGGTACTGTGCTGCTCCCGCAAAATCGTTGCCACACTGGAAGGATGGCTACCGTAGCGAATAGTCCCGTCTGGAAGTTGTTCTTCCCCAAAGGTGTAGAGGTAACGAGCCGTGGCCTGGTCCAACAGACGGCGAGCCTCGCCCTCATCAAAGTCTGCAGTGAAAAAGCGACTACGGGTAACAAGATCCGGGTCGATGACATCTGCAATCAACGTGGCGAGACTATCCCCTTCCGCGCCTTTGCCCTTAACCGCCATCGCTGTCGGCATGCCCAATACATCGAAAACGACTTCGGACACATTACCGTTGGGATCCGCCAACTCCCTGGGGGCCATCACCCGATAGTCAAACTGGCGCACCATCACGGTGTTGCCCAGGGGGTCAGTGCTTTGCTGCACAAACAGATCCCGAGGGTCGTAGGCCAGGGTAGTGGTTTGGCTAAAGGCGTCGGTGTAGCGTTCTGGCAAATAGAAGTGATCTGCCGCATCGGTAGCAAATCCGGCAATGCCCGATCGCACCCAATACTGTCCCTGGGTCTCCAGCACCGGAAACCGCCCGGTGGGATCTTGAAACCTCTGGACTAAAGCCACCCCGCTGAGATAACCACTAATGTCAGGATTATTCAGCTCACTCCGCACCTGAGGCGTGAGTTTCTGAACATCCAAAATGGTGTCAAGCAGGTTGTCTGTCAGGGCCAGTTTGTAAGTTTCGTAGGGTAGCCCCAGTCCATTGAGTTGCCCAAAAGGTAGGGCAGCCTGTAGGTTCTCGTCAAAGAACAGCATCCGTACCTGTTCTACCCGACGCTTTTGGGGCGTCGTTCGAGTCGGCACCTGATGGTAGGGAATCTCAGAGACGGATAGCTGAGTCGTTTCGGGGTCATCGGCCCCGGTATAGAACTCGCTCAGGCGATAGCGGCGCAGTTCCTCCAGGGTAAAGTAACGGTTATCACGCGGATCAGGGGTAGCGCGATCGCCCTCATCCTCCGGATCAATACCAGTGAGTTCGTAGGTCAACACCTCACAGGGCAACCGCAGGCGATACTGATCCGGCTCGCCATCCTTAACGTCATTCGTATGGCGGGTTTCGGTATAGACAAGATGAGTTTCAGTCTGCACCTGCTCAATCAGCTCGTTTGTGCCCGCTGGTAGCGTCGGATCAGGGGTGCTACCCAGGCGAGGATAGGCGATCGCCACCGATTGCAGCACATTCCCATATGCATCTATACGGAGATTCAGAGTATGGGCAATACGCGGGTCCGGTTCCAGGGTGGACGGTCTTAAGTCCAGCTCGTAGTGATAGGTAATCGCTTCACTCTCTGTCACCAGAAACACCCCGTGGAGATTATTGCCCTGGGGCTGCAGCCTCTGGATATGGCAGTTGTGGTAAGCCATAGAAAACAGCTTGACCGGCTGATGCCGCCCGGCTTCCAAAGCATCCACATCCAGCTCATACACCTCCTGACGTAGCAGCATGCCCTTACAAGCACGCAAAGCCTCCCGCCACTCCGCTGCTGTCAATTTCTGACCCACAAGGTCAGGCTCTGGTAAAGGGTTTTCCTGAAAGAACCCCAACACATTAGTTTCGTCGGGGTTAAGCGCCTCAAACCAGTGGGGAAAGTATTCCTGCTCAAACTGGGAAAGGATGCGTTCTCGATCCACCATCACCCCAGTGTGATACCAGGTCACCGTCTTTACCGGTGGCTGATAAAGATTCTTGTCATCGGTAATGTAGGGACTGGCATGATTCCCCTGCTCAAAAGCCTCATAAGACTCAACATCCACCTGTTCAACCCGACCAAACCCTCGAAACTCTCGTTCAAAGCCATCGAAGTAGCCGTGGTGATAGCTGTAGGTACTGGAGAACGTGGTTTGTCGCCATTTATCAGTGACGGTAACCTGCTCCACCACATGCACGGGAAAGGGAATCTTCGTAATCCAGGGGGTTCCGGCCTGCTCATCTTGCAAATAAAACTTGGTTGAGGGCGCATACTGCACCGTGGTTTCGGCCCCCAGATTATTAGCCGTCTTAATCAGTAGATGGGGCTTTTGTCCCCCCATCAGGTCGAGATAGCGCATCACCCGACGCCCATTCCCCGGCAGCGAAGATGACCACACCAGACAAGCCGTGCCATTGCCCAACAGATCCAGCGCCGTCACCGAGGCCATGTCATCAATGGCCGGAAAGCCTGACAATATCCGTTTTGCCGACCAACTATTACCCGACTGATTGAAATAAACCTGCACCCCCGCCTTGCTCAGATACAAAATGTCCGTCGTGCCGGAGCCATCAATATCCGCCAGCACAATTCGCTGCTGCTCAAAGATATCTGCTGTGTCAAACCAGGGGGCATGGTCCATCGTTACCTTGGCCCCAAACCGACCATAGCCTAAATTAGGCCAGTAACACACCTCGCCATTGCGAATGTGGGCAATATCGCTGAGCCCATCTCCAGACAGATCCGCCAGATAAATCGATTGGGTGCCATCGGCAAAGACAACGCGTGGTCCTTGTTCTTCATCCCAGGGTTGGTGCGATCGCTCTGCCCGATCAAAGCCGTCCTCCGCCAGGGAAGGATACCAAACAAAACAATGGTCTTCGGTAATCAGAATATCGCTGTGGCCGTCCCCATTCAGGTCAATAAATTTCAGATTTGGATCGCCCCAATTCACTACAGGCAAAGACTTAAACGGTTGGAATCCTTCCCAGTTGGCATTTGGAGAGCGTTCATAAAACCCTGAGGGCACCGTGCGTAGTGCTACGAGATCCAGCTTGCCGTCCCCTGCCAAATCCAGCAATTGCGTCCCCGCTAAACTTGCTGTCGGTTTTCGCCCCACCTGCATCACTGGCGCAAATTTCGCCGCTGGCCTGGCCTGGTCACTATTCTCAACCTCATGGATTGGACTAAGATTGCGCTTATAAAACCAGCTTCCTCCCTGTTCGGTCAGAATCCCGGATATCCCCTCGCCATCCAGATCAACCCATTGATAGCGGCTACCCTCCAAGCCTTCTGGTAGATTCTTTAGACTAATGGGGTCAACCTCCCGCACTGACTCGTCAATGTCCGGCTCACTATAGGTGAACTCGACCGGCGGCATGGACTTCTGTCGATACCCCTCAGAGACATGTCGTTGATAGCCTGTCTGGGTTACAGCATTCAGCTTGGAGTAAATTGGCTTCTCGGCAATGGCCGGGTCTACCTCATAGGCATAGAGCAAATCCGTTGACCGGACCAGACAGTCCCGTTCTATCTCTGCCTCTCCAGGAAAATGATGGAACATCAGCACTCGCTGACAGAGTCGATAGGTGCGTACCTCAAACCCCGCCCGATAGGAGGAAAACGGATCGGACCGAGCATGCCAATTCCCTATGTCACTGGGGTGAGGATGGTCTGGATCATGCTCGCCATAATCGAACACGACTTCAAAGCACCAGTTGTCACTGGCATCCATCCAATTACCATCAGCATCGAGAGCCTGGGCTGTTGGGGGCGTTGGCCAGGGGCGATCGCGCTCTAGCTTTGGCAAATAAGGGGTGTGATTGCCATAGCGAACGGACTTCAGATACCGATTCGCCCCACGGCTTTCGTCAGTCCGGTTACGCTCATGAACTTGAGTGGCGTCAATGCCCTGTGAGTTTTCCGATTTGTAGCCATAAACCATGACGTTGCCCTTATCGTCATGGCTTTCGCAAATCAACCAGCTAAAAATTTGGGTAGGATTCGCCGGATTGTAAATACGACTATTAATATCTTTGCCGTACCAGGTAGTGATGTTGTCACGTGAAATGGAACGCCAAAAAGTCTCCTGAGGGTCATCCTGGTTTGTCCAGCACTCAATGCGAGCAAATAGCCCTTCAATCCGAGGCCGATAGGGTTTGATGTCATAGATCTTG
>CAWUJQ010000234.1:0-7244 GCA_963922445.1 uncultured bacterium
GTCGGCCACGCCCCGGTAGCGGCGCGCCCGGTCACGGAAGTCGTAGACGACGTTAACGGCAATGGCAACCAGGGCCAGCCCAAACAGCGGCAGTTGCAATCGCGGGTAAAGCGGAATCAAGATGAGGGCGGCGGCAACGGCGGCCACTGCTAACAGCGTGGTGGCGAGGTTCAACTGCTGATAGAGCGTCGCCCGCCGATCATAACGGTTTTGCTCTGCCGTCCAGCGGTATTGAATGTAATTTTTGCGGTGAAACGTATCAATGGGCATGGCTCTATTCGTCAATCTAAGGATAGGCGTCGGCAGTCCATCAGGCTCAAACGATGATTGTATCCTAACCAATTGCCGCACGATATATGAATTGGGATAGCATTCCCATGCTGCTTCGCAACTTTTATTCTACCGCAAGCGGCACCTGAGAGTAGGCTTCGGGCGCGGGCACATAGACGTAAATGGCGCTCACCCAGCCCACCGTGCCGTTTGCCGTTTGAATTTTCCACCATTCGTTGGTGGATTTGCGCCCGATAATGGCGGCTTCTTCTCCGGCGGCCAGGATGCCCACACGCGGCGTGAAGATAATCGGCCCGCTGCGGATGTTCACCGTTTCCTGCGCCCGCAGGATAAACGCCGCCTCAATAATGGGCGTAGACGGAATGCTGGTCGCCTCGAATGGCTCAAAGTCACCCTGACGCCGCAAAAACTCCGTTTTGACCCACCCCTCCGCAAAGGCCGGGCCGCGTGTGTCCACCAGCGCCCAGGATAAATCGTTATTGAACGCCAATAGGGTCACGTCCTCGCCGCGCTGCATTTGCAACAGCACCGCACCGTCTTGCACATCCGGCAGCGTGCGCACATTGAGCGGCTCGTCAATGACGATGGCCGTATCGCCAATTTGCAGGCTGCCCGGTGGCACTTGCGGGTTGAACGTGGCGGTGGGGTTGGGCGTCAGCACCGCCGGGTTGTTCAGGATGTCGTCCACGAGGCCGGTGGGCGGTGGAATGACGATAATGTTCGGGTCTGGGGTGGCGACGGGCTGCTGCGCGACGGCCAGCGGCACGCCCATCCCGGCAAAAAGACCGATCAACAGTACAAACGAAATGATGGCGGCGCGTTTCATGATGACACAATCCTTTGCGACGGTTGGCCCATTGATCGTATTCTACCGCAATTGCCACGCATCAGCAGGCACAGCGCGGGGAAGCCGTCAGGTAAGCGACGCCGATACTATGCTAAGGTGGTATCACATGGAAAAAATACATACGGAGGCGGTGGCATGCTCAAGCGATGGATACAGGTTGCGGTAGTGTTTACTTTGGTGGTCGGCGCAGGGACAGTCGTGCTGGCCTGCGACGAGTGCGGCGCGCTCGGCACGCACGAGATGGTCAATGTGGTGCCGGTGCCGCAGGTCACGCAACTGGAACCGAACGACGACCTGCTCACTGACCGGGACTACTACCGCGTCAATGATGGTGAGGCGCTCAACTTCTACAACGCGCCGGGAGGCACGGTCATCAGCGGTTGGAAGGCGGGCGACAACTTCGTCACGGTGTATGAAACGCAGGGCGATTGGGGCCGTGTGGGTGACGGCGTGTGGATTCAGATGTCCCAGGTGAGCAAGGCAGGCGTGTGGGTGTCGCGATTCACAGGTCTACAGGTGGACGACGCCGAGCAGCCGCATCCGATTGCCTGGTCGCTGATTAACCAGTGGGCCGCGCCTGCCCCCGGCTACGAGCCAAGCGAGAGCACGACGTTTTTCTACCGCTATGATTACTTCTACATCCTCGATACCGTTGAGGTAGACGGCTACAACTGGTACAAGGTGGGCAATAACGCCTGGATTCACCAGTTCCGGGTGGCAGTGCACGATCCGATTGCCAAGCCAGATGCCGTCACGACCGAGCGCTGGGTGGGCATTGACCTGTACGAGCAAGTGCTGACCGCCTATGAGGACGACGCCCCGGTCTTCACGACGCTGGTGAGTACGGGCCTCCCCTTTTGGCCGACGAACGAGGGCGCGTACAACGTGACGTGGATGTACCAGCGCGACGACATGACCCAAGACCTGCCGGGGGACTTCTACTATCTGCAAGAGGTGCCGTGGACGTCGTTTTTTGACGGCGGGATTGCGCTGCACGGCACCTTTTGGCATGACGGCTTTGGCTATCCGCAAAGCCACGGCTGCGTGAATATGTCCATCACAGACGCGCACTGGCTGTTTAAGTTCATTGAGCCGGAGTTCGACTACAAAACGGCCACAGGTGGCTCGTCGGTGTATGTGTACAACACTGCTCCGTTTGAGAAGTAGGCATCAAGGCACCAGCGCCAAGACGTGCGGGCCGCGCACTACATCAATCTGGCGGTCGGTGCGCGCTAACGCGGGTGCACCATCTGCCTCCGTCACATTCCAGAACTCCAGATAGCCGGGGGCCATCGGGTCATCCCGACGGTTGTAGATTGCCACGGCCAGCGCGTCGCCATCGGCATCAAAGGCGGCGTGCTCCGGCAAAACGCCCTCAAACCCGTACTGGTCAACCAGCGTCAGGTCGCCCGTCTCTGTGTCAAACGTTAGCAGCGACAACGAGTTGAGGTCGGTGCCCGCCACGAAAGATAGGTTATCTGGCAAGAACGTGCGCCGCATATCTACCGCAACAACCAGGGTCTCATCTGGGCTGACGGCAAAACCCTCTGGACTTTGCCCGACAGTCACACGGGATGCAACCGCATGGTCAGCCGCCGGGGATGGGTCAAAACGTACTGAGATCATCTCGCCGGGTGGGTTAAGGACGTACCCCAATACGCCTGGAACCGCATTCCAGTTAATCTCCGCTGTGAGGTAGTGGTTGCCGTCGGAGGTGAACTGGCCGTAGGTGATGGTGTTGCCCAGTGACAGGTGAGCGCCGTGTTGTGCCAGGGATAGGGTGCCGTCATCGGCTTCTGCCACGGTATAAAAGGCCAGTTCGGAGCGGTCGATACCCACTGCGATAAACGCTCCGTCTGGGTGCCACGCCACCGACGTGATTTCCTGGGCGGGGTCGCCATTGCCCCTCACAATCGGGAAGAACTGATACGTTTCGGGGTCGTCCAGGGTGGCCACGGGCAATATTCCGATTTGACGACCTTGCTCCCCAGACGCGACCAACACGTAGTGCGCTTGCGGGTGCAAATTGACATGAACGGGGTTGTCCACAACATCATAGACGGCTGTGTCACCGCTTTCGACCTCAACCACCGTTAGCGAACGCCCTAGTGGAGGGTTGGATAGCAAATCAGGATACACCGCCACGTCGTCGGCAATCTCACCAGACGTTTCGACAATGTAGGCGCGGTCGCCATCCGGCGACGGCACCAGCACCTGCGGCCAGGATGTTACCGAGTTCGATGCGAACACCTCGCGGATTTGCGGCGTATCGCTGTCTAGTGGCAACGGGACGATGCTTAAGGTGTCACGGTCGCCAGGTACCTGCATCAGCACGCCGTCCGCGTAAGCTGTTCCGACCATGTCAGCATCGGATAGGGCCAGCAAGTAGCGCCCATCAAATGTGTTGGGGGCCGCTGTGATAGGGGTGCTGCTGACAGTATTCAAGATCATGGCAGAATAGGTAAACGCCCCAACGACGACGATTACCAGCACCAAAAACAGCCCGACACCATAGCGTACCCATCGTGAGGACATGGCTACCCATCTCCTGAAAGTTTTGGTTTATGCCCGGCATGGTAAACTATGGAGTATAGTCTGGAGTCAAGAGAGGATGCGATGAAAATCAGTGAACTGGCGACGAAAACGGGCTTATCCGTCGACACGATTCGGTTCTACGAGAAAAAGGGCTTGCTCACCAACAAGCACTTTGAGCGGCTGCCAAACAACTACCGTGACTACGATGAGGTGGCTGTTAATAGGCTACGGCTCATTGGCTGGGGAAAGCTGCTGGGTTTCACATTGACAGAAATTGAGTCTCTAATTGAGCAGTGGGAGTCCGACAAGCTGAGCGATGCTGATAAGGAGCAATTGTTGCTAGGTAAATTGGTAGAAGTCGACGCACAGATTGAACAACTCAAGCAGCTACGACTGTATATTGAGTCAAAGTTGGTGCTGGTGCAAACCGGGGACCGCGATCCTTGGGAGAAAGCAATCGCGAATCGGTAATTCCAAAGACCGGGGCGTGTAACGGCGCGTCCGTGCAGTTTAGGTTGTTTACGTCGGTGGTGTGACGGTCGTTGCAGGAATCGGAATGACATCGCCAGTGTCTATGTCGTACACATCAAAGGCAACGTCCGGCAGCGTGAGGATGCCGCACGTATGCAGGATGGGATAGCGGTTGTGATAGACCGACCCGGCATTGAAAATCCACTTGTCACCGTACTGCAAGCGCATTGGCATATGCGTGTGACCCAGCACCACGATGTCTGCGCTCGTGTTGTTGAACACCCGCTTGCATTCCAATGGTGTTGACGTGGGAAAGAAATAGTGCCAGTTGCTCCAGGGGGTACCGTGCGCAAGGCATACCTTGACGCCCGCAAACTCAAGTTCGCGCATCAGGGGCAGCGCAGTTAGCCACGCAATATGTTTCGTGGTGATGAGGTCGTCGGGTTCAGGTTCATCGTCGTCGCGGCGGTGAAGCGTGACCGCTTGGCGGCGCAGCCATGCCTGCTCAGCAATGACGCCGAGGTCGTGGTTACCCTGCACCGTCGGGATGTTACGCCTGCGCATCGTGTCAATCACAGCGTTTTCGTCGTAGCCACCGTCTACCAAATCGCCCGCGCAGATCATCTCATCGACCCCGTGCCCGTCCAGTAGCGCCAGCGCCGCTGTCAACCGGGCGAGGTCGGCATGTACGTCGGAGATGACACCGATTTTCATGCGTGGCTTGGCTTACCAGCCGTGTTCCAGGCGGGCGACGAGCCGCTCTGGCATCTCAGCGGCGCGCATCCGGTTTTGCACTGCACTGATGTCGTAGGCGATGCGCCGATGCTCAAACGTCCCGTTGTTTAAGTCCAAAATGGCGTAGGCAGCCTTTGGATTGGCGTCGCGGGGTTGGCCGACACTGCCGGGATTGATAATCTGGCGTTGGCCGTTCAGCGTGCGCGGACGCCCGTAGTTGGGCGCGATGGCCTTGGTGTCGCCCTGTTCGCTCGTCATCACGTAGATGACGGGCTGGTGCGTGTGACCCACAAGGCAGTAGTCAGTTTCAAACTGGCTGAAGTTGAGCGCGGCAATCAGCGGTTCCAGGATGTATTCCCACACCGGTTCGCGCGGGCTGCCATGCGCCAGCGTATAATTGTCGATAACAAAGGTGGTGGGCAGTGCTTCCAGGTATTCCACCACATCGTCACGCAGCGTATCCTGCGTCCACTGCACGGCCTTGCGTGCGTCCGGGTTAAACGTGCGGATGTCCAGGCGGTTGAGCGCCGCCCAGTCATGGTTCCCGGCCAGGCACAGGTGGGGCAGGCTGCGCAGCAGGTCAACACACTCGTTTGGGTCGGGGCCATAGCCCACTACATCGCCCAGGCACCACACGTAGTCCCATTCGCCCTGAGCGTGTTCAAGCACCGTCTGGAAGGCGGTGAGGTTTGCGTGAATATCAGATATCACAAGGATACGCATAGCGGTCGTGTCCTGAGTTGATGAATAGAGCGTAAGCGTTAGGATACTAGCACAGCCCATGCCTGAGCGCACCAGTTGCAACGTATATTACCACAGCTTACGGAAAGCGTTTGTGAAAACACTCAAATTTTATGGCCCTTTTGCGCTTTTTTGCACAATTCTTCTCGCCTGCACCGTGATTCAAGTGCCCACCTTTGGCGAAGCGGAAGACCCTGCCCCCACCGTCACGCTCACAGCTGGCATCCTCGCGACGGTGTCGCTGCCCGTGACCGCCACCACCGAGGGCGCAGCTACTGCGACCATCACCCCACAACCAACTCCCACTGAACCGCCCTTCCCGTGGACGAACGAACTCGACACGATGTATGGCATTTGCTTTGAAGCGGCCCTGGACGCGGCGGGTGAAGTGGTTGTGCTGCGCAACGCGGACGAACACATCCGCTATTACAACTTGGCCGACAGCAGCGGCCTGTGTCGCCAACCCGTTGACCGCAACCCGTTCGACTTTGCGGACGGGTTGCGTGTGCTGGCGGGCACCTGGAGTGTGGGGGCAGGCTGCACGGCGGATCACGAGATTGTAGACTTCACGCTGGACGATAATGTGTTGCAGGTCACGGCGCGCTTTATCACCGAGGGCGACTGCCCCTATGAGTTGGTGCGGCCCTTCTGGATTGGCGTAGAGGGTGTGACCGACGTGCAGATTACGATAACGGAGGGAGAGGCGGACGGATGATGTACACGTATAAGGCACAGGCCAGTGGTCACAAGCTGCGCATTGGCATCGAGTGCAAGGTGGTTGACCTGGACGAATTTGTGGGCGATCAGGTGTATGAGGCGGAACCGGGCGTGTATTTGGGGGCGCACCATCTGCCAGAAGACCAGCGCGAGTGGCTGCTGTACGGTATATCGCTGCTGGCAGAAGCCTACACCGACAAAACGGAACGCTTCGACGTCGTCGTGGAGGTGCTGCGCCTGGACTACACGCCGGAAAGCTATCAGGTGGAAGGGTTAGCGCCCGCCGTCGCCGGGTGGATGGCCGCCACCTTCAACCTGGACTATACGCCGCCGCCCGTCCGCTACGATGAAGCAGCAGGCCAGTTTGTGTTCACATTCGATTCATGAGCGCAAGCCGCGCCTGTGAAAACCGTAAACGTAAAACAAACAAATAATTAACAAAAGATAGCGAAAGGGTTTGCTAGACTAGAACCATAAAGATAGATTGCAGATTAACGGGAGACAGAGCAATGGTAGCAAGTAACCTTAATGCAACGGGTGAGCGCGTGCGCCAGCTTGTGGCGATTATGGAGTATACGGGGGGTGAGATCAACGACTATCGTGATGCACTGCCCTTTAACCCTCACGCCACCCAACAAGACGTGGACGCCGCCAACGCCGCCTTTTACGAGTTGAAGGCGATGGGCTTTAAAGCGCTGCCCATGCTGCGCGATTTGCAGGCGACCAACAAAAACGAAAACGTCCAGTGGATTGTCAAAACGGTTACCCGGCTGATCTTGAAGAACCTGTAACATCCCCTGTGAACGTCGGCTCTCCGGGACAATCGACGTTCACATGCCACGCTCCGATGCCCAGGGCAATCGCATCAAAAGGATTCTCTATTTCTCTTCTTTCTTTCCAGAAAGAA
>CAWUJQ010000235.1:0-7237 GCA_963922445.1 uncultured bacterium
GCGCATTGACGGGGAGGGCCGTAACGTGCTGGTCAATGTGAGTGATGGTGAGTGCGTGATTGAAGATGACTACTGTTTTGTGCTGGGCTTTTATTTGCAGGATCAGTACCTGACGAAAGACATCGCAGCGGCAGACTACGTAGTGACGCGGTTGCCCTACTACCACGCTGATCCCGTCTTCCTGCCGCCGGATACCGATGACGAGCTGCTTTTGCTCACGCAGCCCGTCACGCCGGAAAACCAGCACGCCTATCTGTTTGATGTGAGCGCGGGTGAACGCCGCCCCCTCCCCGACGAGGTGGGCGTGATGAACCGCTTCGGTGACGCACTCACGCTGCAAAGCTGGTCATTGCGCGATGATGTGCAGGTGCAGCCGTGCCAGCGCGTGCGTGTGGAAAGCTGGTGGCTGGCCGAGCGTCGCCTGGATGCGAACTACAGTATGCAAATCGCAATGGTGGATAACAGCGGGAACGGGGTCGCCACCGCTAACAGCGACCTCACGCTGCTGCCGACGGCGGTATGGGTGCCGGAGATGTTCCATATTGATGCACGTTACGTGACCGTGCCGTGTGACGTGGCTGCGGGCGAGTATGCGTTGGTGATGAGTGTGTATGATCCGGGGGCGGAGGCGTCGTTGATCGTCAGTGCGGCGGATGGCTCACCACAGAGCGATTTTCTATACTTGACGACTTTGTTTGTGAGCGAGTAAATGGCGTGCTTTACGTGGATTTTGCGTAAATGGGACGAACGTCACATTGAAACAATTTGTGTTTCGTTTATAAATGAAGAAACTTTCACGCCTAGCCCAATAAAATACTATTAAAGATCGTTACGAAAACCCGCCAATCCCCTATACTGGACGTTACAATTCGGTTGCTAAAAACCAACGGAACAGCGGCATGATTATCGAAAATGACAGCCAACGCTGGCGCACGTTGTACGAAATTTCGCGCTACCTGAACCAACAAGACGCCCTTGAAGTTGACCAACTGATTCAGGGCATCCTGGAGCGCATCGGCAAGCACACGCTGCTGCGCACGGGCTGCATCCTGACGTTTGCCGTCGAAGACGAAGTCGAAACCGCGCTCACGCTGGACATGGACAGCATAGGGCCGGGCCTGTGGGAACACCTCTATCGGCGTGGGCTGCTGGGCTTTGTGTATCACAGCCAGCGGACGATCATCATTCGGGATATTAACCACGACACACGCTTCCCGATGCCGCCGCCAGATGTCAAAGCACCGCAGGCAGGCTCCGCGATTGGTGTACCGCTGCGCGTAGGTGAGCATGAAATCGGCGTCATGATGTTCGTGCATCCGGCTGTGGATGGCTTTGACGCACGGGCAACGGCTATGCTGGAAGAAATCGGTATGCTAGTGGCGGAAACGGTACTGCGTACACGTGGCCACATGGACGACCGCCGCTCCAGTGAACACTTCCAGTGGCTGTTCGATGACCTGATTACGCCCGTGCTGCTCACCGATCGCACAGGCATTATTATCAAGGCCAACCGCGAGGCGTGCCGCTTTTTAAACTACAAGCCAGATGCCATCGTTGGCATGTCCATCAAAGACATTCACCTGTCGCGCAAGCGCTTCCCGGCCAGCAGCGGCCACACCACCTCCATGAAGACGAATCACCTGTCGGCGTTCATGACGCATATGAAAGCGGCTGATGGCGAAGAAATCCCGGTGCGGCTTAAGGTGCGCAAGCGTACCTTCCGCGATGAACCCGTCATCGAATACGTAATGCAGGACATCCGCAGTGAGGTGGCGCTGGACAACCTGCGCCAGGACTTAACGGCGATGATCTTCCATGACTTGCGCGCCCCACTGCAAAATATCAAGTTTAGTCTGGCGGCGCTCAAGCGCGCCGTGCCTGCGGATAGCAACCTGGGGCAGAAGTCGTTCATGGCAGCGGAAAGCAGTGTGGTGCAGTTGAACCGTATGATCGCCAGCCTGCTGGACGTACAGCGCTTGGAAGGCGGCAACACGATCATCAACACGCGCATTATCCGCCCTGACCGGGTGGTGCGCAGCGCGCTTGACCAGACGAGCGCCATTGTGGAAAACGCCAACCTGTCGATGAAGTTAGACCTGAGCAACGACCTGCCCGAAGCCGAAATGGACCCGGATATGATCCGGCGGGTGTTGACGAACCTGGTCGAAAATGCGACCAAATACGGCACCGACGGCGGTCAGATTACGGTGCGGGTGTACAAGGAAATCAACACGGTTCGGTTCATCATCAAAGACGACGGCCCCGGCATTCCGCCGGAAATGCGGGATCGGATTTTCGACAAGTTCAGCCGCGTGAAGTACAACGACGGGCCGAACGGCGTCGGGCTGGGGTTGGCGTTTTGCAAGCTGGCCGTGGAAGCCCACGGCGGCAAAATCTGGGTGGAGAGCGAACTCGGCAAGGGCGCGGAGTTCCACTTTACACTGCCCGCATTCGTCAGTGATGGGCAGGCCAGGCCGTCGTCTGCGCTTAACGGGACGGTTTAGATTTCACGCTGGTTTTACTGTCAGCGGACGCAGCGGGACGCGCAACGGCGCGTCCGCCACCTAAAGCCCTAAAACCGATCACCCCAACGCCCCTCGGATCGCGTGCAGCATTTGCAGCGCCGTCAGGTTGCGCATCGTGAAGCCGTATTGCAGATTATCCCCGGTGAAGTCCACCGCGCCCCGGTACCAGCTTGACGGCGAGTTGGGATGGGTGCGGTCAGTCGTCAGGCCGTTGTTCGGCAGTGGATCAATCGCAGCGGCGTAGTCCCACAGCGGCACTTGATTCTGTGCAGCGAGTTGGCGCAGCGCGTTGTTAAACACCTGGACGTTTTCTGTGTTGCCGCGCCGGTCGTGCAGCGTGCTAATCACTGGAATGACGCCCTTTTCTACAGATGTGTCGATAATGCGCTGCATATTCGCGGTGTAGTCCTCTACCGACAGGTACGTCACCTCGTTATTGCCGATCATAATCAGCGCGATGGTAGGCCGACTGATGCGGAACTCGCAGCGCAGCGGGCTTTCATCGCTCTCACAGATGCCCTTGTTGGCGTAGTCCGGGTTGGTGACCGCCGCCGCCGTCCAGCCGATGCCTGCCGCAAGCGATTGATTGTTGAACGAGTTGCCTGTGCGCAGCGGCACCTCATTGTAGAAGTCAATCACGCCTTGCAGGTAGCCGAACTGGTCGCCTAGCTGCGTGTGCCCGTCCCCGACCGGGCCGAGAAAGTTCGACGTAACCGTGGAGCTATCGCCAACTTTGGTGAACACATTGGGCCGGTAGCCGTTGTTGAGTCCAGTTTGGTAGATGCCGCGCATCTTGCCGACGACACCACCGGGCAGGGCGGGCACGCCCGGCACAGGATAGGTTACAGCGGCTTCTGCGGGTGCTTCAGCAGGAACGTCAGTGGGCGGCGTATCTTGAGCGGCGGCGGGGATAATAACAATCAGCAGCAGGGTCATCATGGCAAACAGGCGCATAGGGTACAGTCTCCAGATATCGGGTGCATGGGTTGCGGACGCGCCGTTTTGCGCCCCTACAATTATATGCGAGTCTTATGTAGGGGCCGCCTTCAGGCCATCCGCTGGATGTTGCGAACACCCTGTTATGATGGCATAGGCTGCTGCGAGAGGCCAGCGTTAGCGCGGCAGGGATTGCTGCACGGCGGCCAACATTTGCAGCGCGGTCAGGTTGCGGACGGGGTAGCCGTAACGGAGGTTATCCGGCGTGAAATGAGCCGGGTTGTCGCGGATTTCTGGGTGAATGCCATCAGCGGAGATGCCCTGCTGCGGCAGCTCGTCCAACGCGTCGTGATAGTCCCACAGGGGGAGGCGGTATTCTTGCGCGAGTTCTACAAGGGCGGCGTTGAACGCATTGACCTTCTCTTGATTCCCCGGCTGGTCGGGAATGGTACTCAGCACCGGAATGACACCCATGTCGATGGTCGTTTCAATGACCTGTTGCATGGACTCGGTGTATTCCACACGGCCCAGGAAGGTAGCGTCGTTGGTGCCCAGCATAATCAGCGCCACAGACGGCTTGGCCACCCGATACTCACACACCAAGGGCGATTCATCTTGCCCGCACACGTTTTTGTTGGCTAAGTCCGGGTCAAGGACGGCCATTGCCGACCAGCCCACCCCCGCTGCCAGCGAGCGCCGGTTAAACGGATTGCCCGACGGCACCTGTCCGCCGCTGTAGTAGTCAATTGTGTTTTGCAGGCTGCGGTAACTGGCCAAATCGTAGTCCCCGTTGCCAATCGGCGTGAGGAACTGTTGCGTGGCAGTGATGCTATCGCCTACTTTAGAGAACACATCGCGCTGGTTGCCCATCCGCTGGCCGTCGCGGTAGATGGCCCGGATGTTGTTGGTCACGCTGCTGGAAAACGCCGTCCCACCGCGTGGCCCAATGAACAGGCTCACCAGCAAGATAACGATACCTATCAGGATGACGCCAAGAGCCGCCCACAGGCCAATCACATACCAGCGCCAGCGTGAGGGCAGGCGATTATTGAATCTTGTGAGCATCAGTCGTGTTTGGCCGCGAGGCGCGGTGTCGGGCGGTTTTGCGACACGATTTCCATAATGCGGCGATGCTCGGCAAAGACCACCAGCGTATCGCCGCCAGCGACGCAAATTTCGCCTTCGGGGTGGACGGTCATCTCGCCGTCGCAGCCGTGCAGCACGATGTCCATTTCGTACTCGTCCTGGAGGGTGTCAATCGTTTTGCCGTCGAAGGCCGACCCCGCCTCTACGTCCAGGCGGATCATGCTGTATTCCATGTTGCCAATGTGCAGCGTTTGCGTGATTTCGATGCCCACTGCCGCGCCCGCAAAAGCCGGGGCAGATAAATCCGACGAGCTAAGCGTGGCCTGCACACCCAAAAAACGGTTCAACTGGTTAGAAAACTGCGGGTCGTACATGCGGGACACAATGCGCATGTCCGGGTTGATGTCGCGGGCGCGCATAATCACTTCCAGGTTCACATGGTCTTTTGAGGTGGCCACGATGAGCGAGGCTGCTTTGCTTATCCCGGCCTTTTCCAGCACGTCAATGCTGCGCGCATCCCCAATGATGGACGGCACGCCCAGGCTGTTCAGGCGTCTGTCTAACTCTTCGGTGATGTCGTGGTCAATGGCCGTGACTTCAAAGCCCATCGCCACCAGCGTATTCAGCACGCGCTCACCTACATGCCCCAGCCCCACGATAATAATGTGATTGCGATAGGTTGCGGCCACAGCTTCCTCCCAGGCGTCACGCCGGTTACTTCGATTGAAAAACAGCCGAACAAAATCTACCGCACCCTGGCCGATAGCGTACACCGCCAGCAGGGGCATCGCGTACCAAAAGGCGATCAAGCCTAGCTCGCTTGGCACCTCGTGGACAGGTTCCAGCACCATCAAGGCCGCCATCATCCAGGGCAAGTCAGCATAGGCGATGCGGGGCAGGTCGGGGTGATACAGATGATAGACCTCGCCGTATAGCCAACCGCCGCCCAATGTCGCGAGTAAAAAGGTGACAAGCGGCAAGCGGAACTCGTGCAGCAGCGCATTGGTGTCGTGCCAAATAGCGCGTACCATGCGCTCAAGCTGATCGCGGCGGGTGCGGCCTTTGGGGAGAACGATTTGTGAGTAGGGCACCGTCGTACCTGCTAATGGCTGGCGTTCAGGGTTGCGGAGTGGTATCGGCTCCAAACGCCATTATAGCGTACTGCGTTGCGCCGCCATATGAAAAACCATCAATGTTTGGGGGGCATCACGCTGGCTATGGAAGCTAGATTACCCTGGCCGGGGCATATGATCTCAACATCCCAACACCATCATTAGAAATCTGCCCGCGGGTTATGATAGACTGGTGCTAACCTTTGCCAATCAAGAGGTCATCGCCTGTGACGACCCAACCGTTTCACCCCGATCAACAGAAGACGCTTAACGTACTCGTGCGCGCCTGGGACAGACGGCTGCGTTTGCAGCAGCTTGTGCGCTGGTTCGCCATTAGCCTGATGCCCGGTATTGTGCTGGGGCTGGTGCTGGCGATTATTTCGCGCTTTCGTCCGTTTATGCTCAGCGAAGACATTCTCAATTACACGCTGGCTGCCGTCGGCGCGGGGTTAGTCTCGCTGATTGTCGTTGTGCTGGTTTATCCGCGCAGCGTGCAGCAGGCCGCGCAAAAGTTCGACCTGATGTTTACGCTTAACGAGCGTATTTCCACGGCACTGGAACTTATCGGCGGCAAAATTCGCTCCAACGAGGAGTTCACCAGCCGCCAGTTAGACGACGCCGTCACCCGTGCCCAAACCGTCAAGCCGCGTGAGGTCATCCGGTTGTATGCACGTTGGCAGGACTGGGCAATGGTTGCAATTATGGCGGGCGTGCTGACGGTGCTGCTGGTGTGGCCGAACCCCACCGAGGCCGCCGTCGCGGAAGAAGCGCAGGTCAATGAGGCGATTGAAGAGGCTGCCGACGATTTGCGTGACATCACGGAACAGGTCGCTACCGACGGTGCCATCAGCGAAGATGACCGTGAGGGGCTGCTGCGCGAACTGGACACCAGCATCGAAACGCTGGAACAGCCGGACATCACGCCAGAAGAGGCGTTCGCCACGCTCGAAGACATGGAAGCCGCCCTGCAAGAGCAAGCGGACAGCATGGCCGAGCAGCTCGAAGCGCAGCAGCAGGCCATGGCCGATGCCCGCGAAGCCCTGGAAAGCGGTATGACGGGCAGTGAGGCCGAAGCCAGTGAAAGTGAAGCCAGTGCAGGCGAAGAAGGGGCGCAGTCCCTGGAAGAACGCCTGCAAGAGATGGCCGAATCGCTGGACGGCGCGTCTGAATCCGAGCAGCAGAGCATGGCCGATGCGCTGGACGAAGCCGCCGAAGCGCTCCAGCAGACGAACCCCGAAGCCGTCCAGTCGATGGAAAGCGCGTCGCAGTCGCTGCAAAACGGCGACACCCCGCAGGCGCAGCAGCAGTTGGGTCAGGCCCAGCAGAACTTGCAGCAGGGCCAACAACAGCAGCAGCAGCTTCAGGAATCGCAGCAGCAGATGCAGCAGGGCGCGCAGCAAGCGCAGGGTGCCCAGCAGAACCTACAACAGCAGCAGCAAGGCCAGCAGCAGCAACAGCAGCAGCAGGGCCAACAAGGTCAGCAGCAGCAACACCATCAAGGACAACAGGAGAGGGGAAAAAGAGGGGATCAGGAGATGGTCAACGAGGAGCTGGAGGTAGAGGTAAAAAAAAAAGAGG
>CAWUJQ010000236.1:0-7198 GCA_963922445.1 uncultured bacterium
GGCGGCACGACCGTGTGCGCATCTTCGAAGCGGACCATCCCCGCGCCCAAACACGCGACCGTCATCCCGGCCTCTTTCGCGCGCTGCGGAATCGTCGGTACGGCTACATCATCCGGCGAGGCATAGCGGAAGTTCTCGCCCCCCCAGATGTTGTTTCCGTAGACGCCGCTCACATCGGCACTGACGCCGGTCAGCATCCCCGTGCGGCCCGGGAACGACGTGCCCAGCGCGACGGAGTGCAAGTTCTTCACACGGAAGCCGCGCTGCTCCAGCGCATAAAAATTAGGGAAGCGCGTGCGGTCGGCCTCGTAGTGCTCCGCCGCAACGCCATCGACCATATACAACAGCAATTTGTTCGCCATGTCATATCCTCCTGGTGTGGGGTAAACAGTTAAGTCGAACGCGCCAAACAGCCCGTTCAGCGTGTGTTAGTGCGTAGCTTGGTGTATGGGAGCACCTGCGTGGGTGCTCCCCCGATTGGGCATCTGTTACGCTGGTGATATTGGGGTCGCGGACGGCCAGAAGGCCGCCCCTACGTGCGACAAGCGCGGTATCATGTGTAGGAACGCGCTTCTGCGCGTCCGCGAAATTACGCACCCCAGAAGGATCGACGCTACTTATCCCGCGTGATCGAGAAGCCGCTCATGAACTGCTTCTGCAACAACAGGAAAATCGTCAACGGCGGCACACTCGACACCACCGCGCCCAACATCAGCGGGCCGTAGTCCGGTTCATGCTGGATCATCCCGACCATCCGCGCGATGCCGACCTGCACCACCTGCCGGTCCTGGTCGCTGATCATGATAAGCGGCCACAGATACTGGTTCCACGTGTCCAGGAAAATAATCACCAGCAGTGCGCCGATGGTGTTCCAGCTAAGCGGGATGAGCACTTTGAACAAAAATTGCAGCGGCGTCGCGCCGTCCAACTGGGCGGCTTCGCTCAGCTCCGGCGGGATGCTCATAAAGTGCTGGCGGAACAAGAACACGCTCGTTGCACTGGCGAAGAACGGCACCGTAAGCGACTGGAAGGTGTTTCCCCAGCCGAGGCCGTTCATCAACCTGAAGAGGGCAATCGCGAGCACGTCGGTGGGCGTCATCAACGTTACGAGGATGAACCCGAACACGAACCACTTGCCCGGATACCGGAAGTACACCAGGCCGAGGCCCGCCGCCAGCGAAAACAGCACCTTGCCGGTCGCCACTGTGACGGAGATAAGCGCGCTGTTGAGCATATTACGCCCCAGCCCTACCCGGCCAAACACGCGCTCCCAGTTCGCGGCGAGGTCAATGCCCGGGTAAAGCTGGTATGCGATGACCTGTTGGTTGTTCTGCGTAGCCACCATCGCCGCGTAGTACAACGGAAAACCGGTGATGAGGATCGCAAATAGGAGGATGAGGTGCGCATACCAGCGCTTCGGCACTACCCGCATAAGTAGCGACGACTGTGTCTGCGTCGGTTGGGCCAGGGTTGCCTTATTTTCTGAAATCTTCGCCATCATTAAACTCCGTACGTAATGCGATCGCGGGAGGAGCGGAACTGGAGAATCGTAATGCCAACGACCATCACGAACAGCACGATCGACTGAGCTGCGCCACGACCCAGGTTTTTACTCTCCACGCCGACAACGTATACCATGTACATGGCCGTTGCAGTATCGCGCGCCGGGCCGCCCTGCGTCAACACGTCGATGACGCCGAACGTGTGGAAGAACGCGTAAATCGTGTTCGTGACGATGAGGAAGAACGTGAACGGCGACAACAATGGTAAGGTGATGCGGAAAAATGCCTGGAACGGGTTCGCGCCGTCGATGGCCGCTGCCTCCAGCAGTTCGTTATCCACGTTTTGCAGCCCGGCAATGTAGAACAAAATGTTGAACCCGCTCTGGTTCCAGGCCGCCGTGAGGATAATGCTGATGGCCGCCCAGGGCATCACACCCAACCAGGGGACCCTCACCCCCACCGCACCTTCGATGAGGTGGTTCACCACACCCGTAACCGGGTTCAGCAGCAATTGCAACAGGACACCCGCCACGACCGGCGAAATCGCAACCGGCCAGATGAGCAACGCCCGGTAGATGTTCGCACCCCGAATGGGTTGGTTCGCCATTTGGGCGATGAGCAGCGCGATGCTCATGCCCACCACCACCACACCCACAGCGATGGCGACGGTGATAAACAGCGTATACCAGTAGCCGTCGTTGAAGATGCCGATGAAGTTGTTCATACAGGTGAACACAGTACGCGGTGCACCCAACCGCACGATGCGCGTCGCGACACGAAACGTTTGCGTGAGGGGATAATAATGGAAGACGATGAGAGTTATGATCGTCGGTAGCAAGAAGACCGCCGCGAGGAGTGGCGCAAACCGCGATGTAAACGTGCCCGGGTAAAAGTCGGGCCTTGGGATGACCCTCTGCCCGCTGGAAACGCGCGAAATGAACCAGTGAACGAGCGCACCAACGAGCAACACGCCCACCGCAATCAAGATGATGCCAAATATCACGTCGGCAGTTGCGGTTTCGGGGTCCGCCAGGCGTTCGGTTTCGAAGGAGCAATAGCCCAGCGGTTGCATGAATACCTGTGTGCCGATCGCCCCAGCCGCCGCGCCGCCGCCCAGCGCCCACAGGCGTGTGCCCATCGCATGGGCACGGAACAAAACATAGAAAACCGCCGCGCCAGCCAGGGCCATCGCCAATGTGATAACGAGCGGTGAAATTACGAACATAATGCCTCCTAGTGCACCAAAACGAGGGCAGAGCACGCGCCCTGCCCCCGCTGAGAAGCGATTACCCTAACGGGCGAAATTACTCGCCGACGTACAGCAGGTTGTACTCTTCGAGGAGGGCGTCAAGTTCGGCCTTGGTGCTCTCGAGGATCGGGAGCGGCTCGGCGTCGTTGAGCATGATCTCTTCCATCCCGATTTCGATGATGTCGCGGGTTTCACGGAAGGTACCGAACTTGGCGCCAGCGGCGGCGTTGTTCACGTTGGAGGCCGCGAACTGCTCGGAGCCAGTCAGGTAGTTCGGGTTGGTCTCGAACCAGTTGCTGCCCTCGATGTCGATGCGGCTGCTGGTTTCTATGTCCCAGAACAGTTCGTTGCCCGGCTCCAGGTTTTGCAGCAGCTCCACAGAGGAGAAGCGAATCGGCACATAGCCAGAGGCGGTGTGGTGCGAAGCGCTGTTCTCGGTGTTGTTCAGGAACAGCAGGAAGGCCATCGCGCCATCTTCAACTTCCGGGTCCAGGCCGTCGGTGATCCACATAGTCGCGCCACCGAGGACGTTGCCGTTGTTCTCGTAGTCGTCGTTGTGGATGAGGAAGCCCGTGCCAACTTCGAAGCCAGTAGCGTTGGCGTCTTCGAGTATGTTACGCGCACTAGCGGAGCTGGAGATGTGGAAGGCCACCTGGCCCTGGCCGAACAATGCGCGGGTACCACCCCAGTCGCGGCGGGTGCCGGTGTACACGTAGTAGCCGTTGCGGTACATCTCGCGGTAGAAGTCTGCAATGGAGACGATCTCGTCGGTCGTCAGCAGCACTTCGGTGGCGCGGCCCGCACGGCCATTTTCGTTGTCCACGAGGAACTGGTTCATCTGGGCGAGCCACCCTTCGGTGAACCAGTTGTCGAACGGCCACGCAGCGCAACCCTCGATCTCACCAGCGTCCACCAGCGGTTGCAGCGTTTCGCAAGTGGCGATCAGTTCGTCCCAGGTGCTCGGCACTTCTTCGATGCCGACGCTGCCCAGCAGGTCCATGTTGGCGTAGCTGGTGGATATGGAGGTGTTCCACGGCACCGATGTCAACACACCGTCGATGCTGTAGTAGCTGCTAATCACCGGGATGATGTCATCGAAGGCCACCTCCTGGCCAAGAACCTCTTCGCGGCCAGCGATGATCTCATCGGCGGGCTTGAAGTAGCCGCTGTCCGTAGCGAACTCCAGGCCAGCCTCGAAGAACTGGGCGATTTCCGGCGTGTCGCCACCGGAGTCCGCGGCCAGGATGTAGTTGTCGAAGATCGCGCGGTAGGCGCCAGGGGACTCGATAATCACGTTAAACTGCGGGTACTCGGCGTTGAAGCGAGCCGCCACGTCAGCGATCCAGTCACCACGATGGTCGGAGAATGCCTGCGATACGACGATGTCGCACGGCGCGTCCGCAGAGCAGGTCTCCTGGGCACTGGCGACCGACACGGACAAAACCATTAAGCTAGAAAGCACGAAAAGAGATGTAAGCAATTTGCGAAACATATCGGGACTCCATCTATCCATTCTCGAAAAGGAGATGCGTGCACGCCAGCCTGTATAACTGTGCATCACACGCACAGGGACACTACCTGTGCCGATTTAAGTTAGGGTTATTGTCGCGATAAATTCTATAAGGCCCTGGTTTAACATCTGTGCAACGAGCGCCCACTCGATTAATGAGAGATGAGTACGGCTCACTTCACTTGCAGCGCGCGTGTCGTCACATAGTAATGCAGGCTGGAGGCAGAGCCATATTCCAGGTGATGCGACGAGATATGCCGGATCGACACGCCCAGTTCGATCAGTTCAACGATACGCTCGCGGTCCTTATCGTACATGCTGGACTAGCGGGGACATTTGAACAGAAAGTTACGGTTTCAAAGTCCAATCATCTGCTGAAACCGTAACTTTCTACATGATGAACCCACAATATTTCAGTATTTTGTCACCAAGGACCTGCAATCTACGCGAACAAATAACGTCATTTTGTAGGGTGCTATAATCTTATGATAACCCATACTATCTTTATCTCATATGCACCCTGATTACGCTCCCAAAAAGGTTATCTTGAGACATGAGCCAGACCATTGCCTATATCCGTGCCTCAACACTCGTACAGGATATCAATCACCAACGCCATGAGATTTTGGAGTTTGCTAATCGGCAAGCATGGCATGTGGATGACTTTATGGAAGTCACCCGCTCATCTCGTCACACCAGCCGCCAACGACGTATTGAGGAATTACTGCAACGGTTGCAACCGGGTGATAGACTGCTGGTCACTGAGCTGAGCCGCCTGGGTCGTAGTACTGGCGAAGTCATTCTTCTGATAAACCAGCTCGTAGATCACGGTGTAACGCTTGTCATCATCAAGCAGAATCTTCATGTCGGTCAAGGTCTTCAGGATATGACTGCTAAAGTCATGATTACCCTGTTGGCTTTGTTTGCCGAGATTGAGCGTGATTTCATTTCACTCCGTACCAGAGAGGCTCTCGCTGCTAGGAAGGCTCAAGGTGTTGTTCTTGGCAAACCAAAGGGAACCATTCAAGCGAGTATGTATGACAAAGACCGTGACCGGATTGAGGAATTGCTCTTACTCGGTGTTCCGCAAAAGCAAATCGTGGAGAGGCATCTCAATTATGGTACACCAAAAAGCCTGAGCTATTACATCAGAACGCGCGGTCTCGCCAAACCGTAACTTTCTGTTCAGATGTCCCCGCTAGTCCATATAGATATCGAAATGACCAATTTGGTTCACAGAAGTTTTGCTAAATGAATCACGCAACCGTGCGTTTCCGGCCATCTGCTATTGGTTGACCATGACGTGCGAGTTTGTGTCGCGACTCCGTGTGATTCGTTTGCGTGAGAATGCGCCGCCGGTAGGACGCGTCACGTAGGTAGTGAAGCATGAACAACGTTTTGGCAATACGACCCACATCCCGGATAGACTTCGTGAGTGATGTCGACCCAGAGGCGGTCGAGAAGACCCGCATTAACTGGGAGGGTCGTACCATGCCTGTTTTGAGAGAGCCTGCCACCCGGAGCATGTCATCCCAGTCGGACCGAATTCTTTTGGTGCTAATCTTGTGCCGCGAGATGTCGTTGAACACACCGTAATCCGCCTGTCGCTCCATTCGCCAAAAGCGCCGGTCCTTAATATCGGCCAAGCGCGGACTGAATTGGAAACCGAGCAGCCAAAACAGACCAAACACGATGTCGGTATAGCTGTTGGTATCGGTCATCACCTCGGTCGGCTGAAGGTGGGTTGTCTGGTCGAGGAGGCCGTCCAGAATGAAAAGGGCTTCCTTGAGCGTGCCGGGAATCACGATATGGTGAAAACCAGTGAATTGGTTGCTCATGAAGTTGAAGAACGTCACGCCACGCCCACTTCCGAAATACTTGCGGTTGAAGCCGCCATGTAGCGCACGCTGTGGGACGACAAAGCGTAGACCATCGGCAGAGGCGATATCGCCACCGCCCCACATGCGGGCAATTCGGAGCTGAGACTGCGCCCGAACGAGCCAGCGATTGGCGTCGGCGAGGGTATCCGAGCGCAGGTAGTTCTGTTGAACCCAAGCCAGGCGATAAGCGGTCAAGGCCGGAATGCGATCATCTGCAACGGCATCGAGTCCGATATTGCATCCCTCAGCCAGCAGGACGGCGCAGATGCTGACCGCCAAATCACGACCCGCGCCTGCTGCTGGCTGATATGGGTAAAAGCATCGGCAAAGCCAGTCATCTGATGGACTTCGAGCATCAGATCTGGCAAGTCGACATCAGGCAGCCGTTGGGTGAGAGCCTGCCGCAGAAAAAGCAGCCCCGGTGTGTCAGCGATGGCATCAAGCGGAGATACAATCGGGCGCGGTATGCCCTCGATCGTCTCCATCCGTAGGTCCGGGTCATCTTCGGTAGCCTGCTGAGTTTGACGGTAGGCCTCATCGAGTTGTTGAGACAGTGCATCCAACTCAGGTTCCGGGTTGGCATGGCGTTGAAGCAGCCTGCAAACCTGGGGTTTCATTCGGGACCAGCGGGTCGGATCGATCAGGTACTGACGTGGATCATGCCACTGCTCGCTGGGCATAACGTAGACATCTCGTCGTCGCAGATGCGCGACCAACTCATAAAGAACGCAGATCGTGTAGGCTTCCCGCTGGAGCTGGCCCGTATCATCGAAGAGAAGCGGACGCCAACTAGCAGGTATAACACCACGCGGCGCATCATTGAGCGATGTGATATCGCCCTGATCAAGTCGGAGCAGAAAGCGGACCGCTCGAAGCACATCACTGTTCTGATCGATACTTTGAAAAGCAACCAGTCGCAACAGGCTGGGCAGAAATCGTCTGGCCGAGCGATAGCGGTCGATTACCAGCCCCCGATACGAGTTGTTCTCGGGACGCTCGATCTGGTCGATGACCGCAATCGCCGCCTGAATCTGGTCCCGCTCGAATTGTGCGAAAA
>CAWUJQ010000237.1:0-7180 GCA_963922445.1 uncultured bacterium
CCGCACGATAAGACCTGAGTCGAACATTCAGGTTTACCGAGACCGTCATCATTGGCGGTCTCTTTGTTTTCGGGGTTTACCTCAGTTTCTTCGCTGGAACTACGTATCTGATCCGCTATATCGTGCAGATAACCAAATGGTGTGCGCAGTTCTAGCTTTGCATTTCCAACCGAGTCAATTACGACTCGCTCAACCATCTGCCGCAACAACTCGCGTTTATCGTCACGGCTCAACTCATTATACACGATTCCGACGTGTGAGATAATTGAGGAGTGTGCATAAGTCAGGCAAAAGCCCCTTTGATGCAAGAAATATTGCGAAATGGCATCTGCCAAACAGAATTGGCAATCATGGCAAACTGCAATGAAAGTACCGCAAGAGCCAAATGCGTGCGAACATTGGCAATGCCCTGCTTGAACAGTTGTTCCTAGCCGCCGAACAGTCGCGACAAAAAGCCGCGCCCCTCGTTGGGTGGGTTCGGGTCTGGTAAGCCGGATAGGAACGGGTGCGCATAGCGGCGCACTTTTTGGTAATGGAAGCCGTGCGCTTCCAAAAACTTCTCGGCGGTGGTGTCGCGCTCGTCCAGTAGCCATAGGAGCAGGTGGGCACCGTTCGGCTTGGCCTGCTGCCATTCCTTCGCTAAGGCGTGTGCGCCTGCGATCCCGGCCAGTGCTTTGCCCGTGAGCGTGACTGCATAATCGCCCTCGTAGATCAATTCAGCTTGCTTCCCCTGCACATACTTGTGATAGGCTACCGCGTCCAAGTTCATGTGGGCCAGCAGCTTGCGCCCCGGATAGCTTTCCGGCAGACCAAATATCCCCGCTAGCAGATGAAACGGCAAAATCTGTTCATGATGCCACGCAAACGCCCACTGGAACGCCCCATCAAAAATCAATTGGAGTTCACGCGGCAGTGCATCAATGGCATCTTGTGACATGTAGGGACGGCGGACCGTCTTGTTTAGGAATGTGGTTTTGTCACCCAGTAAATCGGGCAGGACTTCCGCAATACGGTCGTATAGTTGGGCGTAATGCAAAGCCTTATTGAACGTTTTCTTTTCGATGCTGCGCTGTTCATCGATTGCATCCGCGAGTTGCTCTAAAAGTGCCGCTTTGAACTGCTCCGTGTTGATACCAGCAGACCGCATCACAGCATCAGTCGTTTCATCTTCTAGGCGCATTAAACCGACAAGCAAGTGCAGCGAAGAGATGAGGTAATGCTGGTTTCTGCGGGCTTCGTCAACGGCCAACTCTAATAGTCGCTTTGTCCCAGGTGAAAGGTCTACTGCCTGTGGGGGCCGTGGCACCGGGTGTCTTATGAATTCATCAGCTTCATAGGCAGCCTTAAGCGCATGGCCCAACTCAAGGCCTGATGCTTGCACAGCAGCGCTGCCGAGGGACTGGTCGTCGGGCGAGGTATGAGAAAGGCAGGACAATAGAATTGTGACAGGTGCAATAGCCTGTAGACCCAAGCATTCGGTGATGGCCTCCGCGCTGTACAGGACAATCCTCGCATCGTTTGTGAACCGCTCCACTTTGTTCGGCATCAGATCTCCCATTATTCACAAAAAAGAAAATGCCGCACATTGAGCGCGGCATCGGGTATTTCATCGTCGTCAGGTAACGTCTACTCGTCTAAGTAGCCCTTGAGCTGACGGCTCCGGCGTGGGTGACGCAGCCGCCGCAGCGCCCGCCCTTCAATCTGCCGGATGCGCTCACGGGTGAGGCCGAACTTCTCGCCTACTTCTTCCAGCGTATAGCTTTTGCCGTCTTCCAGGCCAAAGCGCAGCCGCAAAATACGCGCTTCCCGGTCGCTGAGCGTATCGAGGACCGCCTCGATTTTCTCTTCCAGCAAACGGTGATACGTACTCTGGGCGGGGCTGGGAGCCTCTTCGTTTTCGATGAAGCTGCCGAGTTCACTGTCTTCGTCTTCGCCGTAGGGCTGTTCCAGGCTAAGCGGTTGGTAGCTCACGCGCAGCATCCACTGGACTTTGCGCACATCGAGTTCCATCGCTTCCGCCACTTCCTCGGCGGACGGCTTGCTACCCTTGGTCTGCTCGAGTTCGCGCATCACGCGGTACAGCTTACGGATGCGGTCGCTCATGTGGACGGGCACGCGAATGGTGCGGCCCTGGTCAGCGATGGCCCGGCTAATCGTCTGGCGAATCCACCAGGTGGCGTAGGTGCTAAAGCGGAAGCCGCGCTTGTAGTCGAACTTTTCCACGGCTTTCATCAGGCCCAGGTTGCCCTCCTGGATCAAATCCAGGAACGGCACACCCCGGTTCATGTACTTTTTGGCGATGCTCACCACCAGGCGCGTGTTCGCCTGGATGAGGTGGGCACGGGCGGCGTTGCCGTCGTCAATGGCAAAGTGCCACTCCGTCATACGCGAGCTGTCGGGTTCGGCCTCTGCGCTGGTGGCTGCCTCGTCTCCGGCTTCAATGCGAATGGCGAGTTCTACCTCTTCTTCCGTCGTGAGCAGCGGCACCTTGGCCATCTCGCGCAGGTACAGGCCCACCGTGTCATCTGTGGTAATCAGGGCAAGGTCGTGGGGGTCGAAGTCGTCTTCGACGTCCTCTTCCTCGTCATCAAAGTCCATCATGCCGTCGAACATATCCGGTTCGTCGTCGGCAATCGCGTTATCGTCTGCAATTAAGTCCAGGTCTTCGGTTTCTGCGTCGTAGTGAAAATCATTCATTTCTGGCGCCCCCGCTGGCGTGTGTAATTAATTAGGCACTACTGTCTTGCTGTTCAAGCAATTCTTTAAGCTTTGAAAGACGCGGGTCGATGTGGTCGATTCCAGCGTCGTCTTCGAGGGCACGCATCCGCTCGGTGCATGCCGCTTCATCGGCGCAGCGCAGGCCGCGCGTGGTTTTGATGAGCGCTTCGGCCCGCACCAAAGGTGCCAGGTCAAGCTGCCCGTCGTCAAAGATGCGAAATTCAGCCTCTTCTGCCGAAAGTTCGCCGGATGTGGCATATAGCTCTTCAATGTTGATTTCGATAGGACGCTGGACGGGTTCCAGGCAGCGGTAGCAGTCGCCTTCTGTGCCCAATTCAAGTTGGCCCTGGATCAGGATGCCTTCTTTGGTGCGGCTCAGGCGCACCGGCCCACGCACATACGCCAATACGAGATCGTCCGCCACGCGCACCCGGGGCAGGTCCAACTGCATATCACGGCTGTGTGACTGGCCGTCTAGCAGGTAGCCCACGTTAAGTTTGAGGACGCGCCGCGGCAGGTAGTGGTCGGTTTGTTGTGTCACGTTACAAACCTTTTCATTTCAAAATGGGGATGATTAGGAGAAAATGTGTACAACACAAAGTATAGAGGAATGAAAACAGATGCGTCAAGGAATACGAACCGAATACCAACGAGTTTTTGCAGCCTTTAATGACTTGGCTCATTAATGGCTTGCGTTGCCTGGGCGAACAAGCTTGCCAATTGTCTACCGTTTGCGTTGGGATGTTGCAACAAAGCTTGCCTACATGCCATCGACCGTGATAGGGTTAAGTGGGGACGACGCTCAGCTTACACACATCATATACAGTAGGTTTTAGTAAGTCAGGAGACTTCCTATGCGTAACCTCGTGATTATTTCACTCCTCGTGTTCGGGTTAGCGTTGGGTGGTGCGGCCCAGGTCGCCGCACAGTGTCCACCACCAGATGGCGCAACATCCGAGCAAATCGCTGCCTGTCAGGATAACGCATCCAACGACAGCAACGACTCTCAGCCGGAACCGGAGCCACAGCAACAGTCTGAGCCGGAGCCAGAGCCGCAACAGCAGCAAGAGCCTGAACCCGAACCAGAACAACAGCAAGAGCAGCCTGCTGAATCCGAAGCGGTAGAAGAAGTTGTCGAAGAAGAGACGGCTGAGCAGACCGAAGCGGTAGAAGAAGTTGTCGAAGAAGAGACGGCTGAGCAGACCGAAGCGGTAGAAGAAACTGAAGTTGCAGCCACCGAAGAAGCCCCGCTCCAAACACAGGAAACAACCGAGGCTGACGATGCCGACAACGCTGAGGCTGCGTCCGATGACAGCGATAGCGATGACGAGGGCAACGATGTGGAAGCCCAAGTTGAAGATAGCGTCACCATTGACTCCGATCAAACGGGCGACATCAACCTGGGAACCGACGACGATGATCTCACGATCACTGAAGATGGCGACCTGACGGGCGATGTGAGCCTGGGCAGCGGTGACGACGAGTTCGACAATGAGGGTAACGTCACGGGCGACGTGAACACGGGCAGCGGTGACGACGACTTCGATAACGATGGCACCATTGACGGCGACGTGAACACGGGCGCGGGCGATGATACCGTGAGCAACAGCGGCGACATTGACGGCGACGTGAGCACGGGGGCAGGTGATGACGATGTTGACGTGCGCGGTGACATCGACGGTGACCTGAACACAGGCGACGGCGACGATGATGTGGCCATTAAGGGTGAAATCGACGGCGACGTGAACCTGGGTGACGGCGACGACGACGTTCGTTTAGATGGCGACGACGTAGAGATTGACGGCGAAATCGACGGCGGCGACGGCGACGACGAGCTTGAGATCAACGAGGAAGATTGCGACGATGTACATCGCACCGGTGACCGCTCTGTTGAAATCGACGGCAATGAGATCGAGTGGCGTAACTTTGAAACCGTTCGCATTGACGAAGCCGACTGCGACGACGACGATGACGACGACGACAATGGTGGCAACCAGCGCCTGACCCCGCCAGCCGACCCGCTGGGAATCTTCTGTGCGCAGCTTGGCCCAGCCGCTATCGAAGTCTACGATATCGACCTGACCCGTGGTGTGGGCATCTTCGCTTTCAAGGCTTTGTACTACGAAGACGTACTGCCTGCGCTGCAACAGGCGTCCAGCAGCGGCATTGACGTGGCGATTACGGCAGGTGGCTTTAACGGTACCATCATGGTCGCTCAACCCGATGGGCGCATTCGCTTTGATACGGCGATTGGCTACCGCTTCTTCATCACCGGGAATACGTGCAGCCAGCCCGTGTTCTTGTTTCCATAGTTTTAACTAGCATGCAGGTCGGGGCGTCGCGCAATGCAGACGCCCCGAACCTGTCAAGTTAAAGCTTACGAGAGCGCTACCCCCTGTAACAGACGCTACGCATTCACCAGTAGCCATACCCCCGTGATGAACAGCACCGTCAGCACAGCAATCTCGAAGGCCCGCTGCGGGATCACCCGCGCAAACCAGCGGCCTGAATACACGCCCACTGGCACAAACGGGAACGCCCAGATTACACTGAGGAAGGATTCCCAGCTTAGCAAGCCCGACTGTACAAACACGGGCACCTTAATCACGTTGATGACGCCAAACACCAACCCAATCACCGCAATGAACACAACAGGTTCCAGGCGCTTGAGCAGCAAATAAGCCGCCAGCGGCGGCGCGCCCGCATTCGCCACACCAGACGCCAACCCCGCTCCTAACCCGGCCAACATGCCCACAGGCGTCGGCGGGTCATAGGCCAAGGCAGAGATGCGGCTTGCCGCAATGCGATAGCCCACGTACAGCAGCGTTAAGCCGCCAATCAACTGGAGCAACACCGCGTCCGGCAGGCTGGTGATAAAGTACGCTCCTACGACGCCACCGATAACCGCTCCCGGCATCAGGATCATGATGATGCGGTTGTCCCACTTGCCCCAATACGCGGTCAAGGTGAACGCATCGCCAACCAGCAGCAGCGGCAATACCTGCGCCACCGCCTCGGCTGGAGGCACAACCAGCGTCATCAGCGGCAGCGCGACGATGTTGAGGCCGCTTAAGCCGCCCTTACTAAAGCCGATAATCAAGCCGACGACGGCAACGATCACAATAAATTGAATTGTCATGGAAATCCTTAAAGGTGCGCGGGGGATAGAGAGGTATTGTAGGGGCTTGATGCATCAAGCCCCTAGGGAAGTGGATCGAATTACCGCGCTGGCATCAACACAGGCTGGCCGTTGATAATCGCGTACCAGTGCGGGAACCATGTCACGCCGAACAGCTCGGTGTGGATGTCCTTTTTGTACGGTGTCACGAGGTAGTCTTCTACAGTGTTGGCAATGGCGGCCCAGCGCTCGTTTAACTGGTTCAGCTCAACCTCGAACTGCTGCTCAAGCTCGGCCATCTCCTGTTCAATCTCCAGGATGACCTCTTCACTTTCTTTGAGGTCTTCGCTGGTTTGGCGGCGCATCCGGGTGGCGCGGCTGGCTCGTGACAGCGTGTAAGCGGTGCGTCCGCGCAGCAGGCTGAGCGCGGCTTCACCCGCCGTGAACAGTTCCTCGCGCTTACGGTCGCCAATTTCCTTCTTCTCGGCGTCCAACTCACGGATTTTGCGGCGCAGCTTGTCGTCCATTTTGTCCAGCAGATTTTCATACTTTGCAGTGAGCTTGTCCACTTCGCCGTCGCGCTGCTCCCGTGCTGACTGGTGTACGTTGGACTGGAACACACTGTAGTCTTCGTCCGGGTTGCCATAGATTTTGAGGTGCGGGTTGAACGGCAGCGTCAGGTTGGCCGTGTTGTACAGCATATCGACCATCTCTTTTTCCAGCGCCTTGATGCGCTTGTCGTCTTGCATGGACGCGGGCACATCCTCGAACAGCGCGCCTTGTACCAGCGGCGTCCCGCTGACCTCACGCGCATTGATCGGGTCAGTCGCGTACTCTTCCCAGTAAATCAACCCGGCAGAGGGCAGGTCATCTATGCGGAAGGCGTAGGTGCGGGCGGTGTACAGGCTGGTTTTCTTGTCCTGGTAGCGCACATTGGACTGGCCAAAGACAACGGGCTTATACACCAGCCGCGCCTGCCCTGCTCCGCGTGCCGATGTGCCGCTGCGCTGTTCCCATGCCTGGAGTGCTTCGGTTTGGCCGAGGGTTTCTGGCAAGAAGTACTGCGAAATGGCGCTCGGTAGCGCGGGCTGGTTCGGCTTGTACTGCCCTGCGCCGCTGCCAGTGGGTTGGGGCTGCGTTTGCCCTGGCTGCGGGAAGTTTGTACTCTGCGCGTTGAAGCCGCCCTGTGGCTGGCCGTACTGTCCGCTGCCGTGGGGCGGTTGCTGGCCATAGCCCTGCTGACCTGGAAAACCACCCTGCTGCCCCGGAACGCCGGGTGGGGGAGCAAAGTTACCCTGACCGAACTGCACCCCGTAAGGGGTAGCGTTGTAGCCCGGCTGCGGC
>CAWUJQ010000238.1:0-7169 GCA_963922445.1 uncultured bacterium
AAGTCAGCATCACTGGCCTGCACGCCGCTGCGCTCTTTGCCGGTCATCGGGTGGCCGCCCACCGCCTGCACGCTAATCGGCAGCCTCCCCATCGCCTCGCAGATGTCCTGTTTGGTGCTGCCCAGGTCAATCAGCAGTGTGTTATTGCGCAAATATGACCCAATACGCTTGTTCAGCATGTCCACAATCACCCGCACAGGCGTCGCCAAAATGACCACATCGGCATCATTGACGCCGCTTTTCAGGTCATCCGTCGCCTGATCGACAACCCCCGTTTCAACAGCGTAAGCCCGCGTCTGTGGGTCGTTATCCACACCCGTGATGGTGCCTGCATAATCGCGCAGCGCTAGCGCCATGCTGCCACCCATCAACCCCAGGCCAACCACCGCCAAGTGCTCGGCTCGAAAACCGCCCGATCCCACTGTCATAGCATCCCTTCTCTCACGACGCGCCCCATCATGACGCCGAACGCCCAAACGGTCAAGTTAAGGTGATTTGAAGTCATGCTCACCCCTCACCGTCCCCATCCTGGATATGAACACGATGGTCGGGGTAGAAGTCCGGTCGCAGCATTTGCGCGTCACGCATGTAAACATGCGTGATCTCGTCCAGGCTTTTCGTCGTGTTCCAGTGAATCAACACCCGAATGCACATCGGAATGCCATCAGAAACCGCTGCTTCCGACGCGCCCATCAGCGCCACCCGCGTCCAGCCCATGTCACGCGCCGCCTTTGCTGGGAAGGCTGCGGTGAGTTCTGGTGTGGTGGTAAAAAACACACTGGCCAAATCCTCCTCATCAATGCTGTTGGCGGCCACCATTTCTTCCAGCAGGTGCCGCGTCGCGCCGAGTATCTCGTCAGCGGCATTGCTTTTGACCGTAATCGCGCCGCGTACGCCGCGCACTCGCATCATGGTACTTCTCCTCGTCTCGCCCATACAAAACAAAAGCGCAGAGCGGGTGGCTCTGCGCTGGATTAACGTATCAGATTGTCACACGAACCGAATCGTTCAGATGACGCGCCCCACAAAGCACCCATACCCCGGTATGTCGTCGCTAAAGGTATAATAGGAATAGGTGGAGATGGCACGCATGGCTGGCGAGTCGCTTGAGTTCGGGTTTATTACTGCGCAGGACAGTAACACGACTTGTGGCAACGGTCAAACAGTTGGTGCAAGTTGATACAATTTACACAGCGTTTTTTGTGCGGAATCGCTAGTCTAGCGCGTTGCGCAGGCTCTCCGCCAGGTCACGCACGGCCTGGACGCTTTCTGCACCCTTTTTGACGAGCGCACTGCCCACAATGAAACCGTTGACCAACCCGTTCATCGACCGGGCCTGCTGTGGTGTGCTAATGCCAAAGCCCAGCACAAGCGGCTTATCGGTGTGGTCACGCACCCGCGCGATGAACTCCTTTAAGTCCGCAGGCAGTTCGCGCCGCGCGCCCGTGATGCCTGTCACGCTCACCACGTAGATGAAGCCGCGGGCGGCATTTGAGGCAATTTCAATGCGGCGCTCATTGCTCGTGGGCGCTAGGAAAAAGATCAGCGCCATGTTGTGCGCTTCGCAGGCTTCCGCAAACAGGTGCGCCTCTTCCGGCGGCAGGTCAGGGATAATCAGCCCATCAGCACCCGCTGCCTTGGCATCGGCCACAAACTGATCTGTACCGTAAGCGATGAGCGGATTCAGGTAGCTGAACATGAACATCGGCTGCACCACGCCGCGCTCACGCAGCGTCTTGACGCCCTCCAGCGTTTTACGGACGGTCACGCCGTTTTCGAGTGCGGCTTGCGCTGCCGCTTGTAGTGTCGGCCCGTCTGCCAGTGGATCGCTAAACGGCACGCCAATTTCAAACGCGTCTACCCCGACGTCCGCCATGCCCGCAATGGCGTCGAGTGAGTCGTCATAGGTGGGGTAGCCCATCGTGTAATAGGGTAAAAAGGCCGCCCGGTTCTCGCCTGCCGTGCGGGTAAACATCGCCTCAACTGCGTCTAACCCAGTGAGGCGCGTGGTCGATTCCGTCATAGTTGATATTGTCCTTCGTTCGCGTTACGTCGTCAGTATTTCCTGTGTGAGCGCGGCCAACCCCGTGTCGATAATCTCATTGGCGACATCCACCCGCATTTTCCAGTTTTCCGGGTTGGCGTCATATTCGGCGGCCCGCGCCTGTTGCATTTCCTCGTCCACAGCTTGGTCTTCGTAGCGATCAGCGCTTTCCCAGTCCAATCCGTCTACATGATAGGTGCGTATGTCGAACCCACCGCGCTTGGCCAGCACCACCCACTCTGCATCCGCCCCGAAGGGACGCTCCGCCCGTGCATTGGCCACCACAAACGACGCCGCCCGAATCGAAAAACCTTTCGCCCCAGCAGATAGGTCTACCTTTTCGCCCAGCAAATGCGAGAAGATTCGGTTCGACATCGCTTCCGTTTGGATGAGCGCCTGCGGGTGTGTTTGGTAGGCGCGCTCTGTGCGGCCAATCACCAGGCAGTCGTACATCTGCACCCGCTTGATCGTCTGGCGCAGTTCTTCATAGCGCGTTTCCGCCCAGCGCAGCAGCCTGTCCACGTCCGCATACATAATGTGTGAGGCAGACGTGCTCGGAATGATTTTGAGTGCCTGCGCCAGCGACTCCCGGCGACCATCGCGCCAGTTATCCGTCACAAACAGCGTCAGCTTTTCAAAGTGGCGCAAAGACAGCACCAACCCCATATGCGTTGAGGGCGGCATAATGATAATCATGTGCGGGTACAGGTGCTTCAACTGCGGGTACAGTTTGCGCAGGCGTTTGGCCTCACCGCGCGGGTTCCAGGTTGCTGCCAGGATGACACTCATTTTTGCTCTGCTCGTTTGTTTTTGTTGGCGTTGGGGTGGGTATGGCACCGAAGCGCCATCCCCGTGTTCTTCTCCCCTTTGAGTATGGCACGCCCCCTGTCTTCGCGCTAGTCGAGCGATAACTCCTGCATGACTGTGTCCAGGTCTTTGTCGCCGCGCCCGCTCATGTTCACCAGAATAATCTGATCCTTGTTCATGTTGGGTGCCCGCTTGAGCGCTTCCGCCAGCCCATGCGAACTTTCCAGCGCAGGAATAATGCCCTCCATCTCACACAACATCTGGAAGGCTTCGAGCGCTTCTTCATCCGTGGCCAGTGTGTAAAAGGCGCGCTCCTGCTGCCGCAAAAAGGCATGTTCCGGCCCCACAGACGCATAGTCCAACCCGGCAGATACGCTGTGCGTGTTCTGAATCTGGCCGTCAATCGTCTGCATCACGTAGGAGCGCGTGCCCTGCAACACACCCGGCTTGCCGATGTTCGGGTCGGCAAAGCGGGCTGCGTGCTTGCCACTCAGCACACCGTAGCCGCCTGCCTCAACGCCAATGAGGTCAACATCCTCATCATCGCGGAAGGCGTGGAACAGACCAATGGCGTTGCTGCCGCCGCCCACACAGGCCACGCACATATCCGGTAGGCGGCCAGCCTGCTCAACGATTTGCTGGCGGGCTTCGTTGCCAATCACACTTTGGAAGTCACGCACCATCATCGGGTAGGGATGTGGCCCCAGCGCGCTGCCCAACAGATAGAACGTATTGCGCACATTCGTCACCCAGTCGCGCAGCGTCTCGTTAATGGCGTCCTTCAGCGTCTTGGTGCCGCTCTCAACCGGGATCACTTCCGCGCCCAGCAGCTTCATGCGGAACACATTAGGCCGCTGGCGGGCGATGTCCACGCTGCCCATGTACACATGACATTCCAGGCCAAGCAGGGCTGCCGCCGTCGCGGAGGCAACACCGTGTTGGCCCGCGCCCGTCTCGGCAATCACCCGCTTTTTGCCCATCCGCACGGCCAGCAATGCCTGACCGAGTGCGTTATTGATCTTGTGTGCGCCAGTATGGGCTAAGTCTTCCCGCTTGAGGTAAATCTGCGCACCGCCAAGATGTTCACTCAGGCGCTTCATGTGCGTGACGGGCGTCGGACGGCCCGTGTACGTCTGCTGGAGGTGCATCAGTTGGTTCTGGAATTCAGGGTCGGCCATCGCCTCGCGGTAGGCCACTTCCAGTTCTTCCAGGGCAGGCACGAGTGTTTCCGGCACGAAGCGCCCGCCAAACTCGCCAAAGTAGCCGCGCTCGTCCGGCACGGTGGTTTTGCTATTGTCGATATAAGGTGTGTCTACCATTAGATGTTCTCTTTCTTTCCCAAAATTACCAGTAAAGTTAAACTGCTATGCCTGTTTAGCCGCGTTAATAAACGCTTCCACACGGTACGGGTCTTTCACGCCCGGTTCATCGGGAGGCTCGACCCCGCTGGCCACATCCACGCCCCAGGGCCGGGTTTGCCGCACGCGCTCAGCAACATTGTCCGGCTTGAGGCCGCCCGCCAACATCAAGCGCGGCACCTGTGCCTTGACCGCCAGCACGACGTCTGTGCTGGCCTGCTCACCTGTGCCGCCATACAACTTGGGGTGATAGGCGTCCAGCAGCAGCGACGGGATGCGCTCGTCGTCTATGAACTCTTTGCTGTAGTAGGCTGCGTCGTCCAGGGCCAGCACCTTATTCGGTGGACGAATCGCCTTATAGCCGCGCCCGCGCAGCTCGTGCAGCAGCTCGTCAGATTCATCCCCGCTGAGTTGCACAAAATCAAGGTGGGCCGCAGCCATCACCTCTTCGATGTGGCTGGCCGTCGAATTGGCAAACACCCCCACAATTACCGGGCGCTGCTCACCGAATTCATCGTGCAGGTAGCGGCTGACCGTCGCGGCGTGGGCAGGTTCGATGTAGCGCGGCGAGGGTGGGTAGAAGTTCAAACCGACCATATCCGCACCCAATTCAGCGGCCATTGCTGCGTCATCAGGGTTGGTCACCCCGCAGATTTTCACAATCACGGCTTACGCTCCTGGGAACTCATGTCACGTACAGCTTGCGCGATGTCCGGTGCGGTGACCAGCCCCTCGCCAATCAGAACAGCATGTGCCCCCAGTTCGCCCATAGTTGCCACATCCGCCGCAGATTTCATGCCACTCTCGGCAACCAGCGTTACATCACCGGGAACCATCGCCGCGAGGCGGGCGGTCGTCTGCAAATCGACGTCAAACGTCTTCAGGTCACGGTTGTTGATGCCAATCAGCTTGGCACCCAATGCCAGTGCCCGTTGCATTTCGGTTTCGTGGTGCGTTTCAACCAGAGCCGTCATTCCTAGCTCCGTGATGAGCGTGTGCAGGTCACTCAGTTGCGCGTCCGTCAGCGCTGCCACGATGAGCAGCACCGCATCCGCACCTGCCGCCCGCGCCTCGTACACCTGATACGCATCGAGAATAAACTCTTTGCGCAGCAGCGGTATAGCCACCGCCGACCGAATCTGCCGTAGATAGTCGATACGTCCTTTGAAGAACGCCTCGTCCGTCAGCACGGATAGCATGGCAGCGCCGTTACCTGCGTAGGTTTGCGCCAACTGCACCGGCTCAAACGGGTCAATCAGCACCCCCCGGCTAGGTGAGGCGTGCTTGACCTCAGCCACAAGCGCGACGGTATCCCGGCGCAGTGCGCTGATAACGTCCAGTGTCGGTGCACACTGCTCAGCCCGCACCCGCACCTGCTCTAGTGGCACCTGCTGCTTTGCCGCTGCCACCTCATCAACCTTGTGCGCCAGAATCTTATCGAGAATTGTATCCGTCTGGACGAAGCTGCTCACGATGCCAACTCCTGCGACACGCGTATAAGGTCATCTAACTTGGCGACGGCGGCTCCGTTGTCAATGACCTCATCGGCCATGCGCAAACCCGCCTTGATGCTGTCTACTTTGCCCGCGACCATCAGCGCTGCCCCTGCATTGAGTACAACCACATCGCGCTTGGCCCCGCGTATGGAGCCGTCCAGCACACCCCGTAGGATTTCCGCGTTGCGCTCTGGTTCGCCGCCCTTCAGGTCGGCAAAGCTGGCCGAGTCCAGTCCAAGTGCGGTCGGGTCAAGTTCATAGGTACTCACCTTGCCATCGCGGTAGTGGCTAACCGTGTTCGGCCCGGTCGTCGTGAGTTCATCCAGGCCGCCATAGCCGCTGACCACCATCGCATTGACCGCGCCCAGTTCGCCCAACACATGCGCCAACAAATCCGTCAGGTCACCGCTAAATACACCCATCAACTGGCGCTTGGCCCCCGCTGGATTGGTCAGCGGGCCGAGGATGTTAAAGATTGTGCGCACGGCGAGTTCTTTACGCGGCAAGGCAACATGCTTCATGGCCGGGTGCAACGCTCGTGCAAACAAAAAGCCAATACCCACATGGTTCACACACTCACCGACTTGTTCCGGCGTCAAGCCAATGTTCACACCAAGTGCTTCCAGTACGTCTGCGCTGCCGCTTTTGCTGGTGGCGGCGCGGTTGCCGTGCTTGGCGACGGGCACACCCGCCCCGGCAGCCACAAACGCCACCGTCGTGCTGATGTTAAACGTCCCGGACTTGTCGCCACCTGTGCCACAGGTATCGAGCAAGTCTTCGCCAGCGTACTGCGTCGGGACACTATACGCCTTCTCGCGCATGGCCTGGGCGCTCCCCACAATTTCGTCCGGCGTTTCGCCTTTCATGCGCAGCGCCATCAGGTATGCGCCAATTTGCGCAGGCGTGGCATCCCCGGACATAATTTGCTGCATCACCGCTTCGGCTTCGTCCGCCTGCATGTGACCAAACTTGCCCAGCATGTCTATCGCCCGCTGGATGGTCATCTCAGGCGCGGTTTTGATCTCGCTTGTTTGGGTATTCACTGCCATAAGATTTCTTTTTCTTCCTTTGTGATTCAACTGCTTGTCGTAGCGCTTCAATGCTAAACGGCGGCGACTTGCGATGCACCATCCGGTGGCAGTTCGCACACAGCAGCACGATACCGTCTACATCTACGAACTGCTCCCCGTCCATCTCGGAAAGCGGCTCCGGGTGGTGTGCTTCGATGTAGCCCTCGCCAATCGCGCCGTACACCTCTTCAAAGCTGGTGCCGCATATCTCACAGCGCAGTTCGCCATGTTCGTGAAGATAGCGGCTTTTCGCCTCGTCCGTCAAACGCGGGTTGCGCTGGCGCAGCGTGCGTGTTTGACGGATTTCCTTACCCTCGGCGTAGATAAACGCGTCTTCTTCGATGTCTACCCGTTCCACCGCCTCTACCCCCTGGCGACGGTCGTACCACGTGTA
>CAWUJQ010000239.1:0-7114 GCA_963922445.1 uncultured bacterium
GCGCTCACGCGCTGCGGCATGTGGGCCTGCCAGCGGAAATCGGCCTGATGTTGGCGCACCGTGCCCTCATCGAGAGTGGTTTGCGCCGAGATGTGGAACTGTGGGTGGATGGCGGCATGAAGAGTGGCCGCGATGTGGTCAAGATGATGTGCTTGGGCGCGAACCGTGTCGGCTTTGGCACGCTGGCGATGGTGGCCGTCGGCTGTACCATCTGCCGTGGCTGCCACGACGGTACCTGCCATGTGGGCATCACCACCCACGTCAAGACGGTGGAAGAGGCCGAAGCGCGTGGCTTTAAGTCCTTCCGACCCTTCCAGGAAAAAGGGTCGCCAGACGGGATTGTGAACGCCTTCAACATGCTGGCTGACGACATCCGCTACTGGGTTGCTAAAACCGGCCTTACCCGCGCTCAGGATTTGATCGGGCGGGGTGACCTGCTGGAACAGATCATGATGCACGACCGCATCGACCTTACGCCGCTTACCCGCCGTGTTTCCATCCAGAAGATGCACAAGCACGTACCGGGTGTAGGCCGCCGCCTCACGCGCCCGCGCAATACGCTTACGAAGGAAATCACGACCATCGTGGCAGAACACATCATGGCAGGTGACACGGAACTGACCTACGACGACGAAGGGGTGATGGCCCACGACCGCGCACTCGGTACGCATCTTGTTGGGGCGCTGGAACGCGGCGACTTTGACAACGCGAAGGAAGTTGACGTCATTCACCTGAACTTTAGCAACTCGGCAATTCCAGGGAACGGGCTGGCCGCGTTTATGGATGAGCAGTTGGACGTACTCGTCGAGGGCGGCGCTCAGGATGGTGTGGCCAAGTGCGCCAAGGGCGGCACGGTCACGGTGTTGAAGGGCTTGAACCACCTGGGCCAACGCGTAGACGGCAGCGTAGGCAAGAGCTTTGCTTATGGTGCGCAGGGTGGGTTCTTCATTGTGCAAGGCAATGCGGACACGCGCGCGTGCATCCGCTTGAGTGGTGCCGATGTCATCTTTGGGGGTGAGGTCAAGGAGCCAATCCGCGATGAGATGGGCGGCATCGGTGTGCGGGCCAACCTGAAGGGCTACGCTATGGAGTACATGACAAGTGGGCGGGTGCTGGTGATGGGTGACCCCGGCCCCTGGATTTGCGCAGGCATGACGGGCGGTGTGGTCTTCCAGCGCATTCAGCCAGAAAAGGGTCTGACGATTGACGCGATCCGCCGTCGCATCGCTAAAGGGTCTATCGTGGAAATCTACCAGCTTGATGAACAGGGCATTGATGACGTGCGTGAGATGCTCAATCGCTACATCGAAGTGCTGGAAGTGAACAATCAAGCAGATGCTGTTCAGCACCTGTACCCGCTGCTAACGCGCCCGCAAGAACACTTTGCAATGCTCAAACCACGCGTTCAGTAATCTGCTAAAAGGGGGGCATTACGCCCCCCTTTTCCCCTCTTTTTGCAATATAAGAGCTTTGCTAACATCGCCTCATGCCACCGTGGTTGCAGGCTATAATCTGCTATGCTTGATGTAGCATGAAACTGCAAAGGCTATCAATCAATGGAACGTGAAACGCAATACGATGTCATCATCGTTGGTGGACGTGTGGCGGGGTCAACACTGGCAGGGTATCTGGGCAAAGCTGGCATGCGTGTGCTGCTGCTGGAGCGGGCCGTCTTCCCGGAACCGCACCCGGCCTCTTCCCCGATGATGCAGCCGGTAACGATGCAAATGCTGGACGAAATCGGCGCGGACGAACGCGAATACGCCCGCAATACGCCACCCATCCGCCGGATGTTGGGTGTTGATATGGGCTTTGAACTGGATTTGGCCATCCCGGAAATTGGCGGGCGTGACTACGCTTATGCCATTGAGCGTGCGCGTTTTGACCATGCGCTGTGGGACAACGCGCTGGGCTACGATACGGTTGACGGCATTATGGGCTTCAGCGTGACCAACCTGCTGTGGGACAGCATCGGCAAGACGGTGATTGGTGTGGAAGGCAAGCACCGCGACAGCAGCGACAAAGAGCGCTTCACATCGAAGGTCGTTGTGGGTGCAGATGGGCGCTTTAGCATGGTCGCCCGCAAGGTGGAGGCGACCGAGCGCGACCGCTCAGAAGAACACCCCACGACCATCTATTATGGCTATTGGGCCAATGTGAAGCCGCATGATGACGGCGACCACACAGCCGCCGCGTATGGCTCAGAAGACGGCAGCTATGGCTACTTGTTGATGGAGAGCGCAGACGATATGACCTGCATCGCCATCGAAGGCCGTTCGGATGTGGTCGCCGCTGATGGGAACCCCACGGACTACTACATTGACCTGCTGAAGCAGAACCCGCTCGTGTGGGAGCGGGTAGAAGGGGCCGAACTCCAGACGAAAGTTCACGGCATGAAGAAGATTGGCAACCTGTTCCGTGAGCCGGGTGGCTTAGGTTGGGCGCTGGTGGGGGATGCCTATCACCAAAAAGACCCGATTGACGGCCAGGGCATTTACGACGCGGTGTTCTCGTCACGGGCGATGGCGACAGCGCTGATTGACTGGCACAACGGCGAAACCAAGTGGGACGACGCGCTGCAACATTATGACGAAGTGGTGCGCGCCGAGATGCTGCCCCAATATGAAACCACGCTCAACCGCGTGCAGCAGCAGATGTACCCCGCCCAAACGCAGCTCCCCATCCCGCGCCGTCTGTTGGCAACGCCGCTCCGCTGGCTGTACAAAGACCGTGTAATGAAGGAAGCTGCCGGACTCGCGTTGAATCGTCAGATTGACCCGCGCATCGTGGCCAAGCCGCAGTTTTTGGCAATGGCGATGCTGCGCGGCAGCCTGCGTGAACTCAGTGAGCGCTTGGATTAGTCACGCCACGAATGGGGCGCAGCGCTGGTTGCGTCCCTAAGTGTTTGGTTTGTTCAGTCGCTCACGGTAGACGGCTACCACCCCTTCGGCGTGGGCCAACACCGCCCCGCGCAATGCCTTCGGCTTGATGACCCACGCAGCACCGCTTAAGCCCATCAAGTGCAGCTTGGCTTCCTCAATCGTGCCAAACTCGACTTCAACAGGAATCCTGCCGTGTTCGTCGCGGTCACCTATGACGCGAAAACGTCCCTCTAAAAAGCTGCCAAAATACCAAAACATGTCCGGATGTACACCTAGCGTGGCAGTGTAAATCGGAAACGCGTGGGTCATCTGCTGCTGGAAGTGCTGCCGTGACTGCTGCCAGTACGATAGCAGGTCGAAGTCCGGGTCGCGGTCAAAGGGCGTGTCGAGCAGTGTCAGGGCGTGCAGGCGTGAAAGCCTATACGTCCGGTAGGCACCGTCACCGCGCCGCCCAACGACATACCAGATGTTGGCTTTGGCCACGAGCGCGTAAGCATCAATGGCTGCCGTGTACAGGTCACCGCCGACGGGCAAGTAGGTGATTTCGATTTGCCTGTTTTGCCAAACGGCTTGCTGCAACAGCGACAGGTAGTCATGATTGCGGTTGTTGGGGTACCAGCCCGCCGGGTCAATGTGGATGCGCTGGCGCATTTGCGCCACGTCCGCGCGGTGGCGGGTGGGTAGGGCGGCCAGCAGCTTGAGCAGGCTGTCTTCCACAGCGCGGTCTAAGCCAATATCTGCCAGTGGCCCCGCTTCAGTCGATGCAAACAGCGATAGCACCTGCTCCTGGGTCAGGCCGGTGAGGGATGTTCGGTAGCCTTCATCAAGGGAGATGCCACCATTTGGCCCTGCCCGTGCGTACACAGGCACGCCAGCGGCGCTCAGCGCGTCAATATCGCGGTAAATGGTGCGCTCACTGACCTCAAGCGCAGTGGCCAGTTCAGCGGCGTTGGTACGGCCATTGGCTTGCAGCCGCATCATGATGGAAAGCAGTCGGTCGGCACGCATGGGAATTTGCCTTGGGTTAATGCTGGATGAATATGCTTAGTGTAGCAAATATCCCTGACAGAGGGTGTCAGGAATAGCGGGCTATGCTGAGGGCATTGGCTTAACACAAAGGAGGTTCACATGAACAGCATTGTACAGCAGCAGTTCCCCGTACTTGAGCAGACGTTGGCCCTGCGCCACCAGATGCTCGATATGCTTAGCGACACCGACCTGGCGTTCTCGGTGGCAAACAATCCGTCATTGGGCGCACTGTGCCGCGAGATGGGCGAGACGGAGCGCACATACATCGACTCGTTTAAGACGTTCCGGCAGGCGTGGGGTGAATATCGCCACGAAGACGGGGATGTTGAAACGAGCGTTGAGGCACTGCGGGCGTGGTACGTGGAACTGGAAAGTGAGATGAAGCACGTTTTGAGTGCCCTGCCAGAAGAAGACATCCAGGGCAAAATGATCGACCGTGGGCACGGGATGGCATTCCCAGTGATGGTCAACTTTCACGTCTACCGCGAGGCGTTGTTGGTGTTCTATGGCAAGGCGAGTGTGTACCTGAAGATGATGGAAAAGCCGCTCACAGAACAGTGGCGGCTTTGGATCGGCTAGAAGCTTATTGGGTGGGTGGGGCGTGTCCTACGTCCCATCCACGCCTGACGCGGCAATGGGCATGGTGGCCAGCACCCGCTGAATTTTGAGGGACAGGTGCAAAATCAGGCGGTTGTCGGCGTCGTCCAGGTCAAGGTTCGTCAACTCGCTGATGCGCTCAAGGCGGTAAACGAGCGTGTTGCGATGCACGTCTAAATCGTTGGCGGCCTTGGCCAGGTTGCCGTTAGCTGCGAAGAAGCCGTTCAACGTGCGGATGAGGTCGCTTTGTTTGCGTTCGTCATGTTCTACCAACGCGCCAAGCGTCTCGTGATAGAAGCTGTGCATATACTCCAAGCCGCTCTCTTTGAGCGCCAGCAGTAGTTGGTACAGCTTCAGGTCGCCGTAGTAGGTCGCCTGACCACGTTCACCTAGCTCTGCGGCTATGCTGAGGGCGTCTTTGGCCTCACGGTAGGCGTCACGTAGCTCTGCCAGCCCCTTCGCCGGACGACTAATGCCCACGCCGACGAGGCCGCTAGGGGAGCGCAGCGCCAGTTGTTCGCGCACTTCTTCCGCCATCGTGCGGATGCGGCCAACTGTTGCGGACTCTTCCAGCGGGTACAGCGCAACAATCACATCCACATATTGACCAAGCGCCCCGCCGTACTGACGGCGGCTCATGTCATCACGGACGAGCGCAATCAGTGAGTCCAGCGGGAGCGGTGTGCCCGATTCTGTTGTGGCTTTAAACACGGCCACCACGTATTCTGTGTTGATGTCGAACCCGGCCTGCGCTGCACGCGTTGCCATGAGGTCATCGTCGGTGGGGGTGCCGCTCAGCCACATTTGCACCCAGTCGCCGCGTGTCTGCTCTACAGCGGAGGCAATTGCGCGGTTCTTGGCGATTTCGATGGCGCAAACGTCAGCACTGTAGGCCAACACCAGCCGGTCAAAGTCACTAATCACGTTGGACGTATCCACAAGGGATAGATACCCGGCCACCCGCTTTTCCACCTTCAAGACGGTGGTGTGACCCAGTGGACTGGGCAAGATCGCGCCGTCGGTGAGGGGGGCGTCTTTTTCCAACCAGGTTTGGAACTGGCCGTAGGGCAAGTTGTTGAGCAGGGTGCGCCCGCCATTGGTGCGGCGGGCCATGCTGGGGTACACCTGCGCCATCAGCACGCCCGCGTCGTCGTGGATGAGGACAGGCTTGGCCGTGGCACGGGCGATGATTTGCAGCAGGCTGTTGAGGTCGCGGTTTTCTGCCACGTGGCGTGTCAGTTGGCGCTGAATTTCGATGGCGCGTTGGTTGAGTTGTGCAGTCTGGTTGACGATGAGTGTGTTGACGGCGCGTTCCAGCGCGGTCAGGCTTGTTTCTGGCGGTAGGGCAATCAAGCACATGTCGTGTTCGTTTGCCAGGGCAATCACCTCGTCGTCGATAAAGCTGTCTTCGGAGGCGACTGCTTTGATGCCCACTTCCGCCAACTTTTCGATAACTTCCGCCAGCGTAATTCGGCTGTCATAGCTCCGCAGCACCTGCATCGAAATAAACGCCAGTTCACCGCCGTAAATTTCAGGGAAGGCGGGCGGCTGGGCACGTACATTGACAGACCAGTTCACCGTGGTATCAGGTGAGCCGGTCACAATCGTACTGCCGAGTGGCAGGGCAAATTGGAGCAAGGCCTGTATTGTTGCTGTGTTATCGCTAGTCATAAGCTTCATTCGAACGCGATCTGCACTCGAGATTCTAGAGAACATTTTGAGCCTGCCCCATGATACTTTTGGCCAAGTATGATTCACAAAGTTTGTGGATTATCCCCAAGAGTATACCAAATAAACAGGGCAGATGGTGTGGTTTTGTCATCTGCCCCAAACAGTCTATTGGTTGGTTTGTTCAAGTGGCGTTGTGAAGAGTGTACAAAATCCTCGCAACGCCACCTGACTAGGTGGTTGTGCGCCGCACCCCTAGCGTGAACGATTCGCTCTTGATGGATGTGGCATCAACGTCGTCAGTTGCCTCGAACGTCTCGTTGTGGAAGCCGTTGGCAGGCGCTTCTGCCTTCAGGCTGAGGGCAAGCACTTCCTGCATGATTTCCTCACGGAACTGTTCAATCGCCCCGGAGAGCCGCTCACTGGCCTGATACACCACGTCAATGCGGTCTTCGATTTCGAACCCGGCGTCTTTGCGGAGTACCTGAATGCGGCGCTTGACCTCGTTGGAAAAGCCCTCTGCAATCAGGGTTTCGGTCAGGGTCGTATCGAGCGCAGCCAGGTAGCCGCCCTCTTCGGCCAGGGCGTAGCGCTCATCCGTGGTAACATCCCGGATGACTTCGACTTCTTCCGGCGTGACCTCGAAGGTGTCTTCGCCCACTTCTACGACAAGGTTCTTGCCAGCCAGCAGCGCATCTGCATATTTGCGAATGGCTGCCGGGTCGCCTTCACGCAGCGCCTTTTGCACACGGGGGAAGTCCTGGCCGAACTTGCGCCCCAAAAAGCGCGGGATGGGGTTCAGGCTGTACTTCACAAAGCCCCCGGCATCGTCCAGCGTTTCCACGCCCTTTACGTTCAACTCCGCCAGGATAATGTCCTGTAAGCGGGCAACGGCTTCACCCTCGGCGCGGGTGGGGGCGACGAACTGTGCGGTTGCC
>CAWUJQ010000240.1:0-7073 GCA_963922445.1 uncultured bacterium
TACACACCCGTCATGACCTGTGGGGACGCAGCAGGCTGCGTCTGCTGGCAAAAACCGTATCCGTTCACCTATCCATGAGAATTGTTCGGGGCACTGGGCAGCGGACGCCATATATGGTGTCCATACGGTTTATATGGGGTGTGTAGGGGCGCGCAACGGCGCGTCCGCCGCAAAAAATCACGGCACGTGAATAGTATACCAAAAACGGGCACAATGCATTGTGTCCCTACACGTTACACAACGTAATGGCCGCTCACCGCACCCGTGAAATCAACTCCGCCGCGATGTCATAGCGCGAAAACGGCGGGATGATATACGCGCCGTCCACCACGCCCCGCAGCGCTTCGACCAACTCGGCTGCAATCGCAATCCCCTCACGTGGCGCGTCGTCCGTACCCTTGATCCGATCAAATACGAGGCCGGGTATATCGATGCCATAGACCTCATTGTGCAGATACATCGCGTTTTTGTAGCTGTACAACGGAATCACGCCCAACACAATTGGAATGGGGAAGGCGCGCCCGGTGTACTGCTCATAGTGCTGCTTGAAGTTGACCACCACCCCCGGATCAAATGCTACCTGCGCTAAGGCGAAGTCTGCGCCAGCGGCGACCTTCTTATCCAACAGCTTGATCTCTTTTTCGGCGTTCGGCGCGGCCATGTTGAGCGCGCAACCCACGAAGAACGTCGTCGGTTCACCGAGGCGGTTGCCCGCCTTGTCGCTACCCTCGTTCATCTGGTGCTTGACCAGCTTCATCAATCCCGACGGGGTGATGTCGAAGTCGTTCCAGGCTTCGGGGTACTCCCCGGAGTGGGTGGGGTCGCCCATGGTGATGAACAGGTTCTTCAGGGCCAGCGCGTGCGATGCCAGCAGGTCACTTTGAATGCGGAGCAAGTTGCGGCCACGGGTGGGGAAGTGCAGGATGGTGTCGATTTGCACTTCTAGTTGCAGGATATGCGCCAGCGCCCACGGACTCATTTTCATCTTGCCTGTGGGGTTGTCGGCCACGTCAATTGCATCCGCCCCGGCGTCGAGCAGCATCTCTGCCGCTGTGACCAGATCACGGACGTTCGTACCGCGCTTCGGGGCCATCTCCACCGTGAAGACAAACTCACCGCGCTTGAGCTTTTGTTCCAGGGGCGTGCCGGGAAACACAATCATTGGCGTGGCGTCTTGTTCTTTGCCCGCTTCGATGGCTACGTTAGGTACTGTAACGGGCAGCGCAGCCAGGGCGTCCCGCATCTGCTGGATGTGCGCGGGGGTGCTGCCGCAGCAGCCGCCAATCACTACCGCCCCCAGGCCACGGGCTGTATCTGCAAACTGGCCGAAGTAGTCCGGGGTGGCCGGGTACATCACCCGCCCGTGAACCAGTTCGGGGTAGCCGGCGTTGGGCATCACGGAAACGTGTTTGTGCCCGCCCAGCCCTTGAATCTGCTTGACGAGGCCCAGCGCGTGCGACGGCCCACCGCCGCAGTTCACACCGAACACATCCACCTGCACCTCGTCCATGAGGGTGACGACCTGCGCCAGTTGATAGCCCAGCGATGTGCGGTTGTCCTGGGAAAAGCGCATCTGGGCCATGATGGGCACGTCCGGGGCGAGGCCGCGCACCGTTTCTATCGCCAGCAGCAGCTCGTGATGATCGTCAAAGCTCTCTAGCAGGATGACATCCACACCGTTGGCCAGCAGCGCTGCCTGCTCCTCAAACACGGACGCGGCCTCGGTTTTGCTCAGCTTGCCGTAGGGGGTCAGGCGTTCGCCCGTCGGCCCAATAGACCCGGCGACGTATACCGTCCGGTCAGCCGATGCATCAGCCGCCTGCCGTGCCAGTTGCAGCCCTGCCCGGTTGATGACTTCTACCTGTTCGGCCTGGCCGAAGTGGGCCAGCTTGAGGCGGTTGGCGGCGAAGGTGTTCGTTTCGATCATCTCTACCCCGGCGTTGATGTACTCGCGGTGAATATCGAGGATGAGGGCCGGCTGTTTAACGTTGAGGTGTTCGTAGCAGGCGTCGAGGGCGGTGCCGCTGCGGTTAATCATGGTGCCCATCGCCCCATCCGCGAGAATCGGGGTAGGGTCGGTGAGGCGGGCGCGGAAATCGTTTGGCATGGTGGGTGGCTCCGGTGGTAATGCGGTGAACCGCACATTTTCCACCGGAGTGGGAAAAATACCAGCGTGGGTTCTACTCTACATGCCCCGCCACATAGGCTTCCATCTCTTCCGGCGAAAAGCGCTGCTTAAACGTGAACGCAAACGGCGTGGGGCCGTGTTTGTCCATGTGGTCAAGGCGCACTTTGGCATCGTCCACTGTGGGAAGTGTGCCCGCAGCCACCCACCACAGCGCTAGGTGATGGCTGCCCAACTTGCTAAACCACTCCGTGCGCCGCCGGACGAACGCAACGTGGTCGCCCTTGTAGGTGTACTCGAACAGGCTGTCGATGTCTTCCCACAGGGACATATTCACGATCAGCCAGTCGTCATCAAACGGACGCAGCGCCGTGGCGTCGCCGTCGTCGGTTTGCAAGCGCCACACAAAGCCGTCGGCGGCTTCGGCCAGCGCGTTGATGGGGTCAAGGTTGTTCATGAAGTCGGCCATTACCGGGTCAGTGAGTGGAGCCAGCATCCGGCCAATGTTGATCTGCGCAATGTGATAGTCGGTCATGGGGGCATCTCCTGAATCGTTGATGGGTCAGCACACCCATTCTAAGCGATTCAGTCACAGTTCATATGAGACCAAGACAGACCAATTTTGCGCGGTCAAACACGATGGGCTTCGATGTAGCGCATTGCCTCGTCGACGGAGCGACAGAAGTAGGCATTTTTGAACTGCGTCATCGTGAATATTGCTTTGACCACTTTTTCAAGTAACGGGTTGGCCCCAACAATGACCAGGCGGTTCATATTGGCATGCCTAAAGGCCGGGGAGCGGCGCATTTCCATCACGTTACCGTACATGCGCTGAAGTTGACGCACATCGGCAATCACGTCAACAGGCGTTGGGGTTGCTTCTAAAATCTCCTCCACCATAATGTTGGCCTCAATCAATTCGTTTACCGACCAGGGATCAGCCACTTTGTAAACGATGACCTTCGACTCAATGAATTCAACAGTTGTGCCCATTGCCCTAGCCCTCCCTTTATCAGTTCCGTTATTTGAGCCTCTGCATCTAAATATAACAGAAGATTTCAGTTGGGGCAACGTTGTTTTTGCATTTTGACAAAGTAAGCAATTGCCAATAAAGAACAACTGTTAACAATTATTATAATTTTAAATCTCACACAATATATTGTAAATGTGTGACTTGCTAACGGGACACAGTGAAGGTTTGATAACCACAATGAAAAACCTGACATTTATGAAAGGTTGCCTAAAGTCGTCGCTTATTTCGTGAATTTCATGTAGGCTGCAATGTACATCAAAGCGGTAAGCCTATTCGTATATAGCACTATTGGTGACAAACATGTCAGACTCAATCATCGCACAAGCTGTAGACGACACGCTCGTTGGAGTGCGCGCATCCATTGAGCGTCACATGCCAGCTTCGCCCTATCGCACCTATTGGGCCTGGCTATTTTCTGACGCAAACCCCCGTCTGGATGACTGGATCAAGCTGTCTGGGTTATATCAGTTGGTCGTGCTAACCGTGAAGCTGTACCGTGAAACGGTTGGTGATGACGGCTTGCCGTCATTCGTAACGGGTTGCATCCCGGTGAACATTTATCAGCTCTACGAGATCGTTTCCGACAACATGGCCCTCGGCCTGGCAACGCACAGCTTTGATGTGCCCGAAGTGCGGGCCGAGCTGCTGCTGCGCTTCAACGACGCCGCCCAAACATCCCTGCGGGAAGACACTTATCTAGCTGAGGCGATGCTATCGCCCTACCGTGAGCAGGCATCGCAGGTGTCCCTGTTTATGAGCAGCCTTAGCCCACACAAGCACGTTTCCTTTTTGGATTTGTACATGGCTCATCACCCCGACGCGGACAGAGATGCCATTGAGTTTGGCGGTTGGAACGCGCTGGTCGCCAACATCCGCTCCTGCGTAGACACAGCCCGCCACATTAGCCCTCACCCATTGGGTGACCTGGTGCGAGAAGGGTTCATCCGGCGGTATGGTGCGGTCAGTACACTGCTGGACAGCGATGGCCCGCTAGGGATTGATCGCAGCTTGCAGGTGGGTACAGACACGATTCTGGTTGCGCCCATTTTAGGCTACATGATCGCAGCAACCGACTTTGCAGCAGCAGACCAATCAGGCATTCCTAATACAATACGGAGCGTATGACCATGCCCGCTAACATCACTACAACGCCGAGCAACGCTGCGAACGCCCTGTACACTGCGGCGCGCCTCATCCGCTTACAAAATGACCTGGGCACTCGCTTGCTCACCATGACGCCGGACGAACAGGCTGCCTTTGTGGATGACCTCAACGCTGCTTATCCCAACCGCGTCAACATCGGCCAGCTATTGCTAGACGCTTACACGGATGGTCGGGTGGAGTTGACCCGGCTTGGCAAGGACGAGGCCTATGGCGAGTACAACGTACTGCTTGACGGCATCCGGATGCTGCCCGCCGATGCCGAGGGGTTGAATCGATTGAAAAGCAGCCTGGCTTACTTCAGTACGCTCTATGCACTGGAACGGGCACGTTTGTTTACCGAAATGGAAACGCTGCCCACCGCGTCCCACAAGATTATCGCCGGGTGCATTGTATTTCACGAGCGGCTTTACTCGCACGCGTTTATTGACCAGCAAGGTGAGTACGCGGTTTAGACGCCACCAAACACGCCCTACGCTTCATCCTAGAACCCTACCATAGCGGTAGGGTTTTTTGTTTTGTGACAGCCCGCCCTTTTGCAGTTGATACAAAGTCCCATTTTTAAACCAAGAATGGCATTTTAACCAAATGCAAGTGTTTCGTGATATACATTGAATTGTAGGCCTACACCAAACTTTGCCAATTCCATATCAAGAGAGAAAAGCATGAAGAAATTCTACGCGATTGGGTTTGTTGTGGCTATCAACATCCTCTTGGTGGCCGCCGTTTTTGCCTTCCAGGGTGGAGAGTGGGGCTATGAGGGCGATATCGGCCCGGAAAACTGGGCATCAATCAGTGAAGACTATCTGGTTTGCGGTGAGGGCATGTCACAGTCGCCAATTGATATCACCGAAGCCGTTGACGTTTCGCTGACTGGCATCGAATTTGAGTATGAAGCGGTGCCAATGGCCATTTTCAACAACGGCCACACTATCGAAGTGGAGTACGAAGCGGGCAGCAGCATCGTCTACCAGGAAAAGTCGTACAACGTGCTGCAATTCCACTTCCACCAGCCCAGCGAACACACCATTGACGGCGAAAGCTTCCCGATGGAGCTGCACATCGTTCACCAAAACCCGGCCAACGGCCAGCTTGCGGTTGTGGGTGTAATGCTGCAAGAGGGTGAGGCCTCGCCCGAAGCATTTGAAACCGTGTTTGCCAACCTGCCTGCCGAAGAGGGCGAACCGGAAGAGACCGAGATCATGATTAACGCTGCCGACCTGCTGCCAGCCGATACCGAGACCTTCTTCACCTACGAAGGCTCCCTCACGACCCCGCCGTGCAGCGAAATCGTGCGCTGGCTGGTGATGGCCGAGCCAGTTACCCTCACCGCAGAGCAACTGGCCGCTTTCGGTGCTATCTACGACAACAACGCCCGTCCGGTGCAGGCGCTGAACACCCGCGACCTGTTCACCAACGAAGGCTAACCGCCCCGTCACTAGGCGTAGCATCCGCAGCCCTCACCACCCGGTGGGGGCTTTTGTTTTCTCGCATTCAAACCACGCTCTGACCCCACCCGCTGTCACAGAACGGGCTGCGTTGTATACTGGGTGGTAATTGCAACCAACTACAGGCTACCCGTCCCGCCAGCCATGACCGACACATCCGACGAGAACGACAAAAGAACCACGCAGGCGATTGAGACACTGTTCACCACGCTGCGCCAGTACACCGAAGGCCACGTCGTCAGCGAGGCTGACCTGCTGCGCCAACGCGCCCGTGACTATGCCAGCACGCCCGTGCACACCAGCGGGCATACAAGCGGTGCCGTGGAGGCGATTTGCTTTACGCTGGGCACGGAAACCTACGCCCTGGAGGTGCGCTGGGTGCGCAGTGTGGTGCCGATGCCGCCGATCACACGGGTACCCAATACCCCCAGCTACTTCCACGGTGTGGTGAATGTGCGTGGGGCGATCATCACGGTGCTGGATGTGCGCGACTTGCTAGGCATGGGCCGCATGGCAGATGCCCGCGAACTGATTGCGGTGGAAACGGGCGCTTACACATTCGGGCTGGCGGTCACCCGCGTCACCGAAGTGCTGGACATCCCGTTACAGGCCATTGCCCCGTTGGATGATGTCAACTACCTGCGCGGGGTGTATTTGGCAGCGGGGGCGCGTGTGTTGGTAATGGACGGTGGCGAACTGTTTGGGGATGCCCGTATATCGGGTGGAGGAGATTCATAATGAGCAATCAGACATTATCCGCAGCTAACGAGGGGCGGGCATTGCCCCCAGCCCGCCTGTCGATTTTTCGTAACGGTGTGGTCATCAGTACGGCGGTGGCGGCGGCGGTGCCCGTGCTGGTATTGGAACTGGTGCAGATGAACGGGGCAGGGCGCGGCATGGGGTTTGTCCTCGCTGTGACGCTGCTGGCGCTGGTATTTGGCGCGCTGCTGGGCGCGGTGGTGTACGGGTTGAACTTCCGCACCTTGGAGCGAGTGTTGAACCAATATGTCGAGCAAATCGAGCGGGTGGCGGCAGGTGACCTGCGGGTGCGCCTCGTGATTCCGCCGAACTGGACATCGCAGGAGGGGCGCATCCTGGTGCGGTTGGGGCACAGCATCAACGACATGATGGACCGCATGCAAAGCGTGGTGAACGAGGTGAGCCTTGCCCTGCACCAACTCGAATCCGATACGGAAGACATCCTGGACGCGACGGGCAAGCAAATCCTATCCGCCAATGAGCAGGACGCGGTTGTGACCGAGACGACGGCAACCGTCAATGAGGTGCGCGCCACCGTCACCGAAAC
>CAWUJQ010000241.1:0-7044 GCA_963922445.1 uncultured bacterium
AATTGTCAAAATCTGCCCGTGATTGAACTGGTTTTTGAGTTCGCCAACAACATCTATTGGTCAATTCGTCAGTCGGTCAGTGGACTCTGTCCGAGGGTTTAGCCGACGAATTGACTGACTAAAGCCGCGACAGAATACACAAAATACGGATATTCCGTCGCAATTTCGGTATATAAGTTGCTTTAATGGGGCTTATCGGCCTGCCTGGACACCATCCTCAACCGAAGCTGGCTCAACGGCCTGTGTCGGAGTTGTTTCTACAACACGTTGCAATACAGCATCACCACACTTGGCGTTCGCCATTCCACAGGAAGAAGCCCCCGTTGTGTTCGTCTTCAAGCGTGCTGATAACGCTCATCATGCCTGCGACGGATTGCGCGGGTGTGAGGGCGGCGTTGTCTCCGCCCATGCTCGTTTGCACCCAGCCGGGGTCAATCGCCACGGCCAGCCCACGCGGTGCCAGTTCAAAGGCCATCTTGCGCATGTAGCTGTTAAGCGCCGCCTTGGATGCAGCGTAATCCCACAGTTTGGTGTCCCGCTGGCCACTTACAGAGCCGCGATTGGATGAGATGTTAACCACAACGGGGCGCGGGGCAGCCCGCAGCAGGGGCAGCAACGCCCGGAACACCAATACGGGGCCGAGGCTGTTGACTTCGAACAGACGCAAACTCTCCTCGCGGGTGATGGCCTCAAGCGGCGTGGTGGTGAAAAGCGCGGCGTTGTTCACCAGTTGATCGAGGTGAGGCGTGGTTTTTGTAACCGTCGCGGCGAACTGCGCAATGGACGCATCATCAGTTACGTCGAGTTGGGCAATGTGCAGTTGTTGTGGATGTGTGTTTTTGCGTGCTTGCAGGTCATCGGCAGCGGAGGGCGTGCGGCAGCCCGCGAAAACGGTATACCCTGCTTGTAGGTAGGCGTCTACGAAAGCTAGCCCAATGCCCCGATTGGCTCCGGTGATGGCAACTGTGTTGGCCATCGCTTTACTTCTTTCTCGTTTTGGGGTCGGTGATGTCACGCAGGCCGTCACCGATGAAGTTAAAGGACATCACCAAGCTGGCAATTGCCAAACCGGGGAACAACCACATCCACCACTGATCGAAAAAGTCCACGCCGATGGCAACCATACGCCCCCACTCCGGCGAGGACGGCTCTGCGCCTAAGCCCAAAAAGCTCAGCCCCGCAAACGTCAGGATTGCATTGCCGATGTCTAAAGTGGCCAGGACGATGGCAGGCGCAATCGCGTTGGGCAAAATCGTGCGGAACAGGATGTAGACGTGCGGCGCACCGACCGCCCTGGCCGCTTCAACGTATTCCTGGTTTTTTAGTTCGAGCACGAGGCCGCGTATCACCCTGGCGTAGGTGGGCCACCACACAATCACCAGCGCCAAAATCGCATTGCGCAGGTCTGGCCCTAGCGCCGCTGTAACCGCCAGCGCGAGGATAATCGTCGGGAAGGCAAGGAACAGTTCCGTAAAGCGCATGAGGATGTCGTCGTAAATGGAGCCAACATAACCTGACACCGCGCCCATGACGGTGCCGACGATGCTGCCCAGCACAATCACCGCCACGCCCGCCGGGATGGTAATGCGCCCACCATAAATCACGCGGCTGTAAATATCACGGCCTAGCTCGTCGGTGCCCAGGTAGTGGGTGACGCTTGTCTCGATGCCATCCCCCTCAATGACTTTGGTGTAACCGGGCGGCTGCAACCGCGATGCAACATCCTGCTGCAATGGCTCAACGGTGGCCAACAGCGGCGCAAACAGGCTGGTTAGCACCCACAGCACCACGACGACCAGCCCGCTAATCATCATCGGATTGCGGCGTAGCTGGTACAGGAACATCGCAATTTCGCTAGTGCGGTCGGTTTTTACGCGCTGCCGGGGGTGGGTTCTATCCAGTTGAGCAACGGGAGCGGTCATCGTCTATACCCGGATGCGAGGATCAACAAAAAAGTAGAGTATGTCCACAATTAGATTCACGATGATGTAAATCAGCGCAATCAACATGCTGACGCCCATAATCGCCGGGAAGTCCTGTGAGGTGGAGGCACGGAACATATAGCGGCCAATCCCTGGCCACGCAAAAATAGACTCGGTGAGTACCGCGCCGGAAAGCAGGTTGCCATAGCTCAGGCCGATGACGGTCACCACGGGAATCAGCGCGTTGGATAGCCCATGCCGCAGCACAACAACCGCTTCGGCTAACCCCTTGGAGCGGGCCGTGCGAATGTAGTCCGCGCCCAATGATTCCAGCATGGACGAGCGCGTCACACGGGCAATTGTGCCGGAGATAAAGCCGCCTAATACAATCGCGGGCAGGATGATGTGTGAAAACGCCTCACGGAATGTGGCAAAGTCGCCACTCAATAGGGAATCTACCGTAAACCAGCCCGTGATGGCGGGCGGGTCTGCCGTGCGGAAGCCCAAGCGCCCCGGCCCAGACACCCATCCGAGTTCACCATAAAAAATTGAAAGCCCGGCCAGCGCCAGCAAAAACACCGGAAAGCTCACCCCCACCAACGCAAACGCCCGCAGCAAATAGTCCACCGGGCTGTCCCGCATCACGGCAGAGATGACGCCAAAGCTAACGCCCATCGCAATGCCGATGAGAATCGAATAGGTGGATAGCTCAATGGTGGCGGGCAAAAACTGCTCAATATCGTCGCGCACGGGCTGCCCGGTTTTAATGGAGCGCCCCATGTCACCGCGAAACAGATTACCCAAATAGGTGAAGTACTGCATGTAGAGTGGCTGGTCAAGACCCCACCTTTCGCGGAAGGCCTGAACCAGTTCTTCATCGTTGAGCGCACTCTGCGGCAGGTTGGCCGTGACCGGGTCTGCCGGGACAGCGTTGGCAACGATGAAGGCAATCAGCGTGATGCCGAGCAACAGCGGAACCGTGATGACCACACGCCGCAGCAAGTATTGGCCGAAGTTCACAGGGGCGTCCTGGGGCTATCGAATCAGTAGGGGATTGAAAGTGGGCCGGGGCGGTGCAGCCTGCATCGCCCGGCCCTTGTGCAGCATTTTAACGCGTGACTTTACTCAGCGCGGCTCAGGATGGCCACGTCAAGCGTCCACTGTGGGTGATAGACGTAGTTCTCAATGTCCGACAGGTAAGCCGTTTGTACCGATGGCGCGTTGAACGGCGCAAATGGCCCGGACTCTTGCAGCTTCACTTGCAGCTGCTCAAAAATTTCAACGCGGGTTTCGGGGTCGGTTTCCACCTGGGCCTGCTCAATCAGCATGAGCAGTTCTTCGTCTTCAACGTTTTCCGGCAGCCAGTTGGTGCGCTCTGTGGCCACCTTACCCCCCGGCAGGAAGGAAATCAGGTCAATCGGATCGAGAACATCCGGCCCCCAGAACCAGTACGCAAAGCCCTGGTCACCGTTGCGGTACTCTTCCAGCGAGACTTGCAGTTCGCCGGGGCGCAGTTCCACATTGATGCCCACCTCAGCCAGGTCTGCCTGAATCTTTTGCGCGTTGGTGTTCATGTTCACACCCTGCCAGGTGAAGTCCGGGTAGCTAAGCGTGATGTCGAAGCCATCTGGGTAGCCTGCCTCGGCCAGCAGTTCCATTGAGCGCTCAATGTCGCGCTCGAAGGCTGCTTCTTCAGGCAGTGCGCCAGCCAAGCCAGCCGTCAGGTTGGTTGGCGGGGTGATGCCGCCCCACAGTGCCTTGTAGCCTTCGTAGTCCAGGGCATAGCGAACGGCAAGCTGAACCGTCGGGTCGCTGACAATGCCGCCAATCTCGGAGTCCTGGTTCATCAGGATGAAGTGGGTATACACGCTGGGGCCAGAGAACACGGTGATGTTCGGGTCGCTCTCCATTGAAAGGGTCTGGTCGCGGGTCAGGTCGAGCGCCATATCAATGTCACCGGCTTCCAGCGTGACCTGCTGGGTAGCGGCCTCTGGAATATTGATGATAATCACACGGTCGAAGTAGGGTTCTTCGCCCCAGAAGTCTGGGTTCTTCACCATCACCGTTTCAACTTCGCGTTCCCAGGATTCCAGGATGTAAGGGCCAGTACCAGCGGAGGTGCCGTTCAAGTAGACCTCGGCTTCGTCGGCTTCGGCTGCGGCTTCGGCATTGGAGCCGCCGTTTTCGATGATGGTTGCCGAGTCCGTAACGCTGAAGGCGTAATTGGACAACTCAGCTAGGAATGAAGAGCGGGCATTCACCAGGTTAAACGTCACGGTGCCGTCATCGTTGGCCACGACGCTGTCAATATTGCTGGCCAGGAACGCCGGGTTGCCCTGTACATTCTGTAGCCGCTCAATGCTGAAGACGACATCATCTGCTGTGACCGGGTTGCCGCTGGTAAACGTCACACCCTCACGCAGGGTAAACGTATAGGACAGGCCATCGTCAGAGACCGTCCACTCCGTGGCCAGCCAGGGCAGCACTTCGCTGGCGTCTTCGTCAGGGAAGGTGGTGAGCGTGTCGTAAGTAGCGCGGTTGATAATACCCGTGGTTTGGGTAAAGCCGCGAGCGGGGTCAAGCGAGTCGGTGCCTTCGGCATGGCCAATCACAAGCACGCGCTCATCTTGGGCGCTGGAAATGCCAGAGATGGCCAGCACAAGTGCGAGAGCCAACACGAGAACAGCAGATAGGCGTTTCATAAGGGGGGTCACTCCACTAAACAATGAGAGGTTATCAGCAATAGTCGGAGAGTATAGCGAGTTGCCGGGGTAACGGCAACTAATTGTGAAGGGATGTGGGCCGTGGTACAGTCGCGCCTATTCTCATGACGCAACCAAACGAGACACGGTATGAACTACAGTCAACGCATTGAAGCCTTTGCCGAAGCGCTCAGCGAAAAAGCGCAATTGGCCTTCTTCCCCATCTCCGCAGACCTGCAATACCTGACAGGCATTCCCAGGGACATTCCAAACTACGGCGCGGTGCTGCACCCCGGCGGCTGGCTGGAAGGCGCATGGATTGCCCCCGGCCATGGTGCAATTTTGGCGCTCACCCGCATGAGCGCGGAGTTTGGCAATTTGGCCGGGTCACAAAATGTGGAGGTTCGCATTTTAGGGGAACACGACGACCCGGCGGTGCTAGTAAAGCAGATCGTTGCTGACCTGGACATCCCCGAAAAGGCGACGATTGCTGTGGGCGACCACACCAAAGGCGAGACGGTTGCAGGGTTGGCGGGCATCTTCGCGCAACCCACTTACGTTTCTGCCACCGCGATTTTAAACCCGCAGCGCGCCGTCAAATCCGCAGAGGAGGTTGAGGCGATGCGCGAGGCCGGGGCCGTTACTGAGGCGGCTTTCGAAGGTGTGCTGTCTCAACTCAAGCTGGGCATGACCGAACTCGACATCATCAGCGAGGTAGACTACCAACTGCGCAAACACGGGTCACTGGGGCCGTCGTTTACGACATCGCTGTATAACTCCGGGCCAAACCACCCGCTTATGTTTGGCCAACGCCTGGAAACCTGGCCGCGTGCGCTCACCGCCCCGGTTTCTGTGCTCTTCGATTTTGGTGCCGCCATGCCGAACGGCTTCTGTTACGACTTTGGTCGTACCGTCTTTTTCGGGGAGCCGCCAGAGGAAGCAACGCGTGTTTATGATCTGGTGATGGCGTCGCAGCGGGCGGGCATCGCCGCGCTGAAGGCGGGCGCAACAACCTGCGCCCAAGTTGATGCCGCCGCCCGGCAGGTGATCGAAGACGGCGGCTATGGCCCGATGTTCCGGCACCGCTTAGGGCACGGCATTGGCATGGACGTGCATGAAGCACCATTCCTGACCAAAACGGATACCACCCCGGTTGTCGAAGGCATGATGTTCACGATTGAGCCGAGCATTACCCAATTCGAGACGTTCTCTGCGCGGGTGGAGGACGTGATTGTGGCTCGGCCCGACGGTGGTGAGCCGCTCACCAAAGGCTATCAGTCTCTGATTGTCGTGGACGCCTAAGCACGGAGCATAAATTTACGCGAAGCGTGCTGCTTTTGATGGATTGGCCTAGCGTTGCTGCAATCCTGTTGACCGCAGTCTGATTACTTTGACGATCACCATTGACGGCGAAGTCGTGGAGCGCCTGCGTGTAGCAGACCTGGAGCAAATCGAAGAAAATGTTGTGGTGCTCAATTTTAGAGAAGACCGCCCTTACCAGGTCGCACTCACCAACGCTGCCAGCGTCACCGTAAACCCCAATCAGTGTGATTCGCCCACGGTCACCAGGTCCCCCGCAGCGACAACAGGGGCGACCATCACGCCAACAGCGACACCCTAGCAGACGCAGTCAGCTTGGGCGGTATGCGATATTCGCTGCTGAGCCGAGAAGCAAACTGCGCACATACCACGCAAATCCCTACCATATGGGGGGGAAATCCCCCCCATTTCATGAATGCGGTCAGGTCGTATTCACGCCAAAATTAAGAGGTGTAATGTTTTAATCAACAAGATACCGAAGGTATCACGTGGCTGATAGCAAAACATCGGTTACACATTTTTAACTTCAGTAAGAGGAGAGAATATGTCTTTCAAACGTGTCAAATGGACACAACTTCTGTTGATCGTTGGCATTCTCGTCAGCGTATTGGGCTTTGCAACGGCATTCGCCCAGGACGACGATGGTGACGGTGTGCCCAACGATTTTGATGACTGTCCCTTCGAGGGTGACTTCGGCTTTGGAGTGGACGACGTCGGCTGTCCGTTCTTCGACGACGGCTTCGATGAGGCCGAGGGAGTAGACGAATTCCAGCCCGTTGACAGTGACGGGGACGGATTTACCGACGACATCGATGTGTGTCCCTTCGAGGGCGACCAAGGCGCTGGTGTGGATGACCTCGGCTGCCCCATTGTGGATGAGGCCGCAGTTGATAGCGACGGCGACGGGCTGCTTGACCTATCGGACTTGTGCCCGTTTGAAGGTGACCAGGGCTTCGGCGTCGATGAAACGGGCTGCCCGAATTCGTCTACGGCCCCGGCTGACGATGCAGACGCGGACGGCATCATTGACGACTTTGACGAGTGCCCGTTTGAAGGCGGCGCAGGTGTGCCTGTCGATGACACGGGTTGCCCGCTTGACG
>CAWUJQ010000242.1:0-7041 GCA_963922445.1 uncultured bacterium
TGCGCGTCAGCCGCATCTTAGGCGAGGCTGCTTACCAGCCGGGCCTCGTGAAGTTCCTAACACCAGAAGGGGAGTCCACAGCCCATCGCCTGCCCGTGGCGGAGGTCGCCTTCTCACCCGATGGCACGCTCATTGCCTCCGCCAGCCAGGATCGCACCCTGCGCCTGTGGGACGCTCAGACGGGCGCAATGTTAGACACGCTCACGGGGCACAGTGGCCGCGTGTTGACGGTGGCTTTCAGCGCGGATAGCACCCGCCTCGTTAGTGGAGACACGGACAATGCCATTATCACCTGGGATGTGGCCACAGGCGAGCGCTTGCAGGTATTGAGCGGGCACACCGACCGCGTGACGGGGGTTGCCTTTAGCCCGGACATGACGCAGCTTGTGTCTACATCCGCTGATGCGACGGTGCGGGTGTGGAACACCGAAACGGGCGAGAACACGCGCACTTTGGGCCTGCACGGTACCCGCGTCACGCGTGTGGCTTACCACCCGGACGGCGCGACCTTCGTCACGGGTGATGCAGGCGGCGAAATCGTGGTGTGGAGCGCCAGCACCGGCACCTTCATACGCCGGGAAGACCGTCACCTCACTGCCATCAGCGGCCTCACCTTCTCTGCTGATGGCTCCCAACTGCTCACGGCGTCGCTTAATGGGCGCTTTATTTTGTGGGAAAATCTGGATACAGGCGCTCGGCAGGTGAATGACCAACTATTGGGCGAGGAAACACTAACGGGTATTGGCTTCGCCGGTAAAGAAACCGCCGTCATGGCAACGGACACAGGCCAACTGATTGTGTGGGATTTACGCGCCCTGCCGGACGAATCCGGTGAAATCCGTCGCCTGAACGTGCCCGGTACGCCTTCAGCGGTGACCACGCTTGCCGTCGGCCCTAATCAGCGGTTGGCCGCTGTCGGTTACGATGACCAGCGCTTAGGCGTGTGGGAACTCGAAAACGGGGATGTCATCCAACGCCAGAAGTTACAAAATGTGCCCGTTACCGGGCTGGCTATGGCAGAAGGCAACGGCACGCTCTATCGCTACTTCAACGGTGGCCTGGTGCAAAATCACCCCGACGGCACCGTGACCCAAATCAACGAAACCGACCTTGGTGTGAGCGGCAGTGCCGTCTTCCCAGATGGGGAAACGCTGCTGGCCCGCCAAATCGAAGGCGATGCGCTTGTGCGCCTCGCGATGGATTCTGGGGAGGTGATAGCAACGTATGACCTGCCCATCAATCCGAACACCACCGTCTTCTCACAGGATGGGCGCGTCGCGGTGTCGCGTACAGCCAGCGTTGGCCCGGATGTGGCCGAACAGCGTGCAGGCTCACACCTTGTGTGGGACACCGAAACGGGCGAGGTTATCATCACCCTGAGTGCGACCAACTACGTGCTAAGCAGTGACGCGGCCACATTTGCCTTCAATGATGACAACACGCTGCTGGCCGCCGTCAGCGGGGAACTGACGCTGCTGGTGTTTGACCTGCAAACGGGCACCGTCGAACACGAGTACGACCGCTCACGGGTGATTACGTCGGTGAGCTTTTTGCCAGATAACCTGCTGATTGCCGGGTATATTGATGGCGGGTTGGCCGTCCAGGAGCTGAACTCTGCCTACTCAGCGACCGATTGGCGTGATCTGCGCGGCCATTCCGCCTCGGTAGATACGCTCGTGCCGAGCACGGACGGTGACTATTTGCTGTCTGGTAGTGAAGACGGTGTGGCGGTCATCTGGCAAACGGACACGCTCGAAATCAAGCGCCGGATGCAAACCGACACCACCGCTATCACCGGGGCGGCCTTCAATGCAGCCAGCACACAGTTCGCTACGCGCTCCTCGGATGGGTCAGTGGTGTTGTGGCGCTTAGAGCCGGACAGCGCTTTGATCGAATGGGCCGCGCAAAACCGGCTTATTGTGCAGCTCACCCCCCAGGACTGCGCCGCCTTCCAGGTGCCAGACCCGTGCAACGGCCCTGTTACGGTGACAGCACGCCGCTGAGGGGCGCGTCCGTCCAGTCGAATTGGTCATGCGTGGTAATCATCCCGTCCATGGTGGCGGCGATGCTGGCCGGGAAGGGGGCGCTGCGGCGGGCTTCGAGGTCGGTATGGGTGCTGAGCGCTTCCATTGTTGCGGCTAAACGGTCATGCGTTTCGTTGACCATGAAGTGCATATACTGGTAGCGCTTGTCGCTGCGCGCAATCAGCCGTGTGTAGATAGTCAACTCATCGCCCTGGTGCGCTTCGGCAATGAACTGCGTAAAGTTCTTCAGCATAAACGCCCCGCGCCGCCGCACGGCCACATACGTTTCTGACACTCCCGTCAGGCTGGTTAACTGCCGCGACGCCTTCGAGAACATCTCCCAGTAGTGCATGGTGTTCATGTGCCCCATGATGTCGATGTGCGCTTCGCCCACGCGGAGGTACTGTGTGCGGGGCAGTTGACGCACCACATCCAGGCTAATCATTATGCGTGCCATCTCGTCTCCGTCCTTTGGTATAACGCCGCCTTGCAGTGTTACAAAACGGTTTGTTTTTTGCCAGCCCGATTGACAACACAGCCCAAGATGAATACTGTTAATCTTGAAGGTTAACGACATTCACCTTGCCCCCAGGAGGGCCACCATCATGATCGCCACCCAAACGCAAACTCCCGCTCAAGCTGCGCAAACACCCCGCCCGCTGTCCCTGCCCAAAGTGATGCTGCACATCGAAGGGCTGGCCGTCTTTGCGGCTGCCGTCCTGCTGTATGCGCGCTTTGCCGTGACGGGCTGGTGGCTGTTCTTCTTGCTGCTGCTGGCCCCTGACCTGGTTATGATCGTATACCTGCTGAACAAGCGGGCGGGCATCGTCGCCTACAACCTAATGCACACCTACACTGGCCCGCTCGTTTTTGGCTTCATCGCGCTCATAACGGGGTGGCAGGCGGGCGTCGCCCTGGCACTGATTTGGCTGGCCCACTGCGGCATGGATCGGGTGGCGGGCTACGGGTTAAAATACAGCGTTGCGTTTAAAGACACTCACCTAGGACGACTGTAGTGCCTTACCCATCCCAACTGGACGCCGACGCCATCCTCAACACTGCCCGCGCCATGATCGAAGCGGGCGGCGTGGGCAACCTTTCCCTGAACAAGCTGGCGAAGGCGTTCAAAGTCAGTACGCCGTCGCTTTACCGCTACTACGACAGCAAAGCCGCGCTGCTGCGCGCCGTCAATGCGGATACGGTTCAGCGCTTGTTTGACGCATTGGCACCCGCGCTGGACGCGGATGCACCGCCAACCGAAAAAGCGCTGCGTGTTGCCATGCGTTACCGGGCCTTCGCCGCCGCGCATCCGCTGGCGTATGGGCTGGTGTTCACCAACACGATTGACAACCTGCGCCCCGACGACGAGGAGAATGTGCGTCTCGTGCGGCCCTATCAACAGTTGATAGCGCAAATCAGCGGGGAAGCGGCATCGCTGGTGGCCACACGCGGTTATTTGGCGCTGGTGCATGGCTTCGTCATGCTGGAACTAGCCCAGCAGTTCCGGCGCGGCGGTGACCTGGATGCCGCGTTTGAGCAGTCGGTGAGGGCGTACCTTGCCGGGTGGCACAACCGGGATTTTCCGTCAGAATAGCGGGGAAGTTCACACACAACCCGGAGCGCCCCTGTGCCTAACCCGATAACTATCACGACGGCCAAAGCCGTTGACTTCCTCATTGACCTGCTCAACACGCCCAGCCCCACGGGCTACACAGACGAAGCCATCGCCCTGTGTGAGGCTGCCTTTGCGCCGCTACTGGCAAAATTCCCTGGCGCAGCGGCAAGCCGCACCACCAAAGGCGCGCTCATGCTCAACATTCCCGGCGCAGCGTCAGACTATCCGCTGGGGCTGACCGCGCATGTGGATACGCTCGGCCTGATGGTCAAAGAGATCAAAAAAAGCGGACGCCTCACCGTGACCAACCTGGGCGGGGTGATGTGGGGCGGCATCGACATGGAAGGCGTCACCGTGCGCACTCGCACCGATGAGCGCATTCGTGGCACGGTCGTCCCGGTAAACGGCAGCGTCCACGTCAACCGGAGCGTTCACAAAACGCAGCGCAGCGAAGACACGGTCGAAATTCGCCTGGACGTGCGCACAAGCAGCATTGCGGAAACGCAAGCACACGGCATAGATGTAGGCGATTTTGTGTTCATTGACCCGCGTGTAGAAACCGGCCCGCACGGGTTTATTCGCAGCCGCTTTTTAGACGATAAACTGAGTGTGGCCTGCATCTATGCGGCCCTGGACGCGCTAGGAGACGCGGGCCGCCTCCCCGCACAAGACGCGCAAATCCTCATCAGCAACTACGAGGAAGTCGGTCATGGCGGTGGGGCGGGCTGGCGTAATGACCTGTACGAACTCGTCGCCGTGGATATGGCCGCCATCGGTGAGGGGCAAAATTCGGATGAGTACCACTGTACGATCTGCGTCAAGGACAGCGGCGGCCCGTATCACTTCCATACCACGGAGCGGCTGCGCCGCCTTGCAGACGATCACGGCATTGACGTGAAAACGGACATCTACCCGTATTACTCGTCCGATGCCAGCGCCTATTGGCGTGCGGGCGGCCCCGCCATGACCGGGCTTGTGGGGCCAGGGGTCGATACATCTCACAGCTATGAGCGCACCCACACTGATGCTCTGGCAGCGACGGCCCATCTGCTGGCGGTGTATTTAAGGGATTTCCAAGTCGTTATCTGACACGAACTGTGCCGTTCTGTCAGACAACATGCCACATTTTTGCAGCATTTTACACGCAGCATACAAACTTGACCCTACATGCGCCTTCTTCACCCTAAAATGTAGTTCGTAACACAAATAGCAAGCTAAATATCATTTGTGCAATTGTCTGACATTAGCGTATACTCGTGTTTCACGTTTGGTGCGGATATACGGTATACATCCTTCCAGCGCTCACGCTATGGCACCTAACGCCGGATGCGTACTACCGACAACATAGTTTCACGGAGTGACTGCGTGGAAAGCTCACGACGGAAAACAAGAAAACCGAAACCAACAAACCGTAGTGCTTCACCCTCGGTTCAAGGGGGCAACCGCCCATCGCTAGAGAACATTGCCCGCAAAATCGACACGGGCGAGCAGTCACTCGACGCGGCTGAAATCATGCAGTTGCAGCGCACGATTGGCAATCAAGCCACGTTGCAACTGCTGCAACGCCAGCCCAGCACGCCCCAAAAGCCACCAGCACGGCGGCAGGTCATCCAGCGTAATGACTTTGTCACGGGTGAGCGAGAATACAGCGAATCCGACAGCGATGATTTCAGCGATGACGGGAATATTCGCACCTATGTTGAGGAAAAAACCGATCTTGAAAAGGGGCTGGAATACCTGCCAAGAGAAGGTGCGAAAGCGTTCCTCAAAAATGGGGACTTTGACGAATTCCGCAAACCCTTGATCAGGCACTTGATGGATACCATCGAGTCGTCTGGCGAAGATAAGCTGTCTGACGTGCAATACGAATTTATGACCCTGGTGCTTGACGACAGCCAGATCGCTCAGCTAGAAATGTCGGAAAAGGCGCCAAAACTGGTAGCCGCCGCTAAGGGGGCCACACGCATCCTAACAGGAGATGAGCGAGACGATAACATATATATAAACTACGACGATGTAGCCGATACCTACACCGAGGTCATCCACGTCATTGACCAGGCTTACGACGCAGAATACTCCACCTCAGTCATTACAAAACAGAAAAATAACGGGGCGTATGTGGTTAAGCTGACCCGCGCTGCGTACTTTGGGACGGGCGTATTCAAAGGCCAACAAGGGAACTTGCCAGGCTTCGACGATTTTAAGAAGAAAATGGAAAGTGACAAGCTGTCCTGGCTGCTGCAAGACGGCCTGACGAGCGCAAGTGGAATCTCCAAAGCCGTCAACGAGCGCGTGGAGTTTGAGCAAGCCAACAACAAGATGGACAAGGCTGTCACTCAAAAAGACACGGCTGGGTCGATTTTGACGGGTGCGGGCACAGCCAAGGAACTCACCTCCATGGGCTTTTCCGTTCAGCAAGGCGCGAACTCTGTGGCCCAAATCAAGCAAGGCCTTAGTGACACAGACGGCGGCGAAGTGGGTAAGGGCTTTTTGGGGGCTGCTGCCGAAGTGCTGCAAAGCGCGACCATGTGGTTCATCGGCAAGGCGTTTGGAATTATTGCCATCGGTGCCGATCTCGTCAAGGCGTTCGAGTATCACAAAAAGCGGCGCGACGGCTACCGCGAGGCCATGAAGCGCTCACAAATCGACGAAAAGGGCCAAACAAAACTCAAGGCAGACAAAGCCGAAGACACCAAAAAGGTTCGCCTGGGCCGTGTTGCCTACTACGCCTGGCGCAAAACAAGCCGCGCCTTTGGCAAGACGCTGTTTAAAGCCATCATGAAAATCCTCAAGTGGATTGCCCACGCCGTCACCATGTTCTCCGGTGGTGCGTCAGCCATCGTGACCGAATCTATTGCATTGGCAGCAGATGCCGCCCGCTTCATCACGATTATTGGCGAAAAGATCAAGGGCTTTGGCAAGTGGGTCACCAACAAGCGCGGTGCGAACCGTCAGGCCAACGCGGATGAGCTGGTCACACTCGCTATGAAGGGCGACGACAGCGCCATCCAAACCATCATGGATGTTTATCCGTTTGACCTGGTGAACATCCCGCTCAAGAAGCTGTTGAAGAAGTCCAAGCGTCTTGGCAAGAACGTGACGGAGATACCGCTGCCCAACACCAAAGACGAGTTCAAGCAGCAGCTTAGCAAAGGCGGCTACTACGACGATCCGAAGACACGGGCTGCCCTCGTCAGTGCGCTGTCCAACACCATGAAGTCCAAGTAGCGCGTACAGAGCCACACAAAAAGGGGCGCCCGGTCACACACCGGAGCGCCCCTTTTTGTTTATTGCTTAGCTGGTAGCGTCGGCGTTGTTATTGCGTCGGCGGCCAAACAGCACCGCCAAGATCACGGCCAGCAGCAGGCCGCCACCACACACCGCGTACCAAATCGGATTGAC
>CAWUJQ010000243.1:0-7041 GCA_963922445.1 uncultured bacterium
ATTTCCGGTGCGTCCGGGGACGGGTGTACCATAGTGCGTCCTTGCCTATCTCATATCAGCAGCATATCCCTATTGTACCCGAAAACCCCCACAGGTTGGGGATGCGGTCTACTGCGCTGTTAGGGTGTTGAGGTATCACGCCATGCCGGGGGACGCTCGCGCAGACGCCAGCGCCACCCCACCGGATAGCCAATCATCTTGGCCACATCGCCCACGATACGGATCACAGGCACCAGCAGCACCGCGTACACAACATCCCATGCGGATAGGCGCTGTGATGTGGCATAGGCGCGCAACACAGTGGGCAGACGGCGGTACGCCCCCCCCAGATAATACACCCCGCCCAACACCAGCAGCCCCCACCACGCGGGATGCTGCACGAAACCAAGTATCAGCAGGGCGGGCAGTGCCACAAGGTACGTCACATAGCGAATCGCATGACGCTTGCGCCACAGGTCGGCTTTGCCGTCGCCGCGTGCATACAGATAATACTGCTTATAAAACGCTCGCAAACTCCCCCGTGGACGAAAACCCACGCACGCATCCGGCGCGAAGGCAAACGGCGTCACCTGCTTGAGCCGCAGATCAAAGATGAGGTCTTCGCAGTAGTCCAGCCATTCCGGGTAGCCGCCCACACGCTCATATGCCGCTCTGCGTACCGCCACGCTGCGACTGCTGGGCAAAAACGTCTCCGCGTCGATTTCATCCGCCAGTGGCAGCACGGTTGCGCCCATCGCCGCTTCAAACACGGTATACGGTTCCGCCCGGAAGAAGCCCGCCACCACGCCCACAGATTCATCAGCAGTAAAGGGGTTGGTTAGCTGTTCCAGCCAATCAGGGGGCAGCGTGACGCCCGCATCTGTAATAGCGATGATGTCTCCCGTGGATTCGGCAAAGGCGCGGTTGCGCCCCGCACTGATATTGGCTCCCGGCACAACGATCACGCGCAGCGGCAGCCTATGGGTGTAGGGCTGCATGACGTCGGGTGTGCCGTCGGTGCTGCCACCGTCCACGATAACGACATCGTCGGGCGGGCGGGTTTGCTCGCACAGCGAGTCCAGCAGGCGGTGAATGCTTTCCCGCTCGTTGTACACGGTGCCGATGACGCTAATCATGCTTGGCGTGGTTGTTGTTTGCGGGTGGGGCGCTGCCCCACGCCCCGGCAGGATTTTCCAATCCTGCACCTGGGGTCGGGATGATGCTGAGCATCATCCCGCGAATGGGGTCAAGGGGTGTAAACCCCTTGTGGGAGTTTGAGGGTGAAACCCTCATGCAGTGCGCATTACGCATGAGGCTGAACCGCCCCGGCATAGTGAACGACCTTCTTCTTCAGCTTGGGATACTCCGTGTGGGTGCGGTTCGTTAGCGCGACAATCGCCTTACCGCCTTCACCCGCAAAATACGCCGCCACCCGATACTGCGGCGGCAACCCCGGCACCACCAGCATAATGCCTTCCGGCGCACGGTAATTATCCCGGCCCACGAAGGCCCGCCGCTGTACCTCACCGTCGGCGCTGGGCAACAACGGATACACCCTCACCGCTTCAATGGCCTTCCAGGGAACAAAACGCCGTCGCCACACAACTGGCTCCAGCCAAACGCCGTCCGCGTCCAGCGTGACTGGGGGCGACACCGCCGTCAGCATCAGCACAACAGGGGACAGCATCAGCGTGACGAGTGCCGCGAACACGAACAGACCACCGGGCGCACCCAGCAGCGTCAGCACGATTTGCAGCGGCACAGAAAGGAGCATAATCACGAAGACGGCCATTGCGCCGTACTGCGTGACCTGCGCTAACAGGGGATTGGGATGGGTGTGGGTGGATTTGACCATGCGCCGCATTATAGCGGGCGGATAACGCGGCGCAATGGGGTTAATCGGTGCTGGCGAGGATGATCGGCAGGGTAATCGTGAATGTCGTACCCTTGTCTTCCACACTTTCAAACGCGATGCTGCCGCCGTGCATCTCAACGGCGCGCTTCGTCACCGCCAACCCAAGCCCCGTCCCCTGGCGGGTGCCCACATTTGTCGCCCGGTGGAACGGCTCGAACAGCTTGACCTGGTCTTTTTCTGGAATGCCGATGCCCTGGTCGGTAATGCTGATGATAAGCTCGTCTGCCTCACAGCTAAGGTCAAAAAACACCGTACTGCCGTTGTCACTGTATTTGACGGCGTTGTTAATCAGGTTCGTGAACGCCTGTCGCATCAGCTTGCTATCGCCAAGAATGGGCGGGCAGTTGGTTTCGTTGCGGAACTTGATGCGGTGCGTATCTGCGGCGATCATCTGCGCGTTGGCGGCAATGTCACTGCAAAAGTCTACAATGTCGATGCGCTCGGTATGCACATCCACGTCTAGCGAATCGGCCCGGCTCAGTGCAGACACATCATCCACCATGTTTTCCAGGTGTCGGATTTGCGTCTGAATGGTGACGATGGTTTCCATCTTTTCGGCTTCGGGCATCCGGTCGCCGTAGCGCTTCAAAAAGTCACTAGAAAGCATAATTACCGAAAGCGGCGTGCGCAGTTCGTGCGAAATCATGGACATAAAGCGGTTCTTCAGTTCGCGCAGGTCGCGCTCATTGTGCAACTCGGACTGCAACCGTTCTTTTTCCAGCATTTCCTGTTCAATGCGTTTGCGCGGTGTCAAATCCTGCACAATACCCGTGAACAGCCAGCGCTTGTCAACGTAGGCGCGGTTCATGGCCACATACACCGGGAAGGTTGACCCATCGCGGCGAATGCCCGTGATTTCGTGGTTGATTTGCGTGTAGCGGTGGCTACTCACGCGGCGGTGCCGCCGAATGTAGTTCATATATTCCACATCATAGGGCGAGGCCAGCAGCTCACGGAAGTTGCGCCCAATCAGTTGATCTGGCGTATATCCGAACACCTCGCACACGGCGGGGTTCACGGTTTCGATGAAGCCGTTTTCGTTCGCCGTGAAAATCCCGTCCACAACCGTATCGACCACAGCTTGCAGGCGTTTTTGGCTTTGGGCGTAGGCGTGCTGCGCCATCTTCAGGTCGGTGACGTTTTGGTGGGCGGCGATAATGCGCATGTCGCCCTGCCACTCGAAGCGCGCAATTTGCAGCATGAACCAGCGCTGTTCGTTGGGGCTGTGGCACGGGTACTCTTGCCGGAACAACGCCTCGCGTTCGTTGCTGATGTCACGAATGGCGCGGGCAACGCGCCCGGCGACCTCAGCGTCGCGCCCGGTGGAACTTTCACAGATGCGGATGTAGTTGGTGCCGATGCCGTAGTTGTTATGAGCGTAGTCGTTCGCGTCTCCGAAACGACGCCATGCCTCATTTACACCAATGATGTCGCCGCGCTCGTTGAGCATGGCAATGTTGGATGGCAGCGCGTCCATTGCGGAGTTCAATAGTAATTCGGGCGGCGTATACTGTGATAAGCCACCGTCTCTTCTTAGCTGTGTCAAGGTTTCCCTTCCCTCTTAACTAGACGTCCTAGTCTTACTTTGCGACGGGAAATGGGGAAGCTGCTAGAGTGCAGGTTCTGTGTATGAGTTGATGCATGTCTCACTTCCCCACCAGAATTGGTGGTAGCGATCCTACAGCGGCCAATACGTCCCCCTGACCGCTGATCGTATGCTATTGCCGTATGGCGCTCATAGCCTTATTGGTATTTTACACGTAGTAAACACCATGAGAAATCCATGAGAAGCCATTTATCAACAGTATAACACGGAAATGCCCAAGCGTGTGTAAGAGACTTCCTTGATTTAAGCATATTCACAAATGTGCAACTTTTTGTAACTTGTGTGCTTCTGCGCATCTATCTTGATGTATTACAGTCGTCGGCATCATGAAAACGATTAAATTCTCAACCTGAGATGAGTTTAACATTGGCCTGCCCTCATCTTCTCCACTACAATGCGCCCACTAGGACGCTAATCTGGGAGACCCTCCCTTGCCACTGCGCCACACACTTTTCCTGACTGTGCTACTTGCGATTGCCGCTGTGGGTTGTGCCCCCGTCCAGGGGAGTGACGCCCCGGTCGAAGGCTTGCCCACGCTCATTCCATCCCCCTTGCCAGAAAGCTATAGCCTGAACATGGCCGAGGACGTTGCACGCCGTTACCTGGCGGCATGGGCCGCTGGCGACTACGCCACCATGCACAGCATGATTACCTTCGCCGCCCGTGACAAAACCCCGCAGGAGGCATTCGCTGAGCTTTACGACGATGTGGCCGCAGACATGACCCTGCTCGACCTGGACTACACCATTGCCGCGCTCCAGCGGGAACAGCCGAGCGTGGCCGTGCTGAGCTACAACCTGGCGTTCCAGACGCGCATTGTGGGCACCTTCACGGACGAAAACCGCCAGATGCGCCTGACCCTTGATCCCGTTGACGCTGATTGGCGCGTGGCCTGGACGCCGGGGGACATCTTCAACGAGATGGCCGCAGGCGGTGCCCTGCGCCTGGAACGTAGCACCCCCCGCCGCGCCAACATCTACGACCGCAACGGCGAGGTGCTGGCCGACCAAAACGGGCGCATGGTCACGATTAATCTGGTTCGTGGCAACATCCCCAACGAGGAGGCGTGCATCGGGTCGCTGGCGCAGGCACTTGACGAAACCCGTGAGGAAGTCATCGAGACGCTGAACAACAACGGCGTCGATTGGCTGGCAGAGATTGGCATCATTGAACCCGCCGTTTACCTGGAATACGAAGACCGCCTTATCCGCGAGTGCGGGGCCGAGTTTGACAGCTTTAACACCCGCCGCTACCCCCAGGGCACACTGATGCCGCACGTCCTGGGCTATGTTGGCTTCCCGGAAGAGGCCGAACTCGAAGCCCTGCGCGCCGCCGGGTTCAATCAGGATGCGATTATCGGGCGCACGGGCATCGAAAAAAGCTGGGACGAGACGCTGCGCGGTGAACCGGGCGGGCGTCTTTCCATTGTGAACGGCAACAACGTCGTGCGCATCATCACGGAATACCAGCCGCGCCCGGCGCAAAGTGTGTGGCTGAGCATCGACACGCGCCTGCAAGCCCATGTGCAGCAGGTCATCACGCAAACCTACCGTGACTACGCGGACAGTTGGGCACCACGCAGCAAGGGCGCGGTTGCCGTCGTGCTAGACCCGAACACGGGCGCGGTGTTGGCAATGGTCAGCTACCCGACGTATGACGCGAATGCCTTTTTGCCCTATCCCACCATTGGCCGCGACGCCGCCGATGCCGTCGTTGAGTCTGTGCAGCGCAACCCGCGCACCCCGCAGTTAAACCGCGTCACGCAGGGCAACTACACGTCCGGCAGTGTGATGAAAATCGCCACCACGTTGGCCGTGGTGGATAGTGGCGTTTATGCAGCAGACCAAACTTACAGCTGTAGCGGCATTTGGAGCCGGGAAAACGGCTTTGTGCGTACCGACTGGCTGCCGAGTGGTCACGGGTTTGTGAGTGTGCGAACGGCGCTGGCCCAAAGCTGCAACCCGTTCTACTACGAGGCAGGGTATCAAGCCGATTCGTCTGACCCGTACCTGCTGCCGCGTTACTTCAACAGCTTTGGCCTGGGCGCACCCAGCGGCATCACTGACCTGGAAGAAAGCCCCGGCCTCATTGCAGACCCGGACTACGTGCGCAACAACTACGGCCTCAACTGGTCGTTTTCGCGCAGTGTGAACATGGCCATCGGCCAGGATATTGACATCACACCGCTGCAAATTGCCCGCATGACGACTATCGTCGCCAACGGCGGCACGCTGTATAAGCCGCAAATCGTGACGCGGGCGGGCATCATCGGGGAAGACCCCAGCTACGAGATGCAGCCGGAAGTTATCACCGAACTCGGCTTGAGTGAGGAAGCGATTGCGGTGGTGCGCGAGGGCATGTGCGACGTGACCCGCGAGCAGTACGGCACTGCCGAATACCAGTTCCGCAACAACCGGGTGCAGCAGTTCAGTCCGTGCGGCAAAACGGGCACCGCCCAATCACCGGGTGAGGATACGCTGCCCCATGCGTGGTTCACCGCCTACGCCCCGGAGGAAAATCCGGAGGTCGTGGTCACGGTGATGGTGGAAAACGCGGGGGAAGGCTCCGCGATTGCCGCGCCGATTGCCCGTGACATCCTGGATTTCTACTTCTTCGAGATGCCGGAGCCGTCCCCGCTGATTTTGCGGTAATGGGCAACTATCGGCTGGCATGGGCGTCCACGTTGGGACGCCCCTACCCGCGCAACATCTTGTAGGGGCGCCAACGTCCCTGCCCGCTGTGAATAGGTTAGGGTAAACTCGAAAGGAACATGACGATGAATGCCCTTGAACAAGAAATCATCAATAAGTTTAACGAACTAGACGAAGACGCTCAGCAGCGTGTGCGAGCGCACATTTCCAAGACTCCGCAGTCAGGTAGCAGCACGTTTGACTATGAAACATGGGCATCGGACGTGGAGGCTATCCGACGGCGGATGGGTGCCAATGCGGAAACGCAGGCTGTTGATGTGGTTGGTATTCTGCGCGGCATCCGCGATGGTGAGGATGAATGACGGTCGTCATAGATGCAAACATCCTCATCATCTATGGCTTGTCCGATGAGCCGTTGCATTCGATGGCTCACAACAGACTGTCTGCGTGGCACAAGGCTGGAATACCTCTGGCCGCTCCGCGTTTGTTTCGCTCAGAAATCACAGCTGTCATTCGTAAGGCTGTCTATCAAGGGCGGATGCCCCATGATGATGGACGAGATATGTTGGCAAAACTCCTTGCCTACCCGGTAACATTTTATGATGATGATGCGCTGCTGACAGAGGCGTATGAACTCGCGGCGAAATTTAATCGCCCTCGCGCCTACGATGCCCAATACCTCGCATTGGCCCAACGCCTCTCTTGCGAGTTCTGGACGGCGGATGAGCGATTGTTTAATGCGATAACAGGTCGTTTTACGTACATACGCTGGTTGGGCAATTGGAAGTAATGGGCAACCGCCGCACATGGGCGTCCACGTTGGGACGCCCCTACACGCGCAATGTACTGTAGGGGTGGGGCAGCGTCCCCGCCCGCTGTGAATAGGTCAG
>CAWUJQ010000244.1:0-7013 GCA_963922445.1 uncultured bacterium
TCTACGTGACCCACGACGAGTGGCGCGACCGACACCGATAACCCGCACACGGAAACAACCGCATCCCCGCCACCCGCCGGACAGCGTCACGCCTCCGGTGTGTTTGCATGCCCGCTAGATGTGACGCTGACCTTACGCTCTTTTTTCTGACCCGAAACCGAATCAGAACCATAGAGACTCAATGCAATCTCGCGCTGGAACCGACACGCAGCGCTGACAGGACAAAACGAGGCGACCAACTTCAACATCTGTGGGACTGCCAACCCAGACGTTCTTGCAACCGCAACCCGGACAATGCGGGGGCTTTTCATATAACAAAAACCACGACACAGACGAGAGACAAGGGACAAGATACAAGATACAAGTCACCTCCCTGTACGTAGAACGAGTCCATCTGCCTCAAGATTGTTGACCTGCTTTCAACCCGAAATTAGTCCGTTACGCTCAAGCCGATGTTGTCCAGGATTGCGTCCGCATCCCGGCTGTCTACCGTGCCGCTGCCGTCAACGTCTGCGCCGTATGCGCCTCTACCAACATGGTTGAGCACATGAACCATATCCATAGGCGTGACGATACCATCCCCGTTGACGTCTGGCCCAATAGGAGCGAACGGGTACGGATAAAGGTAAACGCCTGGTTTCGAACCCAGTCCCGCAACAAAAGCCTGCTCATCTGTTATCCCGACGCTCCATCCGAAATTCTTATGAGGCGTCGCATCGCGGGGATATAAAATGTGAGCCTGTGTGAATTCCCCGTTTCTTTCACGCTGGAACAAGTACGCCGTGCCGGCGTGTGTGCCGTTTGCTGCGTGGCGCTCTGCACCAGCCACGATCCAATCGCCGCTAACCGCGACTGATTTCCCAAAGCGATCACCAGGCTGCCCACCGTACTCAGGCTCAAGGGTTTGTGACCGCTGCCACGTCCCACTAGCATTGCGCGTGTACACATAGGCCACGCCGCTGTCCGAGGTATTGCCGTTGCCATACATAGCACCAACGACGGCTACTGTCTCACTCATAGCGATGGGACCGGTAGCAAAATAATCATCGGTGTTTGCTGCTCCTGGATATAGCTTTTGGCGTTCCTGCCAGACGCCGTTTTCGTCTGGGGTGAACACGTACAATGCGCCTGTGTTTTCGCCGTAGTCATCGTCGCCACTTGCGCCCACAAATAGTGTCGTGCCATTGAAGCCCAGAGCATCACCAAAGCGATCGCCGTTGGTGCCATCGCTGGTAACAAGTTTTTGTTGCTGCGACCACACCCCGTTTTCGTCCCGTTTGTACAGAAAAACGGAGCCAATCGCATAGGCCCCATTGATGATGTCACCGGGCATCCCGACAAAGGCAGTGTCTCCCTCTATAACAACTTCATCGCCAAAGTAGCTGGCACGATCCTCTACCTCAGGCGTCAGGCCTTGTTGTTCCGTCCAGATGCCGCTGCTGTCGCGGGTGAAGACCCAGACCATGCCTCTGTTAAAGTTGCCGTATGGAATATCCAGATCGGGTGCGGCAATAAATGCAGTGTCCCCACTAACGGCGATAGCTCGCCCGAAGTAGGCATGAACACCATTTGCACTGGGGATTAACACTTGCTGCTCACGCCAGGTGCCGTCCTCAGCCTGCACAAACACAACAGCCAGGCCGTTGTTATGAGACGTCAGATAAGTGGTTGGCGCGCCAACGATGGCCGTTGTACCGTCAAGCGCGAGGGTCTCTCCGAACGATGTAGGCGGTTCGGGCATCGCAAACTTGGCCGTGCCGTCGTCGAATTCGATGTAGACTTGATTCACGGTGATGGTACGTACAGCGCTCCCGGTGTTCCCGGCGCGGTCGGTTGCCGTGTAGGCAATGGTATAGGTACCCGGGGACGTCACGTCAAGTTGGTTAGTGGTCACAAGCTCAACAGACAGGTCAACGTCGTCTTCTGCGATGGCCCCTTCGTCCTGGTAATTGTTGCCGACGCCAATGATCAAGTCTGTTTCACCGTTGATCGTAATGGTGGGCGGGGTCACATCCGGCAGCCAGTAATCGTCCGCGTCACGCTCAAACATATAAACGGCACCCAACGCATTTTGTGAATCTAAACGCGCAGAGACAAACACCGTATCGCCAAAACCAGCTATGCTACCCCCGAAGGTATACCCGGTTTGTGAATTTATATTTAGGTCGGGTGGTACCAGTTTTTGCTGCTGCTGCCAGATGCCCTCCTCGTTGCGAACGAAGGCATACGCCTTCAATTTTCCATTCGTCCCCACGAAGATGGTTTGCCCATCAAATGAAACCGAGTTACCAAAGCGATCCCCGTCTTCCAAATCACGGGCGACAAGGATTTGCTGCTCGCTCCACATACCCTTATCGTCGCGGATGAAGGTGTATACAGCTCCGCGTACATACGGACCAACATTTTGTGAACCGACCACAAGCACTCCATCACGTAGGGCCACCGAATTGCCAAATCCGGTCCCATGGGCGTTTTCTGAACCGAAAAGTTTTTGCTGTTCGCTCCATGTTCCGTTTTCGTCGCGCATGAAGACGTGGACAGCACCGGAGTCGGTATCAATTTCATCGTTAGAGTAGTTGCCAACGATCAGCGTGTCTTCATTAAGTGCAAGTGACGTGCCAAACCGATCGCCAGATTGCTGGGTTGCCAATTTTTGCTGCTGTGTCCATCTGCCGTCCTCACCGCGTATGAAGACATAAACGGAACCTCCATGGTTATCGCTAGCAAAAATGGCGGCAACATCGCCACTAATTTCGACCACAGTGCCGAAATGCTCATCCCTGTCAGGATTGGTGGGGGTGAGTTTTTGCTGTTCCGTCCATGCGCCAACTTCATCACGGGTGAACACATAAACTGCGCCGCTGTCCCATATCCCATTTGTATTTTGTGCACTGTAACCGAGTAGAATCGTGTTTTCAAATAACCCAACCGACGTGATCGCTTGATCATCTTCAGTGAGATCAGCCGGTACAAGACGCTGCTGCTGCACCCAACCCACTCCCTCCGTTCTGTTGAGCACATAAGCGCTACCAATATCTGCATTCGTGCTATTTGGGTGACCGCTAAGGGTAACAACAGCCGTGTCACCGTCATAAGCGATGCCTTGACCGTACAGCCAAACATCTTCTGTCAGGAGTGGTTTAATCTTGACAACGCCATTGGGCAGCACTGTTGTATTGCTAAATACCGTGACGGTGCGCGTTTTCGTATCTGTGTTGCCTGCACTGTCGGTTGCCAGGTAGGTCAAGGTGTATTCGCCTCGCGTGGATGTGTCTACGGTGCCCATGACTTCCACAGGCACCGCCTCGTCTTTGTCGTCCTCAATGATCCAACCTGGGTCAATGTAGGTGCTATTGAGGTCAACCGTGATAGCATCGGACGGATGCAAAGCCAGCGTCGGTGGCTTGTCCGCACCCGTCCAGGTTCCGTCCGGTTTGCGTGCATAAACATAGACCGACCCTGCATCCGTAGCACGGTCGTCATCCATCATTGCCCCGATAGCAAAGGTGTTGGCGTCCAGGGCGACATAGCGACCATACATGATATTGGTGTCATCATCATAGGCCGCCAGTTGAAACTGCTCCGTCCATATGCCATTGTCGTCCCGGGTGTAAAAGTAGGTCATACCGCCTAAATTGCTGGCCCCGATCACCAGCTCATCCCCGTTAATTGCAACCGAGTGCCCATAATTCTCGAATCTTACACCCGCTGACAACTGCTGCTGCTCGGTCCAGACGCCGTCTTCGTCGCGGGTGAACACGTAAGCAGCCCCGGAGTCTTGTCTTGACCGGGATTCGCCTTCGATGAGGACGTCATACTCGTCGGAGCCAATGACGGCTGTGCCATCCTGCATAGCGACAGAAATCCCGAAACGACTGCTTCCTTGGCCGTCTGATGCAGTCAGCTTTTGCTGCTGCTTCCATATGTTGTCACCGTCCCTGGTAAAAACGTATACCGCCTCAGCACCATAAGCCCCGACTAGCAACGTGTCACCATCCAGCGCCAGGGCTCGGCCTATATATTGCGACGCTGCTGCATCGGTCACAGTCAGCTTTTGGGTTTGGCTCCAGTTACCATTTTCATCCTGCGTAAAAACATAAACTGCACCAACGCGATCCATCTCGCCGCTGTTCACGCCACTTGCCCCCACGACCGCTGTGTTGCCCTCTAGAGCTACCGCCCCTCCCAGCCAATCGGATGTCGTCCCATCGTCTGCGGTCAGCTTGGCCTGCTGGCTCCACATGCCGTTTTCGTCGCGGGTAAACAGATAAGCGGCACCATCGTAGGTTCCCTTGGTAGAGATATTGGGCGCACCGATGATGGCCCTACTACCGTCAATGTCAATGTCCCGGCCAAAGCGGCTGTAGATGTTGGCACCGTCAATTTGCAGCTTTTGGACACGCCGCCAACCGCCGTCCCCATCACGGCTGTATACGTACACCGCTCCGGTGTCAATCGTGCCATTGGGAGCATCATCATTTTCGGCCCCCACGATGAGGGTGTCACCTTCGACATCTAAGGCACGCCCGTAGTTATCTCCCTGATTGGCATCAAATGCCTGTAACTTGATGGACTGGTCACGTAATTGGATGTATTCTGGCACGATAGACACCGTTCGGGTGGCCGTTGCGGTGTTGCCAGCAGGGTCGGTTGCGATGTAGGTGAGTGTATATACCCCCACCGTGTTCACATCGACTTCACCATCAACGATGATCTCAACCGCACCACTGAATTCGTCAACAGCCGTTGCTCCAGGGTCAGCGAACGTCCGGCCTACTTCGCTACCAATAACGGCTTCACCATTCAGGGTGATAACGGGCGGCTCTACGTCAATGGACCAGTAGCCGTCTGGCTGGCGGGTGTATACATAAGCTGCGCCGCTATAGGCGGCACGTTCACTGTCGTAAATAGCGCCTACAACGAGCGTGTCACCTTCAACGGCGATCGCCCCCCCGAACTCTCTCGTGATGCGCTCGTCGTATGGGTCGTAGGGGATCGACTTGTGGAAGAGGTCCCAGGCGTTGGTTTCGTCGACTGTGTAAATATAAACCGCCCCCGTACCCGCATTTTCTGCTCCAACAAACACATAATTGTCCTCAATCCCAATCGCGCTGCCAAAGTTATACTGATAGCTACCATCAGCAGGGAGTAATTTTTGCTGTTCGATCCAAGTATTGCCCTCACGCGCAAAGATGTACGCTGCGCCACTTCTGGTTCCATTTGTGCTTTCGCCATGGGCACCTATTGCAATGAGGTCGCCTTTCAAGGCTATCGCACTGCCCAGGCGATCATTTTCAGATGCATCGCTGGCCGTCAGCTTACTTTGCTCTGTCCAAACGCCGTCACCGTCGCGGGTGAACACATGAACCGCCCCGGCATTGTTGTTACTTCCCAACGCCGCTACAAGTGCTGTATCTCCATCTACGGCGAGTTCAAGACCAAATCCATCACTGACTTCGCGTTCACTTCCTTCTAAAGTCTGTGTCTGCGTCCAGACGCCGTCTTCACCGCGAGTAAATACATAGGCTTGCGTGCTGAAGGGACGTGCCCCAACAAGAAGTGTGTTCCCGGACATTGCCATTGATAGGCCAAACTCGTTGCCTTCTTGGTTTGTGTCCGCTTCGGTGACAGTTAATGTTTGTGTGCGTGCCCAAGTGTCGTTGTCACCACGCTGGAAAATGTAGACTTTGCCTTCCCAGCTATATTCACCGGGGGCGCCTACAGCAATGGTGTCTCCATCTATTGCGACAGATGCCCCGAACTGTGTGGAGGTGGTGTTCAACCCGTCTACCAGTCTTTGCGTCTGAACCCAGCCACCACTTTCCGTGCGTGCAAAGACGTATGCCACTTGATCGTCATTAAATGAGTCACCGTCAGCGCCAACGACCATTGTATCGCCAGATATTGCCACAGAGCCGCCGAAGCGGTCGCCTTCATCTGTATCTGAGGGTTTCAGTTTTTGCGATCCATCTGGCAGGAAAAAGTCCTGCACGATGACCGTGCGCGTCGCTGTCGCTGTATAGCCTGCACTGTCGGTCGCCCGGTAAGTAAGTGTATAGGTGCCTTCGCGGTTGGTGTTGACGCTGCCACTGGTGGTGTAGTTGATGATGCCGTCCACGTTATCGAAGGCCAGCGCACCCGCATCATCGTAGGGGGTGCCTAACTGCACATAGATCGGGTTTTCTCCAAGTACACTGATAATCGGGCGAGTCGTATCTGTGATCCAGGTGCCGTCACCGCTGCGGTTATAAATGTAAGCTGACCCCTCGTTACCGAAAGCAACGATGTCGTCCGCGTCCGCGCCGATGATGATCGTTTCGCCGTCAATAGCCACCGAATCGCCAAACTCGTCGTAGGGGTCAGCGTCATGCGCGGTCAGCTTGACGTCGAAGAGCCAGTTGCCTGCGCCATCGTCCTTGAACACGTAGGCCGAACCGCTGTTGGTTCCGGCATCATCATTGTTATGGGCACCCACCACCACCGTGTCGCCGTAGATCGCCACTTCCTGGGCGAACGCATCACCGGCCTGCGTGTCGGGGGCGTCTAGCCTGGCCCGCTGTTGCCATATGCCGTCGGCATCAGGAGAAAACACATAGGCTGCGCCACCAGGGTCATCCCCGGTAGCCCCTACGACGGCTGTCTCACCAGAAATAGCAACATGCGTACCGAAATAAGCGAGTGTCGTGGGGTCTTCTGCCTTGAGCTTGGCCCGCTGCGTCCAGATACCGCCCTCACGGTTGAAGACGTACGCCGTACCACTACTGACCGCGCCATCGTCGTCACCTGTGGCGCCTAAGACCGCGTTATCACCATCCAGCGCGACGGCATTCGCAAAGTTGTAGGAACCATATGGCGCGTCAATTTTTTGGGTTTGCGTCCATGTGCCATTCTCGTCACGCTCGAATACATACGCTTTGCCACCAGCCCCCTGGGGGGCGCCCCCGGCAGCGGGGGGGGCCGGGCCGGGCCGGGCGGGGGGGGGGGGGGGGGGGGGGGGGGGGGGGGGGGGGGGG
>CAWUJQ010000245.1:0-6974 GCA_963922445.1 uncultured bacterium
GTAGCTCGTCGGGCTCATAACCCGGAGGTCGCAGGTTCGAATCCTGCCTCCGCAATTTTTTTTGCCTATACGCCGATGTAGCTCAGCTGGTTAGAGCGCAGAACTCATAATTCTGAGGCCACTGGTTCGAGTCCAGTCATCGGCAACCCAAACGCACCGCTTACCACGCGGTGCGTTTTTCATTTCTCCGCCGGAAGACCGGTATCGACCTGTTCAAAGCGTAGCAAATCATCCACAGTTTCGCGCCGCCGGGCAATGCGCCATGTATCGCCATCCACAACGACTTCCGCTGGACGGGGCCGCTGATTGTAGTTGCTGGCCATGACCATGCCATATGCGCCTGCATCCAGGATGGCCAGCAGGTCACCGTGTTGCATTTCTGGTAACCCAATTTGTGTGCCCAGCACGTCGGTTGTTTCACACACTGGCCCGACGACGGACGCGGGTTGTGCAGGACTGTCGGGCTTTTCGATCACAGGCACAATTTGATGCGCGGCACCGTAAAGGGCGGGCCGCAGCAGTTCGGTCATGCTGGCGTCTACGATGACGGTGTTCACCCCACCTTGCGCTTTGGTGTAAAGGACCTGCGTCACCAGGATGCCCGCGTCAGCGACGATGGAACGCCCTGGCTCGATAATCACGGTGTAGCCGTCTAGCAGCGGCTGAAGCATGGTTGCAAAGTCCGCGTAGGTTGGCTGTTGGGTGTCGTTATATCGAGCGGGGAAGCCTCCACCAATGTTAATCGTGTGGAGGGTGGGGTAACGTGGCGCGATGGCGAGGGCGGCTTCTACGCCCTGGCGGGTGGCGGCTGTATCCCCTAACTGACTGCCGATGTGTACATGAATCCCCTCGATGCGTAGGTTCGTGTAGTCAGCTTGGCTTTCCAACACAGCCATTAGATCAGTGCGATTCAAGCCAAACTTTGCGCTCTTGTGACCGGTGGCGATCCCCGGCATTGTGCTGGCCTCAACTGCCGGGTTATAGCGCAGCGCGACCCGAACCGTGCGCCCCACGTTAACCGCTAAACTATTGAGCAAAAAGCACTCGTACACATTCTCGACGTTAAACCAACCGACCCCGGCTTCTACTGCCAGCTTGAGTTCTTCTGGCGTTTTGCCCACGCCCGCAAACACGATATTTTCAGGGTCACAGCCCGCAACGAGCGCCCGTTTGATCTCGCCCCAACTGACAGCGTCAATGCCTGCTCCCTCGTCAATAAGCGCCCGCAAAATAGCGAGGTTTGCGTTGGCTTTGGCACTGTAGTGAATGTGCGGGTTCAGCGATGCGAAGGCTGCTTTGAGGGCAGCAAAGTTCGCTAAAATGCGCTTGAGGCTGTAGATGTAAACAGGCGTGGGGAGTCCAGCAGTCAATTCCCCCACCATATCTGTCACTGGCACCCCATCGACCTGCAAGCGCCCGTTTACATAGCGGATTGATTCGTTTAACACGTCTAGTCCTGTTGAGTATCCAACTTAATGAGCTTATATGCTGTGGCCTTACCAATACCCTTCAGCTCAACATCTTCGACCATCTCTACTTCAGCAATGGGTTTGATAGCCTTGTATGTGTCCTGACTAATCATGATCTCGCCACCTTTAGCCGCGCTGCACAGCCGGGAACCGAGGTTCATCATACGGCCCATTGCGGTATAGTCTGTGCGTTGGGATGTGCCAAACTCACCGCAAATGGCCTCACCCGTACTCACGCCCACACCCATCTGCGGTATGTCGTAGCCTTCTGCTTGAAGTTCCTGGCGTAGTTCGGCCATGACAAGCTGCATCTTGTAGGCGGCTTGGGCACAGCTTCTCGCGTGGTTGTCGATAGACACCGGAGCGCCAAACAGCCCAATGACCTCGTCACCCACGAACTTGTCGAGCGTACCACCATACTCGAAAATGACATCGGTCATCTTACCCAGATAGCGGTTGAGCGCATGAGCTAATTTTGTTGGCTCCGTCCGCTCCGACCACTCCGTAGAGCCGCGTATGTCGGCAAATAGGACGCTGATGCTCATACGCTCCCCGGCGAGTACCGTCGCGGCATCGGTGTGTTCCAACAGGTGATCAAGGACTTTGGGGTCAACAGAACGGCCCAGTACCTGGCGCACACGGCGCTGTTCAAGCTGTTCAAACACAGCGGTGTCTACCTGGGTGACGATAGCGTTGAGCATCCGGCGGTTTTCTGCCGTGAAGCCGATGGGGTTGTTGCTGTTGACGCCACCAAACACGCCGATGATCTGATTGTGGAGGACTAGTGGCACAGCCAACACAGATCGCACCTCCCCGCCCAGCTTGTTTTCGAAGACCATTTCGGCTGTTTCTCGTGCCTCGCGGGAGATGCGTTGAATGGCCTCGTAATACGTCTGTGAGGTCATGACACCGCCCTGGCTGGATGATTTGATTTCCAGTTGACCCTCTTCTTTGGCGTCAAACAGCAGGATGAAGCCTATGTCGGAGTCGATTGCGCCGCACAATTCGCCCAGCACCGATTGCAGCATCTGGTCGAATGGCACGTCGCTGTCGCGGATGCGGTCGATATTGTAGATGATTTGCAGTTCTTTGTTGCGCTGGGAAAGCTGCTGAATCACGCGGCTGTGGACGACGGCTGAGTCCATTTGCGTGCTGAGCGCGTATAGCATCCGGTAGTCGCTGTCGTGGAACGGCTTTTCTCGGCCTACGATGACAGCGCCCAGTTGCATACCCGCCGCCAGGAAGGGTGACGCCAGCAGGTTCAGTCCCTCGCGGGGCGATGTGATTAACTGGGTTTTGGGCAGGTTGTAGATGGCTTGATTAATCACCTGATAGTCCGGCGGTTTCATAGTCAACTTATCCACGATGCCGCGCACAATCATCTCGCCGCTGTCGATGTGGCTTAGTGAGACGATACACAGTTTGGCATCAAACTGCTCAACGATAATTTGCACGAAGCTGTTGATGAGATCCATCTCGTCTGTGTCCGTGTCACGGAGTTGATCGAGCCGGTAAATGGCCGCCAGTTCGCGGTCACGCTGCTTAAGCCGCCAAATGCGGCGCACTTGCACAATGGCGGAGTCAATCATGTGTTCTGCCGTGTTAAGGATGCGCAGCGTATCGTCATTAAATGCGTCGGCGTCAAATGGGCGCAGGATAATCAGGCCGCCAAGCGTTTCCTGATTCATGATCACACGCAGGCCAAGCCCCGCCCCCCGGCCCTCCGCTTCCAGGCGGTGGATATTCGGCTTGTCTGTGTTTTGGATGACCTGACGACACAGCTTAAAGTTCTGCTGTGGGTTGGGGCCAACGGCGGCTTGATATTCCATGTTTTTGCCGTCGGCCAACACGACAATGGCAGCGGCCTCCGCGTCAAAGCGTTCGACCAGTAGAGCAAGTAGTTGCTCAAACATGACGTTGGGGGGCACATCATCATCAACGCTGTCGCGCACCGTGTCGATGGCCAATAGCAACTCTAGCTCTCTGTCGCGCACATCAGGGGTGCTATCAAGAGGGTGACTCACAGTAATAATCTCCGGATGATTGATGACTCTACCGTTTCATTGTACGCATTTTTGTGACCGGCGCGTCCTTATGGGTAGATAATAGATCGGGGGTTCAGCTTGAACGCCGCCAGAATTGCAGGTATGCTTAAATTTCACATTGTTTGCGGAGAAAGCAGAAGACATTGGCTGCTGAAGACCAGTCTGTATCCACAAAACTAACGCTGGAATACGAAGCCATTCGGCGACAACAGTACGAAGTCATTAGTGACTTGCTGGATGTATTGCCGCGGATTGGCAGCTTGGAAGATGACCGAGCAGTGCAGGTGCGCGACGCCCTTTTCCATGCAGATAACCCTTATATGGCTGTGTTCGTTGGCCCGTTTAGCTCTGGCAAGTCGAGCATTATCAACGCGCTGCTGGGGGACGATGACCTGCTGCGTGTGGGGCCAACCCCAACGACCGACCGCATCACCATTTTGCGTTGGGGCGAAAACCCTGACCGGATGACCAGCGGTGGCGACGTTGACACGGTGTTTCACCCGTCCCCGCTGTTGAAGAAGGTCAGCTTTGTAGACACCCCCGGCATGGAGTCGATCTTCCAGCAGCATGAAGACACGACCCGAAGCTTTTTGCACCGCAGCGATACGGTATTTATGGTTATGCCATCCACGCAGGCCATGAGCGCCAAAAACATGGAAACGCTGCAAATCCTGAAGCAGTACGGCAAAAATATTATTATCCTGATTAACCAGGCTGACCTGCTGAGCGAAGCTGAAGTCATGTCTTTGCAGGAATATGTGCAAGATCAAAGCCGCACGCAACTGGGTTATAAGCCAGAGGTGTGGATGATTAGCGCGAAAAAAGGGATGCAAGCCAATGCAGGTGAGACGCGCAACGAGGAACTGTGGCGCGAGAGCGGCTTACATAACCTGGAAAGCTACATCGGCAAGCAGCTTAGTGATGTGGGGCGGCTGCGCCAAAAGCTGCAAACGCCGCTGCAAATTACGCAGAACACCACGCAAGCTGCCCTGGAAGCCGTGCGCGAGAACCAATCGCTGTTTGACCAGTACGCCAGCATTGACGAAAACATCCGCACCCAGCTAGAAACGCAGCGCCGCACCCAGCAGCGTAACGTGCGCGATGACAAGGAAGACATCGAAGCGCTGTTCCAAAAGGCCAGTGAACGCGGGCGGGCTGCTTTGCGTGAACAATTCCAGTTTTCGCGGGCGTTGGCGTCGGTGGGGCGCGGCACGCTGGAACTGTTCCGGTTGGGCGGGATGCTGAGTCCGGCAGGTACCAGCCAGATGCGCCTGGCATTTGAGAGGCAAAACGCGCTCGAACCGCTGGGTGACCTGGACAAGCGCGTGGACGACCTGTCTGCACGCTTGGAAGGCCGCGACATGCAGGACATTAACAACATTGCGGACTATGCTCAGTCTCAGGTGAAGGTGCTGCCAGAACCCGTGCAAAAGAAACTTATCGGGCAGATTAGCCCGCCGCAAAACTACAAGCGCACCGCCATGATGGACGTGCGTGATGACCTGGCCGAAATCGAAGACAAGGCGCGTCAGGCAGAAACGGACAACCTGGATGAGGTCATGCGGAATACCGTGGTTTACCTGGCCATCTACGAAATCATCCTGCTATTGTTCGGGTTTGTGATCGTCGGCGTGCTGGTGAACCAGCCTGATGGGACGGTTGCGGGGCTGCTGGTGGGTGTATTGGTCATGATGATGCTGGGCTTAGGGTTTGTCCCGCTGCGCGGGCGGATGCTCGAAAACGCCTATGCAAGCCAGATCAAAGCGCTACAGGACAAATACCTGCACACGCTTGACCGGGCTGCCGAAGAACAGATCAACTATGGGATGAAGCTGCGCCGGGATGCCGTCGCGCCCCTGCTGAGCCTGATAGAGTCACAGACGGAAACACAGAACGAACAACTGGAAAAACTGCAATCCATCCAACAGCGCCTTGTAGAAATTGAGGCGTCGCTGGCCGATATGGGTAAAATGCGCCTGCTCGCTGGTTTGAGGAACTAAAGTAAGCGATGACAACCAACACTGTAACAACGATCGAAGGGCCGCTAGCCGTTCACCGTGAACGCGAAATCGAACTGCTGAATGCCGTTGCGGATACACTGGCGGAATTAAATCCCGATGAAACGACCGATGACCGCCGCCGCTTGCGCGACGTAGCCAAAGACCTGGGCGAGATGTTCTTTCTGGTGGCTGTGATTGGTGAGTTCAACTCTGGCAAATCAACGTTTATCAACGCGGTTTTGGGCGATAGCTTGTTGCCGATGGGCATCACGCCCACCACCGAAGCGATTGAACTCATCCGCTATGCAGACGAACCGCAGCGCAAACCCGTTGTCAGCGAAGATGGCCGCCTGCGACAGTGGGCACACCCCAATACAGGCGCACCCGGTGTCGCGATTGTCGATACGCCGGGGACGGGGTCAGTATTCAAGCAGCACGACACGGTAGCCAAGGACTTTTTGCACCGCAGCGACCTCGTTATCTTCTTGATTTCGTCCAAGCGGGCGTTTGCTGATACGGAACGGCTGTACCTGGAACTGGCGCGCAATTATGGCAAAAAGACCGTACTGGTCATGAATCAGATTGACCTGCTAGACCCGGCAGAACGGGCCGAGGTGCGCAAGTTCATTGAGCGGCAAGTGCGCGAAACGCTGGGCTTTGAGCCGCTGATTTTCGGTGTGTCTGCGAAGAAGTCGCTCAATGGGGAAGACGGCGGGATTGACGCGGTGCGGGCACACCTGCGCGGCGTGTTGGCAGAGGCACCCCCTGCCAAGCAAAAGCTGCTGACCCAACTTGACCTAACCGAGAAGATTATCAAGCGCTACATGGACTCCATTCAGTTGGATGTGAGCCGTGTGACGGATGACACGACGCGTGCGCGCAACGTTCAGGAAGAACTGGAAAAGCACTCACTGGGCCTGGATGTACAGTTCCGGGAGGCCAATACGGAAATCGAGAAGATTTTCGAGGATTTGCGCAAACGCGGCCACAGCTTTATCGAGACGAACCTGTCTGTACGCCAGATTTTGCGCCGCCCCAGCCGTGATAAGCTCCAGGCGGACTTTCAGGATGTGGTGATTGGGCGCGCCCTGCGCGACATCAACGAGGCGACGACGGGTTACATCAACGCGGTAATTGACAGCAGCCGCCTGTACTGGCGCGGGGTGATTGACCGCCTGAATCAACTCAAGGAAATGATTGACCAGGAGTTGAGCGGGCAGGATGCGTCCGTGTACAGCGAACAGCGTGAGAGCTTGCAAGAGGCCATCCGCATCGCAAAATCCGAACTGGAGTCCTACTCAACAGGGCGTGTGGTCGGCAATATGCAGGCCATCTTTGAAAACAACATGAACGCGTTCACCGTGAGTATGGTGGCGGCGCTGGGTGGTTTCCTGGCGCTGGCTGCTGCGATTGCGGCACCGGGCGCGGCGCTGGTAGGGGCATCGGCTGTGGTGATTGCG
>CAWUJQ010000246.1:0-6957 GCA_963922445.1 uncultured bacterium
TAATAAGATCGTGGACAGCGGCCAGCGCATCACCGAGACGGTCGGGTTCCATCACCACGGATAGGCTGCATCCTGATGGCCCCTGCGCCACTGCCAGCAGAGGAATATCTTGCAGGCGCTGCATCACGCTGGCGGCAACCCCCGGATTGCCCGTGATGTCCGTGCCGATGACCGTCAGCACGCCCACCTGCTGCACATGCCATTCCGTGGCCAACGGGTTTTCCTCAAGGCGGCTGCGCAGCGCGTTGACGCTTGTGCGGGCGGCGTCTGGGCCACTGCTGGTGGGCACCACAAAGCACAAAAAGCTTCGTGATGACGACTGCGACGCAACCATGACCTCTGCTGGACTGCCTGCTGTATAGGTTAGCACATCATTGACGCGTTCAACGATTTCGGCCACAGGGCCGCTGCGTTCAGCAGTGAGGCCAATGCCCTGAATCGTTGTGACGGCTTTTAGCAGGCGGGTGCTGTCGCCTGCATCGCTGGCAATGAGCGTTCCCGGTGAGTTGGGTTTGTACACATTTTTGATGCGTAGGGGAATGTCCCCGCTGTGCAAGGGGTCAATCATACGCGGGTGCAGCACACGCGCCCCAAAGTAGGCCATTTCGCCCACCTCCTCATACGACATAAACGGAATGACCTGCGCGTCTTCGATGTCGTTGGGGTCAGTTGTCATCATGCCGTCCACATTAGTCCACGTCCACATTTCGTTAGCACCCGCACACGACGCAATCACCGACGCGCTGTAGTCGCTGCCGCCGCGCCCCAATGTGGTAATCCTGCCGTCTTGCGTGGAGCCGACAAAGCCGGTAATCACCGGGATGATGTTGCGCTCTAGCATGGGCAGCAGGTTCTCATTGATGCGTTCGCAACTGGCCTCCACGATGGGCACAGCGTTACCGAAGGTGTCGTCGGTGATGATGATGCTCTGCGAGTCAATCGCGACGGCGCGAATACTGTTTTGACGAAGCAAGGCTGCAACGATGCGCGCCGCAAGCCGCTCCCCTGTGCCGATGATTGAGTCTGCAGTAGACGGGTTTAGCTCTTCCGTGGCGGCATCGGCAACGGCTTGCAACTGGTTGAGCATGTCAAACAGCAGGCGGTCAATATCGGCTTGGATGGCCTGCCGTTCGCCCGTGCCAAGGGGCAGGTGTTCCATCAGGGCGAGGTGGCGCGTGCGCAGGGTCGCGGCAATGCGCCGGTAGCCACGCCGATTGCTGACCTGAGCCAGCCGAATGGCTTCGAGCAGCGAGTCGGTCACGCCTTCTAATGCGGAAACGACAATGAGTAAGCGCTGCCACTGCTCACGTTCATACAGGATGATGCTAAGCACTTGTGTCAGGGCGGTTGTGGTGCCGAGGGCCAACCCGCCAAACTTCATGACGAGCGTAGTAGTGCGTGCCGTCAAAATAAACCGTCCTCTCGCGTGGGCGATGTGCTGGGCAAGGTTACTATCTTAAAGGCTGGCGGACGAATTGCAAATCTGTTGAAGATTGTCAGGCCGTCACGATTTCGTTATGCTTGGCAGTGTATGCGATAAGATACATTTGATAACCTTTTAAGGTTTTACACACAATGGAATCCATCAACGAACAGCAACATACGGTTGCCGGGGTTCGTTTCAACAAAGTCGGTAAGTTGTATCACTTTGACTACAACACGGTTCCGGAATTAGCCGTTGGCGACCATGTAATCGTAGAGACGGTGCGTGGGCGTCGGATGGGGCAGGTGATTGCATTTGCCACGGTGCCCGCTGGTGAACGCAGCTATCGTCCGATTTTGCGCATGGCAACCCCCCGCGACCTTGTATTGAAGCAGCAGTGGTCGGCCCAGGAGCCGGAAGCACTGCGTATTTGCCAAGAGCGGGCGCGCAAGGTTTCTGGCATGAACAGCGTGAAGTTCATTGAGGCGCAGTACAACTACGATGGCACGGTGCTAACGTTCATGTTCAGTGCAGAAGATAAGATGGACATGGGCAAGTTGCTTAAAGTCCTCAACCGGGAGTTTGACGCTGCCGTCGAAATGCGGCAGATTGGCCCGCGTGATGTGGCAAAACTGCTGGGTGGGGGCGGTGCTTGTGGCAAAGTCGAGCGGTGTTGCAGTTCCTTCCTGACGGACTTTAGCCCGATTTCCATCAAAATGGCCAAGGTGCAGGGTATTTCGCTCAACCCGTCAGAAATCACGGGGATGTGTGGGCGGCTGCGCTGCTGCCTGGTTTACGAATATGAGATGTACGTTGAGGCACGTAAGCAACTGCCCCGGCGCAATAAAACCATCGGCACCCCCTTTGGCGAAGGCCGCGTGATTGATGTGCATCCCCTGCAAGACGCAGTAACGGTTGTCATTCCCGATGAAGGGCGGCGGCTTGTTGAGCGGGTAGACATCGTGCCGCTAGAAGAGTTGAAGCGCTTGCAGGAAAAGTCTGCGCAGCCGTGCGATCGTCACGACGAGGATGAACCGTGCGAGTGCGGCGCAAAACCGGGCAAAAAGAACCAGAAAGACGACAAAACGGATGACAACTAACGGGGATGAGCCGAAGCGTGTGATGGGCATCTTTGCCCATCCCGATGACGCGGAGTTCTTCGCGGGGGGGGCGTTGGCCCGGTGGGCGGCAGAAGGTGCCCAGGTGATGTTGGTACTGGCAACCAGTGGCGACAAAGGCAGCGAAGACGCAGACATGACCTCCGAGCGGCTGGCGCAAATCCGGGAGGAGGAGACGCGCAACGCGGCAAAGGTGCTGGGCGCGGAGCGTGTGGTGTTTTTGCGTTACGCTGACGGTGAACTGACGCCGTCGCTTGACCTGCGCCGTGACCTGACGCGGCAAATTCGCATTTATAAGCCGGATGTGGTCGTAACCACCGACCCGACCGCATTCTGGTATGGCACAGGCTACGTCAACCACCCCGACCACCGTGCTATCGGTGAGGCAACGCTGGCCGCCGTGTTCCCGGCAGCGCGTGACCGTTTGAACTTTATTGAGCAGGAGCGCGACGAAGGGCTGACCACACACAAAGCAACGCGCCTGTACATTGCCGCTCCGGTGGAAAAAACGACAACGGTAGACATCACCGACTACATGGAAACCAAGATCAACGCCGTGATTGAACACAAGAGCCAGTTCCAGCCGACTGAAGAGCGCCTGGAACGGCTGCGGGAGCGCGCCCTTGACCGGGAATCGCCGGAAGATGCGCCGCGCTATGTGGAATACTATCGCGTGATGCAGCTAAGCTAGGGAACGATACGATGACTGTAATTGACTTCAAGCTGGAAGCAGAAGCCCTGCGCGATGAACTGATCGCAAGGCGGCGTGACCTGCACCAACACCCGGAAATCGCGTTTGAGGAGTTTCGTACAGCGGGCATTGTGGCAGAAGAACTCAACGCGCTGGGGCTGGAAGTACAGACGGGCGTGGGTAAGACGGGCGTGGTTGGCATATTGGATGGTGCGCAGGACGGCCCGACGGTGTTGGTGCGTGCGGATATGGATGCGCTGCCCGTTCATGAGGAAAACGAAACGGATTACATCTCGCAGACGGCAGGCAAAATGCACGCCTGTGGCCACGACGGGCACACCTCGATTGGGTTGGGCGTGGCGAAGTTTTTTGCGCAGCGCCGTGAGCAAATGGCCGGGCGGATCAAGTTTGTGTTTCAGCCAGCCGAGGAGATTGCGGGCGGTGCCAAGGCCATGATTGCCGACGGTGTGCTGGAAAATCCGCGCCCAGACGTGAGCCTGGGCCTGCACCTGTGGAATTACCTGCCACTCGGCAAGCTGGGCGTCGCAACTGGGCCAGTCATGGCCGGGTCAGATTCGTTCAAGTTTGAAATCACCGGCAAAGGTGGCCACGGGGCCATGCCCGAACACGCCCACGACCCCGTTGTTTGTGCCGCGCAGATTATTATGGCGTGGCAGACGATTGTCAGCCGCAACCTTAGCCCGATGGAGGGCGGTGTCGTTTCCGTCACGCGGGTGGACGCAGGCCATGCCAGCAACGTCATTCCGCCGACGGTAACGCTGCGCGGCACGGCCCGCTACTTTACCAAGCACGTCCAGCAGACGATACACAACCGCATGGAAGCCATCGCCAGCAACATTGCAACGGCAATGGACTGTGAGCTTACGTCTGCGAAATGGAATGAGGGCACACAGCCCGTAGTCAACCACCCGGAGGTATGCCAGCGAGTGCGCGAGGCGTTCCTGACGTTGGTGGACGAGGACGATCTGGTATTGGACGAGCGCGCTATGGTGGCGGAAGACATGACTTACCTGATGAATGACATTCCGGGCATGTTCTTCTTTGTGGGCAGTGCAGACGATGACCGTGGGCTGAATTACGGCCACCACCACCCGCGCTTTGACTTCGATGAGGCGGTGCTGCCGTTGAGTGTGGCGCTGTTGGCCAAGGCCGTCGCCGCCTATGTGATGCCAGAGGCGCGATAACAGTGCCGTCGCAAAACGTTTTCACCTGGAAGGACGGGCAAGGCTGGCTGGTGCTGTCCGGTGGGCCAGAGCCGACGGGGGCCGTTCGCGCTACCGCGATTGAGCGGGCGGCAGTGGGTGAACTTGTGGCATCGATTGTCATCAGCGGGGAGCAGACGGCTAATGACGACGTGCTAGACGACCTGCAAGAACTGGGCGCGCCAACCGGGTACGTGGTGAATGCGCTCACTGAGGACGACGATACCATCAAGCAGCAGCTCAAAGACGCTGGCCTGATCGCGCTGAGTACTAGCGCCCCTGCGCGTGAGATACGGTCAGCCTTGTTTGGGGCAGCCCTGGACGGCATCACGGAAGCGTATGCGCGGGGTGCGGTCATTCTAGCAGAGGGCACGGCGGCGGCGGTGTTTGGCGCGTACATCCTGGACGGTGAGCAGATTGTTGAGGGTGTGAACTGGCTGGAACACGGCTTTGTTGCCCCTGGTGTGACCAGTGCGGCAGATTCAGGCGATGTACAATGGGTAGTAACCCAGCAGCCCGATGTAATCGTCGTAGGGGTTGGCGTCGGGTCGGCTTTGGCATTGGGCGGTGCTGGCATCGTGGAAACGTGGGGTCACAAACAAATTACTATCGCGCTGGGCAGCGCCTACACACAGGAGTAGTCAGAGCATATGCCAGTTACAATTTTGGTCGGAGCGCAGTGGGGCGACGAAGGCAAAGGCCGTGTTGCGGACTCGTTAGCGGCAGAATCGGATGTGGTGGCCCGCTATGCAGGCGGTGACAATGCCGGACACACCGTTTACGTGGGTGATAATGTGTATGCGCTGCACCTCATCCCGTCTGGAGTGCTGCACGAGCGGGTGACGTGCTTGTTGGGCAATGGCATGGTCGTGAATCCAGTGAACCTGGTCAAAGAGATTGACGGCCTGAAGGACAAGGGCATCAACGTCACGCCGGAGCGTTTGGTATTGAGTACGCGGGCGCACCTGATTACGCCCGGTCACATCGCGCTGGATGGCGCGTCCGAGAAGGCGCGGGGTGCGGACAAAATCGGCACAACGCTGCGTGGCATCGGCCCGGCTTACATGGACAAAACCGGGCGGCGCGGCCTGCGGGCTGGCTTAATGGCTGACCCTGAAGCCTTTGCAGATGAGCTGCACCAGCATCTCGAAGCGGTGAACGAAAAGCTGGTGGCACAGGGTGCTGACCCACTTGACCCGGTAGCCGCCGCCGCGGATTATGCACAAGCGGCTCAAACGCTCAAACCGTACCTGAAAGATACCACAGCGTATTTGTACGAGCGGCTGAAAGACGGCGCGACCGTACTGTGCGAGGGCGCACAGGGCACGCTGCTGGATGTCGATCACGGCAGCTACCCTTTTGTGACGAGTTCATCACCAACGGCGGGCGGTGCCCTGACCGGACTCGGTATTGGCCCACGGCATGTTAATCGTGTTGTGGGCGTGGCGAAGGCGTTCAGCACGCGGGTGGGCAGCGGCCCCATGCCCACAGAACTCGACGGGCCAATTGCCGATCGGCTGCGCGGCACGGGGGATAACTTTTGGGATGAGTTTGGCACCACCACCGGGCGACCGCGCCGCTGCGGTTGGATTGACGGGGTGATGCTGCGTTATGCGGCACAGGTCAACGGCTTCAGCGAGTTGGTGCTGACCAAGCTGGATATTCTGTCCGGGTTTGACGAACTGAAAATCGCTGTGGCCTACGATGTAGACGGCACCCGCTACGAGTTCCCGCCCAGCACAAACGCAGAACTCGAACGAGCGACACCTATCTACGAGACGGTACCCGGCTGGCAAGACGACATCACCGAGGCACGCCAACCGAGCGATTTGCCCCAGGCCGCGCTGGATTACATTGCGCGCATAGCCGGTCATGTTGAGGTGCCCGTATCTGTGGCCAGTGTTGGCCCAGAGCGTGAGCAACTCGTGCAATTTGGTTAGTTAGAGCAGGATGCGATTTTGACTGAGAACACGCCGCAGGACGACATCACCCAACGCTATAAACCGGAAGTTGCACTCACACGCACGGGCGAACCGCCGCAGCGCGTGGTGTCGCTGGTGCCCAGCATGACGGAAACGCTGTTCGACATCGGTTTTGGTGACCGGGTGGTGGGCATCACGGATGACTGCCTGCTGCCAGAGGGCAAGGTCGATAGCAAATTTCGCGTCGGGCCGATTGACAGTGTGCGCGTTGATGATGTTGTTGGCCTACACCCTGACCTGGTGATTACGAACCGTGAAGAAAACGCGGCACATAACGTGCAACAGCTAGAAGCCGCCGGACTGACGGTGTGGAAAACATTCCCGCGCACGGTGTTGGAGGCGATGAACCTCATCTGGGATACGCTCCACAGCTTTCAGGTAGATGACCGAATGCTGTACGAGCGCGTCAACCTGATTAACCGCTCAATTGATTGGGTGGGGTCTGTCAGTGAAGCCAATGACGACAAGGGCATTGTGTGTAAGGTGTTTGCGCCGCTGCTGCCAGACCCGCTAACCACCT
>CAWUJQ010000247.1:0-6952 GCA_963922445.1 uncultured bacterium
GCGAACCAACCGCCATCCCGTGCCGATCAATCGGCGTGGCTGCCTGCGGTACAACAGCAGCAAAGACGCCGCCCCCGCCGCGAGCGCAATGCCAACCCGCTGATGAGCTTGATGTTGGGCGGGGCGATTGGCTGTGGGCTGCTGGTGGTGCTGATTATTGCCGTGGCTGTGGTGGCGGTGCGCGTATCCGGCGTGTTGGAAGAGCCGCCGACGCCGTTGATTGAGAATGACGGTGTGGTGCCGGGGGGCATCACGCTGGAAGGGGACGACGGCCCCATTGAGGTTGAAAGCAGCACCGTGACGGAAGAGGCGGCAGTGGTGCCGCAAGAAGACGCAGACGATGTTACGGTGATTGCCCCGGCGACGCTGGTGCCGTCACCGACGCCGCTGCCGTTGCAGGTGACGGCTATTGTCGTCACGCAAACGCCCAACCCGACGGAAGGCTTCCAGCCGCCGGGTGTGCGCTAGGGTGCGGGCTAATCAACGCCCAGCCCTGCGTAGGCACCGCCAACACTGTCTACGAAGGTGCCTGCCTCAATAGTCACGGCAAAGGTAGATCCAAAGTCGAGCAGCGTCGCCGGGTCTACCGTCACAACCGCATCATTGATCGAGATACGATCTGACGTGACATCAATACGTTCCACCTCTGCCCCGCCTGCCTCACTGATGATGATATGCCCGGTGCCTGGGAATACGAACTCGCTAAAGGTAAGTTGCAGGTCGGTGTTGGGGTTGATGCCCGCAGCGCTATCGGCGGGCGCTACTGCCGCCAGCGTGGGTGGCGTGTTAAGCAGGGTGAGGTCGGGTTTTTCAAAGCGACCTTGCATCAGCATCAGCGAGAGCAGCACCCAGCTATCGTTGAAGTAGTTCTCTGGGTAGTTGGCACCGACGGTTGCGTCGTAGGCTTGCTGCGCGTTGGTTTGCAGCCACCACTGCGCGTCACCGCAGCCGGTAGCGATGGGATTGGGAGCCGCCCAGATGGCCGTAGCAGCCGTGCTGACAAACAGCGGCACCTGGAACTCATCGTTGACGACCGTGCCGTCCAGGCGATATTCCTCGCCCACGTGGTCAATGCCCACACTGCTGAAGAAGCCGCCAATCAGGTTCATCTGGTTGATGGACGTGCTGTCGTTAAACCAGACCGCGTCGTTGGCGATGCGCCACGCGTAACGGGTGGCGTCGTAACCCCAGTATTCTTCCTCATTCACATAGAACTCAACCTCTTGCGGGCGTCCGTCCCATTTTGACCAGTTGTGGACGAGGTAGCTGCAATTGCCGGGTTGGTCTTGAACAGCCATAGCAATGTCGTAGTTGCGGTCAATGACGGTGTACCACTTTGGATTGTTCGAGAACTCCGCAAAAATGCGGAAGTACGCCGGGGAGAAGTAGGACAGGTTGATGAGGCCGTCGGTGTAGTCGTCTTTGAGGTACCAGCGGTTGCCGGGGAGCAGCTCGTAGCCCACGTTAAAGTCCAGGCCAGAAGGCGGCCCGAAGCCGGGGTCGTCCACTTCTGTTCGCCAGATGATGTCGATCAGTTGCAGGGCGATAGCACAGTAGTCCAGGCTGTAGTTGCTGGGGTTCCACTCACCCGACCGGACTTTGGCACAGGCTTTTATCATGGCCATGGTCATGTCCAGGTCGGCGTCGGTGGCTGCCCCGCCAAAGCCGATGATTTCAAAGCGTTCGCCGATGTACCAGTGCATCAACCCGGTATCGTCCAGGTGATCGGCAGCGAACAGCCATAACCCGTCGAACAGCGTCTGCTCGTCAAAGTTGACGGCGAACAGCATCCCGTAAGCCTGGCCTTCGCTGACGGTGGTGGTTTCGGTCACGCCACCGTAAACCCGCTGACGGGGTGCGGGGCCTGCTTCTACGCCGCTGATGTAGTTGCTTTTGTATTGTGCCCAGCGTGTATCAACGTCGGCTGGGTCAAAGTTAATGGTGTTGGCACTTGCGGGTTGCCCCGCCTGAAGTGTGATGAGTGCAATGGCAAATGCGCCAATGATGTTCTGAATAAGGACTCGTGTCACTTGTGGCTCCACTCGACACCTATACCTGACAAATATGTGTAGCAATGTCATGTGATGAATGATAGCTGGACAGCGGGTGCCGGGTTTGTGGATGCACCCCTACGTGTGTGTCACACACCGCTCATTGGGCATCCCGGCAACGCGCCGTAGGACTTACATACGCTATGCACGCAATTTTCCGTTATTTTAGACGGACAGAGGGACCCATTGCAAGACCGTCAGACGTTATTCAAACCGAAAATAGCCGGGTAATGCGTGAAAAAAATGTGAAATTGCGTAAATTTTGTGTGGAGGGGGCTAGAGGGAGGTGGGGCAGCGCAAGTGTGCTGCCCCGGTTAAAGCGTTAGTCGCGGCCTAACTGCCAGGTGCCAGAGTCTTCGTTGAAGCGGAACGCCTCACCGTTGAGGCTGAAGAGGACGTGGAAACCCGGGCCGGGGACGTAGGCTTCGTCAACGATGTCACCACCGGGCACATACTCGTAACGGCTGATGTAGCCAAATTCCGGGGTAATGGCCCAGCCCAGGATGTCGCGGACGTCTTCGTTTTCCCGCCACAGTTTGCCGAAGCCGCGCACGGGCTGGTAACTGCCGTCAGGCACGTCCAGGTCGGCGTCTTCTTCGGGGTCAACGTCTTCGTCGAAGGTGTCTTCGTAGATGAGCCACTCGCCCCCGGCGTCTTCATCTACCACCATCACCCAAATTTGGTTGGCTGGCTGCACCCAGAACATGCGCCCGCCCTCAAACACCTGCTCTGCGACTTGCACGTCCGCTTGAATCACTTCAGGGAAGCCGTCCGGTAGGGGCGTGGGGCCGCCGGCCTGCTGCGGCTCGGCAGTGGCATCGGCAGGGGCAGCTTCGCTGATGCTGTAGACGCGCACGGTGCCGTCTTCACCGGCTGTGGCGATGAGGTCGCCATCAGGGCCAAACGCAATCTCGGAAATGAGGCCGTCGTGTTCGCGGGTGGTGCCGATTTGCGCCCCGGTGTCACCGTCATACAGGTTGAGGCGTCCATTGGCGCTGCCGTCGGCAATGATGGACCCGTCCGGGCTAAAGGCGGAAAGGCCATAGCCGGTGTACTCGAACTCGAACAGGGTGGTGCCTGTGGTCAGGTCAACCACGCGGTTAAGGCCGTCATCACCGAGGACGATTAAGCGGCTGCCGTCTTCGCTAAAGGCGACAGGCTCCACAAAGCCCGCGCTGTACTCGAACTGCTGCATGATGTCGCCGTCGGGGCTGCCCATGCGCACAATGTTCGGCTCGTCCGGCAGGGTGTAAGCCAGCAGCGGCATGTCGCCGCTCAGGTCGGCCAGGGCAAAGCCATACGGCAGACGGTACGTAACCGTCTCCGCAGCGGTGTCCCATAGGGCCAACGCGCCGCCAAAGTCAAACGTCGCGAACTGCTCACCGGACGGACTAAAACCGACGATGACGGCTCCATCGCTGGCGGGCAGCTCATCAGCGTCGTCGCTGGCAATAATGGCTTCGGCCTCTAGCGGAATGTCCTCACCGTCGCGCCAGTTCCAGCGGCGCACGCTACCGTCGTCGCTGGTGGTGATGACTTCTTCGACGCCCGTCATCGGGCTAAAGGCGACGTCTAGCACAAAGCCGTCGTGGTCTAGCACGGCCATCTCGCGGCCATCTTCAACGCGCCACACGCGGGCGGTGCCGTCTGTGCTGGCACTGGCTACGAAGCGTCCGTTGCGGTTGATGTCTACCGCCGTGACGATGTCGTCGTGGCCGTCAAGCGTTTGTTCCTCGCGCAGGGCGACGTCCCGCGCAGGGGTGGCAACAGGCGCGACGGTATTCGTCGGGGTTGGCGTGACCTGGGGCGCTTCGGGTTCTTCCGTTTGGGCTGTTGCCGTCAAGGTCGCCGCAATCGCAGCATCTACCGTCATCTGGAAGGCTTCGGTTGGGTCAGTTTGGGCGGCCTCGGCAGTTTGCGTAAACGCCTGCTGAATGGCTGCGTCAAGTGTGGGGTCTGTGGCCTGGGCACCCCCCGTCATGGTTGGCATAAGCAGCGCTGCCGAGCCGATCAAGAAGGCCATCAACACCGTGAAAATCAGGATGCCACCTGTTTTATTGCTGGTCAAAGTGCATGTTCCTTTGGTTGCGAACAGATACAGCGCGCTACTATATAGCACTTTTGTGGCCTTGTCCCCATACGATTGCCCGATTGTGGGCAAGGCTAAACGAGGCCTAATTTAAGCTAGCAGGAGTAAACGTAAAATAATTGCTAAAAATTTGGGCCTATCCTATCCGCCATGTGGTAGTGTTCGTACAATGCAGCCATCGCCCTATTTAGCTAAAGTGACCTGGGTACATGAACTTCCTCAAGCAGCTTTTTAGCAATAACACCAACAGCCAAGACAATGACAATGGCATCTATTTGTACGTCCGCCCGACGGGATGTGAAGAAGTGATTCAGGTGCGCTTGAATCCTAACAATGACCTGACGGTTTCGGAACATGGTGGGTATTTTGTCCACAAGGTAGCACGGGGCACATACCGCTGCTTTAACCCGGTGGAGATGACGCTGCACTTCAGTCAGGCGCGCCAGCTCACTGACAACGACGTCAGCGGTGGTGAGTTGGTCGAGAAGGCCGATTACGAGGCGTGGCAGGTTACGCTTGCCGAAAAGAAGGCCGCTGTTGCCAACAACAACGGCACGTCGGTCGAACCCTAGACTATTGTAGACGGCCTGCCAGTGGCGGTGTCGCTGGCAGCGTCGTTAACGCGTGAGCGCCTGTACCAGGGCGCGCAGTGCGGTCTTGTAGTCGGCGTCTACATCAAAGCGAGGGCTGCGGCGCAGGTCGTCCGGCGGTTCAACGTCGCCAATGTGCGCGATGACCACGGGCTTACGCTTTTGCTTGAAGAACGTCCACGCACTGGCGGCTGCATCATCCCCCACCCCCTCAGCCGACAGCACCACCACCATTCGTGAACAGTCTTTTAGAGCTGGATGAACGCCGCCCGCCCAATTCACACCATCGGGAGAGGCATCGTGCAGCCAAGTCGTCATGCCGATCTTGTTGAGGTCAGCGGCGATTTGCTGGGCCATCTCCTCATCGGCGGCGGCAAAGTTGATGTAAACCGTGTCCGGCGCGATTTTGGGCTTTTGGCGGCGGGCCTTCTTTTGCACGACGACGGCTTCGGGCCGTTCTAACCCCTCGTGCAGGTGCGTGGCCCCCATACGGAACACCGTGCCGCCGCATTCCGGGCATTCACCGCGTGTGCCGGGGGTACCGCGGCTCGTCCAAACCGCTTCGGGATTTTCCATCTCTACAGACTGTTTGCAGCGCACACAATACGCCTGGATAATCTGCGTTTCGTCCTGTGGGGTGTCGCTCATGGCTGATGTTCCCCTTTATGGCTCTCTAAATACAGTACTTTCGTACCTAAATGACCTTACAAACTTTTTACCTTTATACATGCACTCATGGTTTCACGCTATAGTGTGCATGCGAAACAAGGGCAGGTGCCAAAGGGTGCTAAACATGAGCAAGATTGTACAGATGTGGGACAACGCCGACCAGACGATTGTGCGGATGGCGTTCAAAAACTGGTGGACGGTTGACGATTACTACATTGCCTTTGAACAGTTTTGTGACATGGCTTACCAGCAGGAACATGTTGTACATTGCCTTGCAGACTTCACCAACTCCGAGGGCTTTTTAGGCCACCTGCTTAAAGACACGCCCCAACTCGAAGCGTCTATGCCCCCCAACTACGGCTTGTGCGTCATCGTCGGCGCATCCTATCAGGTGGAAACGATGTTCAGCATTGCCTACCGTGTTGCGCCGCGTGTGTTTGGCAACGTGAGCTTTGCCGCCACACTCCCCGAAGGCCGCGAACTCATCTACCAGGCGTATTACCAGCGCTACGCGCCCGCTGAGTAGGCCAACAGTCCTACTGCCTCGCTCTAAAACCAAAAAACAATCGCAACTTGATTTTTGTTGCCCCGCGCCATGTGCTATACTCGCAAGCATGATGAACCATGAAGCACGTCGTGAGTGGGTGGCACAGGTTAAGGGCAGCGGTTGGGCTGGCGCGCTCGGCTTAGCCCTGGACGTACTGGCCCCGCTTGGCCCGTTAGGGGCACAATTGGTGTGGGTGTTGCAACCTGCGCTGCGCCCGTGGATGCCGCCGACAACGTTGGAGCATGTTGCCTGGACGTTGGAACGGCCTGACGAATTGGCCCAGGTGCGCCGCTGGCTGGACGAAGACGACCCGCCGGGCGACGATCCCACCAACGATTGATGACCCACCCTGCCGGACGCGCAGCGGCTTGGGCGATGCGAATTTGTTTTTTCCGTGCCTGGTAATGATTGACCTGGGCGCACACCCACAGGGGCAAGCCATAAGTGGACACCGCAACCCAAACCCTCACCTTCCTCATTCTTGTGCTGACGTTTGCTGTTGTGGCTGTGAGCGGGGCGGTGATCCGTGATCGGCAGCGGCGGGCACGGCGTCGTGGTGTAGCAGAGGCGAACATCCTGCCAGCACGGGTGATAGACGCCTATGAGCAAATTCCATTTATCATCGGGCAGGCGGTGGAAGCCGACCGCCCGGTGCTGTTCAGTACGGGCCGGGGTGCCCTGGGCGATTCGTCCACGCTGATTACGCTGGCCGGAACGGCCATCACCTACTACATCACGCAGCGCGCCACCGTGGGCGACACGCCCCCCCTGTTTTTGACCAGCCAAACCAGCACCATCCCCCTCGGTTACGACATCCTGCGCCGTGCGTACCTGTCGCGTGGGCTGCGCCCAAATTTAAGCGTTGCGAATGTGCGCTGGTTCCCGTCCGGGTTGACGGGGGAGCGGTCGCTGGTGTTTGCGGCGATGCTCACGGCTACGATCAGCAGTGACAACCCTGCAGGCAGCGTGTTTGTGGGCCGCTTTGACGAAGAGTTGGCGCTGGCGC
>CAWUJQ010000248.1:0-6942 GCA_963922445.1 uncultured bacterium
CGCAAGGTCACCATCAGCGGAGCCGCCACTGGCGGTTGCGCCCGCAGACGCACTCCCTGCCGCTTCAAAGGTAAAGCTGCGCGGCCACTCCGGCCAGCTAGAGCTAATGACGCCGTTTTGGTCACTGCTGGGGTATTCTGCCAAACCTTCTTCGATCACAAACGTGACCGGGCCGCCCGCATCCGTCAGGGCACCGGCGTGAATGGCTGCCGTGCAAATGCTGGAGTCGTCCGTGTAAACGTCGGTACCCCACAGGAAGCCACCCGTGCAACCGGCTGGGCACGTGCCCGTGAAGGCGGTACCGGGGCCACCGTCAAAGGTCTGGGCTGCCGTGTCACACGTCAGGTCACCTACCGTAGCGGGCGCACCTGGGGCGACCGCACTGCCATCAGTTTGCGGTGCAAGCTCTTCCTCAAACGTGGCAGCCTCTGCAACACCGAACGTATCTTCCAACACGCTGACCGGGATTTCTTCCGCGCCAGCCGGAGCGGTGACGTTAGCGGGCTGGCCATAGCTGGTCATGGAAACGTCAATGGTCAGCACAACCGTAACCGGGTCGCCGGGGGTTTCAAAGTCTGCCGGATCGATGGTGGTGTCCAGCGTGAAGGTGCCGCGCTGAATGCGCCCCTCTGGGCCGACCGTCTGCACAAAAGAGATGTCCGTGTTGGCGAAGGCATCGGCCAGCAGTTCGTTAAACACGCCGATAAACGCATCCGAGCTGCCGTCGTCAAGGGCAGCGGCTTGCAGCATAAAGCGAGAAACTTCCAGGAACTCCGGCGATTCGACCATGTCCGCGACGCTAAACGCTGTGGTGAACACCTCGCCCTCGCGGCTGATGAAGATGAAGTTCTGCGGGTCCAGGTCGCCTAGCGCGTTCACCATATTCAGGAAGGCTGCGCCGTCCAGGTCAGCCTGATTCACACCCGCCCCTTGCGCAAAGCCCTCTGCAAAGGCCCCTGTCATGTCTTCATTGAGGCTGCCAAAGTCGATATTGGCCGCCGCCGCTTCGTCCAGGTTCAGGGAAAACCAGCCCGTGTCGGTGCTGTCCAGGGGATTGGTCGCACGCACATACAGCAGGCCATCCACAACCCGCAGCTCACCCTCAATCGTTGAGGCTGGGCCACCGGCAGTGCCCGTGCCACTGATGGTCAGCGAACCCTGACCGCTGTTGGTGTCCAGCGTACCCGTACCAGCCAGCTTTGCATTGATGGGGAAGCCGACACCGGCAACATCCAAAGAAACATTGTAGTTAAAGCTAAGAGAGGGTTCGTCCAGGGCAGCGCCATTGGCCTGCAAAAAGGCCTGGAAGTCTTCCGGACTGAGACCAAACGTGCCATTCTGAGCGGAGGCGGGCAGCACCATCACCAGTGCAACCAGCAGCCCAAGCGGAATCAAACGATGTAATTGACGCACAGTTTCTACTCCTCGCAGTTTGAATAAAGGCGGTTCCGCAAAACACCCCTTGGGAACCTTACCATTTGTATTGTAATCGCTCATGGGCGTGAGTTTGAATAAGCCTGGCGCTGATTGTGCTAAAAAGCTGCTAAAATTCACCCAGGGATGGTCACCGAGTCCAGAATTTGCTGGAAGGTGGGCACCAGGTCATTCCCCGCAGCGTCTGCCGAGTACATTTCCACCACCACTACCTGCTCGCCACGCGGCAAAAAGAACAAATCCAGTTGCCCTTCCAAAGCATCCAAAAAGTCCGTGGTGCGATAGCTGTAACGGAATGACCCGTCTGGGTAGGGTTCGGTTTCAAACAAGGTCAGGTCATCGCGATTGATGTACTCTTCCTCAATGATGCGCTCAACAGCCTGCTCAAAGGTCGCGTCCTCCAGGGGTTCTAGAATAAGCGTGACCAGCGCCAGCCTGTCTTCATCCTGCCAAAAGTGCAGCAGCCGCTTGTCGGAGTTGTCCTCAGGGATGGTAAAGAATGGGTCGCCTTCTTCGGGCGTCCATGCTGCCGGAACCGTGATGCTGTAGGCGTTCGTCTCGATGCGCTGCCCGCCAGGGAAGGTAACGGGGGCGCTGTCAGCGGTCGTGGCTGTTGTATCGCTGCCCACGCTAAGCGGCCCTACCAGCACGAAGCCTGCCACCACGACCAGCACGACCCCTACAGCCAGCGTATACACCCAACCGGGAATGCGCCGCCGACTCACCCGCGTGGCGGCGCTGTTGTTGAGGGACTGGCTAATTTTTTGCGATGAGATGCGCTGTGCCGTCGCGGGTGACACCGTCTGCTCGCCGTCCTGTTGGCGGGGCCGGGGTATACCCGCCGCCGGGGTTACCGTCATCACGTTCTCGGCGTCGCCTCTGCGTGACGGCAGTACGGGGGTATGCGAACTGAGAGGGGTCTTTTTTGACGCATCATCTTGCTCGGTGTCGCCCCGGCCAATGCTCACCGTGCGTGAGGTACCCCGCACCGCGTCCTCAAAGGCCTGGGCCATCGCGCCCGCCGAGCTGTACCGTTCATCGGGGTTTTTTTGCGTGGCCTTGGCAATCACCCTATCAAGTTCGTGTGGAAGGTCTGTGCGGAACTCGCTGATGAACGGCACGCGCTCATTGAGGTGCTTGAGGATCATGGCAATGGGTGTTTCGGCCTCAAACGGCTCACGCCCAGTGATAAGTTCGAACAGCACCACGCCCATTGAGTAAACATCGGCGCGGGCGTCGAGCGGGTTGCCCTGGGCTTGCTCTGGACTCATGTAGGCAGGTGTGCCGATGATGGCGCTGCCGGTCAGGTCGCTGTTGAGGACACGCGCAATCCCAAAGTCGGACAGGTAGGCGTTGTTGTTGGTATCGAGCAGGATGTTACCGGGCTTCAGGTCGCGGTGGACAATCCCTTGTTGGTGGGCGTAGTCCAGCGCGGAGCCAATCTGACGGGCAGGCACGATGAGTTCGTGCAGGTTGATGGTGCCCCCACTCCGAATGAACTGGCGTAGGCTGCCGCCCATCAGCAGGCGCATGGCAATGTACGGGGTGCCGTCGAAGGTGCCAAAGTCGTAAATGGGCACGATGTGCGGGTGTTCCAGATGGGCAATCACGTCAACTTCACGGGTGAAGCGCTCGTAAAAGCCAGAGTCGTGTAAAAATGCCTTGGGCAACACCTTGAGGGCCACATCCCGGTTGATGGACGCCTGCGTGGCCCGGTAGACGGTGGCCATGCCGCCGCGCCCAATTTCTTCTATCACCGTGAACTGGCCGATTTGCTTCCCGGCTAGGCTGTCTGGCTGCTGTGGTTGTGTCGGCTTTTCGTCAGTCATCGCATACCCTCATCCCGTTTGCGAACATGGCACGTATTATAGCGTCGATTATAAATTATGGGGCGACCACGTCGGTTGCTGTGGGTTCCAGTGCCAACGGAAAAAAGCCGCCCTGCTGGATGGCCGTTACCCAAAAGCCGAATATCGTCGCCGGGGCATAAGCGCCGTCCAGCATGTCTGTTGCTGTGGGGCGGGCTGCCACCAGATCAACCGTCACCACGAAGAAGTCGCCGTCGGTTGTGATGTAGGGCCTGCGCTCGGTGAAGCCGAGGGTATCGAGCCAGCCACTATCAAACGCCGCCATCCGACCGGGCAATTGCAGGGCAGCGGCGCTGGCCTGTGGCAGGCTGGCGTAAACCAGCACCACACGCTGCACTTGCTGGTCACCGTCCTGTAAATCGGCCACAGCAGCAATAGTGTATGCTGGCAACGCGGAGGGGGCGGCGTCGGTTTGTTGGTCTTCCCCCGCCAAGCGGCTCAGCGCGACGGCTTGCAGCAGCGTGCCATCACCATAGGAAAGCGCGTCCGTCAGTACGGTGTAGGCAGGGTGGGCGGCATAGGCGGGTGCTTGCTGAGTGTGCGCGTCTGCTGAGCTAAGCACAATGCCCCACAAAAAGGAATTGGCGACCGTGTTCGCGTCTAGCACGGCCACCCGTGACGCCAACCCGACATCACCGCCAAACGGGTCACCATTGTTGATGTTGTTGATGTCTGTCATGCCGTCGCCCCCTAAGCCCCACGCCTCACCTGTGGCGGCCTCACGGCGCTCATAGCCGCGCTGCGCCAGGGCGAAGCCCGTCACCACGGGTGAAAATGGTCGCTCATCGTTGTGGACGAGCGTGCCCACATACGGGTCGGAGCCAAACACCAGCGCTTGATCCATGTCGAAGTAATCAAAGCCGATTAACTCTGGCATTTGCGTGATCTTGTCGTAGGTCAGGTTGACAAAGCCGCTTGGTCCCGCGTGAACGCGCAGCAGCGACATCTGCCAGAGCGTTTGGTCGGCTTCGGTGGCCGTCAGGTAGGCCGCACGGTCAGCAAAGGTGGGCGCGGCGTTGGCCTGTTCGATGGCGCGGTAGTCGGCATAGCTGAGCGTTAGCGCGTCCATTTGGGGGAAGGCCGCCTCTTGCGGCACACCTTCCAGCAGCGATAGCAGCGGCGACGCCGACTGCTCCTGAGCATCAGATGATAAAGGGGTTGTGAAGATCAGCAGCACAACCACCAGTAAAGTTGTGAATTTGCTATAGTGATAGGAAAACATGCCGCAGATTGTCTAACGCAGGGTTGCCCATGTCAACGCACCGTCACACATTAACACGCTTCATCCTGATCGCCGCCGTAAGTTGCTTGCTGCTGCTTGCTGCTTGGGGCATCACCACCGCCCAGCAGTCAGAGCCATTCCCGCTTAGCGTTGGGACGCCCGTTGAAGACAACATTGACGACGAAACGCCTGCTGTGCGCTATACCTTTAGCGCCTCTGGCGGGACGGATGTGCTGCTGCTCATGGAGGAGACGTCAGATAATCTCGATCCGCTGCTCATCTTACTAGACCCCAACGGCAACGAACTCACGCGCAACGACAACCGTGAACCGGGCGTCAATGACGCGCAGATCGCGACGCAACTGCCCGTTGATGGGGCGTATACCGTCATTGCGACGCGGCGCGGCCAAGGGGACGGTACCACGCAGGGGTCATACGCGCTGCTGCTGGAAATTGAAGGCGTGGCCAACCCCAACGAAACCATCAACCCGCTGCTGCTAGACCCGTCAGAGATATTTAACGTCGAATTCGCTCAACTGGACTTTGAAACACGCAACTTCGATTCCGCCACCATTACCACGAACACGCCCCGTCAGTACTTTGTTATTGGCGGTGAACCGGGCGACCTGCTGCTGGTCACCTTAACGCGCACCGAAGGCGACCTGGAACCCGTCATCAACATCCTGGACAGCACACGCACGGCTATCGGCGGGATGGCCAGCCCAGGTGAGGGCACGTTCACCGCGTTTGCCACGCTGCCCCGTCGTGACTGGTATCTGATTGAGGTGACGCGGGCCAACGACAGCAACGACGATGGGGTGTTCAGCCTGTTTGTTTCTCGCGTGGAAGCCACCCGCGTTGAGTACAACACCCCCATTGACCCGGTGGAATTCCCGCCGAATTCGCCCAGCAAGTCGTTTATCTTTGAGGGCACCATCAACGACCGGGTGTTGATTGGCGCGTCCATCACCGACGGTGACGCCAACCCCGAAGTACGCCTGCTAGACATCACCCGCCAGCAAATCGCCGTTGAGAGCGGCACACGCTTTGCGACGATTCAGCAGGCGATTTTGCCGCGCAGTGGCACCTACATCGTGGAGGTGAACAACACCAATCCGGGCACGACGGGCACGTTTATCTTCCGCCTGAGCGCCTCCCTGGAAACCACACCGGAGCGCCTGGAGGCCACCCTCATTGATTACAACAGCCTGAGTGACGGCCTCATCAGCGATGACGCTCCCAACGACTTTTACCAGTTCACGGGCAGCGCCGGGGACATCATCACGCTGGAAATGGTGGCAGACGACGGCCTTGATCCGTTTTTGATCGTGATGGATGGCGAGTTAGACGAGTTGATCTCGGACGATAACGGGCGGCGCGGCACCCTGGACGCACGCATTCCGCAGTATACCTTGCCTGCTGACGGCGACTACTACGTGGTGGCAAGCCGCTCGGATTTGAGCATGGGCGAGACGACGGGCAGCTACGCGCTGACGTTGACGGCGGGTGAGGTGCAGTTGGTGGAGGGTTCAGTCACGGCGACGGTGCGCTGGGGCGGCGACGATGACCTGAACCTGTTTGTGCGTGAGCCAACAGGCCGCGTTATCTCCTGGAGCAATCCAACGCCAGATGACGGCGGCACGTTGCAAATTGACAGCAACACCAACTGTAACGCGATTAGCTCGCAGCCGGTGGAACACATCTACTGGGAGGAAGCGTCACCGCCTGCGGATGGGGACTACGAAATTTGGGTGTGGTATCAGGACGACTGCAACCGTGAGGAACCGGCTGTGTTCTCGTTTGAGTTAACGCAGGGCGGCGAGATCAAACTGGACGAATCGGAGCAATCGCTTGAAGTAGGGGAACGGTATAACGTTTCGATTCGTGTGATTGACGGGCAGGTGTTCCTGCTGGATCAGGAAGCGCGGATTACCCAGCCGTCGCCACAGCAGCGCGCCAGCGAAGGCGGCGACATCCCCATCCTGTACGGTCAAACGGATGTGAATAACCTGGGCGATGACATCTATGCACGTTTTTACCAGTTTAACGGGGACGCAGGTGACACGATTGTGATTGAAGCCGAAACCCTCACGGACGATCTTGACCCGGTGTTGGTGCTGCGTGACGACAACGAGAACAATCTCGTCACGTCGGACGACATCGACGGGCGCAACAATCGCAACGCGTGCATCACGCTTGAGCTGCCGTATACCGGGCGCTTTATCATCGCGGTGACGCGCTTTGGGGTGCGTGATGGCACAACGGCGGGCGACTATCTGCTGCGGTTGCGGCAGGGGTCATACGTTGCCGATCCGTGCGAAGCAACGTCACCGTAGGCGGGTAGGGTTTCCGCTAGCGGAAACCCTACCCGCCCCGCGTATGCATCACATCAACCGCCGTAGCACGCCACACTCTCGT
>CAWUJQ010000249.1:0-6934 GCA_963922445.1 uncultured bacterium
GGCTGGTCGGCTGGCAGGCCAAGCTGTGCCCGCGCCTCGGCCTGAGACAGTCCGGCGGCGGGGTCATCGGTGGGCAGCGCGTTGTAGATCACCTGCACTCGCACCGAAGGCACGCGCCACTTCACCACCAGCTTTTTCAGGTACTCACTTGGCACAATCGTCTGTTGGGAGCGCTGGACGGCCCGCCGCCGCGTGCGCCGGTAGAACCACACCAACGGATTCCCCGTCCGCATAAACTGGAACACGTCAATGTCCGTCAGCGGATGCACCCACCTGCGCTGCACCGCCCGCTCCCAGGTTGGGTCACCCACAATTTTAATCACACGCGGGGTGCGGCTTGGGGGCAGTGGCACCAGCGCCGAATGGATATAGACCACGTCTGCCCAGCGCAGCAGCGCCTGCGCCTGCCACCAATAGCCAAACGCACGCAGGGCAAAGTTGGTGCGCGGGATGCGCGTCACGGGGTAGGGGTAGGTTGCGTCTTGGTCAGGGTCGGGGGTGCCGTAGGTCAGCACATGGACGGAATAGCCAGCCGCTTGCAGGTGCGGCAGCAGATGGTACAGATACGTGGCGGGGCCGCCGCTTTCCGGGTGAAAGATGCCAGTGGCAATCAGCAGGTTGGGCATAAGCTCGCAAATCAGGTGATGGGAGGGACTATGATCTTGTTTTGGCCAGCATATCACCTCATCCCCCGGCCCCTTCTCCAAACGGAGAAGGGGAGTTGCCCGTAGATGCCACATACAGGCATAAGCCCCTCTCCTGTGGAGAGGGGTTTGGGGTGAGGTGCTTACGGTAAGGCTAGTTCTTATCGTCACTGCTGCCGTTCGTCGGGCGCAGCGGCTTGATGGCATCCAGGTCAGTCATGTTACGCGCCAACCGATCCATCAGGCTGGTGAGTTCCATTGGCACAATGAACTTCGTGGACGCGCTGCGGCCCACCTCTTGCAGCACTTCGAAGTACTGCAACATCATCGTCTTGTCGTCAACTTGACGCGCTTCGTCGTAAATCGCCTTCAGTGCAGACGCATACCCCTCTGCCCGCAGCAGTTCAGCCTCACGGCTGCCTTCCGCTTCCAGAATAGAGGACTGCTTTTCACCTTCGGCCCGCAGGATGGCCGCTTGCTTTTCACCTTCGGCAATGGTGACGGCGGCTTCACGTTCACCACTGGCCCGGATCACCTCAGCCCGGCGCTCACGCTCGGCGCTCATCTGGCGGTTCATCGCCTCCAATACCTGACGCGGCGGCTCCACCTCTTTGATTTCCACGCTGGTGATTTTCATGCCCCAGCGATCCGTGATTTCGTCAAGCTTGACGCGCATCACGTCGTTGATTTCCTCACGCTTGGACAGCACATTGTCCAACTCAATGTCACCAATAACGGCACGCAGCGTCGTCATGGCGATGCTTGTAGAAGCAGCCACCACGTTGTCCACTTTGAGTACACTCAGCTTGGGGTCAATAATGCGGTAGTAAACCAGAAAGTCCACCGAAATCGGTGCGTTGTCCTTGGTGATGGACGTCTGCGGGGGAATGTCCAAAAAGCGCTCACGCTGATCCACCCGCACAGCCCGCTCAATGCCAGGAATGACAAACACGAAGCCGGGGCCACGCGTACCAGAATAGCGACCCAGCGTGAACACAACCAGCCGCTCATATTCTGCAATGATTTTGACGGAGTTCACCAATACGATGAACAGAAATAGGATGACAACACCGAAAAATATAATACCCACGCCAGCAAACCCTTCCATTTTGACCTGCTCTCCTCGGCTAATCCCCAACGACCGCGCCGTTGTCGGCGGTTTGGGGGTGTGCTTCATTGTCTGCGTCTAGCGTGACGGACTTGCGCTTGATGCGCTCAACCTGCAACTCCAGGCCGTCAATGTCAATCACGCGCACGATGTCACCCTTTTCCAGGGGAACGGTACTGCGAATGGTCCATGTTTCACCGCGAACGCGGGCGGTACCGGTTTCCTCGGCGGCAGCCCCGTGGATGACCCGGCCTTCAGCCCCCATCAGCTTGTCCACTTCATCCCCAACGTGCGGGATGTCGCGCATCCGCTCCATCGTTGGGATCAACAGAAAGTGATTGTAGGCAAAGCCCAGCCCAAGCATCAGCACGATGACAAGCGGGTTGGGGATCGTTCCGTTGAACAGGAAGATGCTGCCAATACCCTGCGCCACCAGCGCCAAGCTCGACCAGCGTGCATGCTGCGGCTTGAACATGGGGATGAGGATGAAGGCCAACATGCCCACAACCAGCAGGATGACACTGATCCAGTTGGTGGGCAGGTAAAACAGCCACACGCCAGCGCCAATGAGCGCCAGCGCAGCCCCGGTTTCGGGTAGGCCGCTTCCCGATACATAAATTGCGGTAATGCCCAGCCATATTGCTACCATCAGCAAGATGTAGGCCAGCGTTGGGTCTAACAGAACGCCAGGCATGGACGCTCCTTTATCGTTTCGTTTTTTTACAGCTTAAGTATAGTTGAAACCCGGCTGCGGTGACCCCCAATTTTTGGGTAACCAACGAGTTTCTATCAAATGTGGGACAAAGTGGGTATACACAAAACCTTTGTGATGTGCTACATTTAGAACATCGGTTCATTGATAGGGGAACAATCTCGGTGAGACCGCATCTGAATGACAGCCTCAGTCCGGAGGCTTTTAAGTCTTTTCGTTGGTTGAAAGCGGAATTGATTGACTTCTGCCAGGAGCGGGGGCTTCCAGCAGATGGCAACAAGCACGCGATTCGGCGGCGTGTGGCCAGCTATTTAGCGGCGCAGCGCACCGTTGAGCGTTCGCTACAGCGTGACACCTAACGCACAGGGTGATGGGCGCAGCTTGTTTGCGCCCTAAGCCTGTGCTGCCTGCTCGCGCATCCATACAAACGCCGCATCCACATCAGTGTAATACCCACGGATGGCTCTGTTGGGTGAGGCGTGAAGGATAGCCCGCGCCATGTTGATTTGCCCCTCATTCGCAAACACATACACCACCCGGTTAGGATGCGGAATGCGATAGTGTTCGTAAAATCCCTCGAACCGCATTTGAATAACATCCCGCTGCGGTTCCATCTCCCAGCGGAAGTCGTACACCGCACGGTACATCACACCCGGTTCGTGATCTCGGTAAACATTCCCTTGACACTCAAACAAGGCATCAAAGGCGGGTAGTGTCGGCTCGTAGAGCCGAAATACGTGGATGCGATCAAACGTATAGGTGTATTCAAATGCAGGCGACATCGCTACCTTCCCCAATAATTAACGTTACGGCAATGGGTACAGGCACTATACCACAAAGTTGGGTTTAGGTTTGGGCTTTTCAATCAATTTGTTAACACATCTAGCAATCTTGGAATGAGTGCGTCCAGGCTGTGGGCCGCGCTGACGGTCGTTCGCAGGGCATAGCCCATCGCGGTTCGCTCATCGGCTGCCAGTGCAAGCAGCGGACGCAGCGAATTTGCCAGGGCTTCCGGCTCAACCGGATAGGCCACGCGCAGCCGCCCGCCGTACTTCCCCAACAGTTCGTCAAAGGCGGGGTTGCTGACGACGGTTGGCGTCCCCGCTGCCATGCTTTCTAGCGCCGCTTTGTCAAACAACCCCGGCGGACTCAAGTTGACCGCAATCGCCGCCCGCTGGTACCAATCGCGCACCTGCGTTGCGGGCTGCCCCCCCATGAATGTCACCCGCTCCGCGACGCCCAGGTCATCCGCAAGTTCGCGCAGTCGTATTGGGTAGCCTTCATCTTCGCCTTCGGGAACCGCGCCGATCAACACGGCTCGTGCCTGTGGCAAATGCGGCAGCGCGGCAATCAGCTTGTCCTGGTTCTTGATCGCTTGCAGCCGCGCCACATGCACAAGCAACGGCGGCTCATCTGGAGGGTTGTTCGATGGTGTGAAGAAGTCCGCGTCGATGCCATGACCGAGCGCCTGTACCTTATCCGTTGCCATCGGAAAGCTTGACGGCACCGCCGTCACGACATGGCGCAGCAGCGGCAGCGCCCGCTTCAGGTCGCGGCTGGGATTGCGATGAGAGTACCACAATGTCATCGGCTTACGCAGCGGTACAGCCAGCGGCGCGGCCAGCAGCGCATAGCGGGGAATCATATGCACGAAAACGGCATCACAGCGGGGAATCAGTCGGGAGGCATGGCGATAGAACCCGGCCAGCACATGGGCACGGCTCACACCGGGCGCTTTGCCCATGTGATGAACGTGCAGGTTAGGCGGCAGGTCGCCCACATCACCCACTTCGAGCGCCAGCACATCCAGGTGATGGAGGTGGCGGGCCATTTGCACCGCCCACCGGGGAATGAAATTCGTGGCCCAGTCCGCTGTGTCGTAGCGGATGGCCAGCATCAGCACGCGCACGGGCTAGGCAAACGGGTTCGTCATGCTGGCCGGGTCATGTTCAAACTGGGTGATATACCCCTCAATGAAGCGCAAAAAGGCGTTGTTCGGGTGCAGTTCACGGATGATGGCATAGTCTTGCTTGAGGCCGTCCATGTCCTTGAGGCGCATCCGGGCTTCAACCAGCAGTTCCATAGCCAGTGTGTTGTTCTCGTTCATTTCCAGCGAGGCGTAAAAGTCCTCAATGGCGTGCGCGTCCTCATTGGCGAACAGGTACAGGTTGCCCCGCTCAATCAGAATCGCCGCAGCTTTATCCGGTCGGATTTGCATCAGCGCCGTGTAGTCGTCAATGGCGGCGTAGTAATCTTCCACAAGGCGATACTGCACCGCCCGTGACTGGTAAATCTCCTCGATAATGCGCGGCTTGCTGGCGTCCGGTGTCAGTTCGAGCGCACGGGTGAAATCGGCAATCGCCTTTTCCGGGTCGTGGCGCTCTACGTGATTTTCGGCGCGGGCGAGATGGTATTCGGGCGCATCCGGCATGATTTTGATGGCCTCGTCAAAGTCGCGCTGGGCGTTTTCCACCTGACCCAACTGGGCGTAAGCCCGTCCGCGCCGGAAGAGGGCGTCGGCGTCTTTGGGATTTTTCAGCAATACGGTGGTGTAGTGATGGATGGACTGTTCGGCAAGGTTCATCGTCGCATTCACCTCATCTGTGCTAGTTCGGTGAAGGTATGATACATGAAATTGGGCAAACGTGCGGACGGTGGGTGTAGAATAGTCGTATATGAAGGAGACTATGCGGTGCCCTATGGACAAACATCAGACGACGACCACACCCATCCTGACTCCGGCGCAGTTTGCGTTCCTACAACAGCATCACGAGCCGATCACCCGTGCCCGCGTGCACATCAAACGCGGCATTGCTGACGATACGATTCAGTTATTGATCGCTACGGACGAGTACATCGCGCTGTTTGACAATATGGAATGGAATGGGATGATGTGATTGACCGCTATGAAGATACGCCCGGTTACGATGATACGCTGTGGCGGCAGCTTCATGTTGCGTGGCAAGGCGAGATCGACATACGCGCCGACAAAGATTAATGTCGGCGGACGGCATGTATGCCGTCCCTACATGTAGATACCGCTGTGAGCCGTAGGGACGCCATATATGGCGTCCGTTGGTTGAAAATACACATATAATTGCTGTTGTCAGAATGAGAAATGGGGTTTGAACTGATGCGTTTGTTGTGTCTTCAAGCACGCTACTCGATTGCACTAGTCGTTTGTGTTTTTGTGGCGGTTGGTTTCACGACGTTCGCCCAGGACGACACACCTATTCAGTCGATCACACCGCAAAATGTCGATTCTCTCACCGAGATACGGGTGCTATCGGAACATCAGCTTGAGGTGGTCGAAATTGCCATTGATGACGATACAAACATGCTGTATTCCGCTAGCCGAGACGGACGGGTATTGGTTTGGGATTTATCCTCGGATGGTGTACCAGAACAGCGGATGAGCTACGACGGATTGGGCACGGTTGCAATCAACCTACAGCATGGACTGTTCGCAGCCACTTGTGACGATACTCCGCCGTTAGTGGATGGAATTTGCATAGTCGATTTGGCCTCTGGAGAAGAGTTAGCTACAATCTCCGATTCTCCGGGCGTTGGTGAGACCAAGTTGAGCGAGGATAGCAGGTATTTAGGTATCGCAACATGGCACACTCGCGTTGATAGTGCGGCCATTATCTGGGAAGTTGGAACGTCTTTGGAGCAGGTCGCTCGATTCAGCCAACCACCTCTATTTACCCAGGCCATCGCCTTCAGACCGAAAACAACCCAAATCGCCATTGGCGATGATGTGAAGCTGACAATTCACAACCTTGCAAACAGTTCCAAGATTACATCTCTGGAGCAGCATTATCCTGTGGCGGGTGGCTCCCTCATTATGAAAGTCAAGGAATTAGAGTACAACCGTGACGGAACCCTGCTGGCTAGTCTGGGTCATGACCTGTCCCTTTGGGTGTGGGATGCAGAAATATATGACGAACTGTTCTCGGTGTTAAGTGCGTGGCCCATTCCTGAATATGCTCCCGATTACGACTGGCCAACAATACACTTTGACTTAGCGTTTAATCACGACGGAACGTTACTAGCCTATACCTGTGAGGCTGGGGTGTGCATCGTTGATATGCTGGTAGGTGACGTTGTAAGGACGCTTGAAAAGCGTGCGTCAAGTATCGCATTTTCATCGGATGGTCTATTGCTGGCCATAGGCGGAGAGGACGGAGACATTTCGGTGTGGGGAATCTCGCAATAGCCTGTATTGACCATCAGACGATGAACGCCTGCGTCAAAATTCTCGCCCGCAAGCAATTTTACGATTCTGACTGAATCAAACCCAGCATTGCCTGAATTGTACACGACACACCGCCGATACTCACCGCTTGTCACCGCGTCCACGCTCCGCCATAATCATCCCTGGATGTAAACCAAAGAAAAAAGACCCCACATGACCGACCCCCTCGCCCCATACGCCTACCTGTGGACGACCGAAAAGCACCAGTGGGT
>CAWUJQ010000250.1:0-6891 GCA_963922445.1 uncultured bacterium
CTGGCCAACCTGAACTTTTGGCTTAGCTTTTGCCTGGGCTGCTGGATGTACTACCAGTTCAACCGGCTGGGCGTACCTGGATTCACAACGGCACCCATTCAGCAGTAAAAACGCGGTGGCTCCGCCCCCACACCCCCGGCAGGGGATGACTCCCCTGCACCCCAATTTTCGGCGCCCTGCGCCGAAACGGCGGGTCAAGGGATGCAAATCCCTTGTGGGGTACGGGGTGAAACCCCATGTTGCTTTTTATTTTAAGGAGGAAAGGTCATGTTAGAACGACTCGTAATTGCAGGTGGACTGCTGCTGCTGGGTTACGCGGTGTACTACGCGCTGCGATGTTACAGCCTGTGGCGAGCGGCAAAACAGGCACCCTCCGACCCGCTGCTGGCTGATGTTGAGCGTGGCGTTTCGACAGTTGTGTACTTCACCACACCGACGTGCGCGCCGTGTCAATTTGCGCAGCGGCCCGCACTGGCCAAACTGCAAGCTGAACTCGGTGCGGCATTCCAGTTGGTGCAGGTAGACGCCACTGTAGACCCGGACGCTGCGTCACGGTGGGGCGTGCAAACCGTACCGACCACGTTTGTGCTAGACGCCAGCGGCAAACCCAAACACGTCAATCACGGCGTGGCCGATGCGAACAAGCTCCGGCAGCAGCTAGGGCTGGCATAGCCAGCACACAAATCCAACCGTAGGGACGCGCAACGGCGCGTCCGCCAATGGCAACCCAAACAACCCATTGCAATCGCATAGCACAAGGTAAAGACACACATGGAACCGTTAGTCAAAGAACGCGCAGAACTCACCAAAGAAGAAATCGAGCGCTTTAGCCGTCACCTCATCCTGCCAGATGTAGGCCGCGAAGGGCAGGAGCGCCTCAAAGCGTCGTCCGTGTTGATTATCGGCACGGGTGGCCTGGGCAGCCCACTGGCCCTGTATTTGGCTGCTGCGGGCGTCGGACGCCTGGGCCTGGTGGACTACGACGTGGTTGACGAGAGCAACTTGCAGCGCCAGATTATCCACGGGCAGAGTACGGTAGGCATGTCCAAGCTGGACAGTGCCGAAAAGCGCCTGCTCGACCTGAACCCGAACCTGCAAATCGACAAGTACAACGTGCCACTGATGAGCGACAACGCGCTCGAAATCATGGCCCCCTACGACGTGATTGTCGACGGCACCGACAACTTCCCGACGCGCTACCTCGTCAATGACGCGAGTGTGAAGCTGGGCAAGCCCAACGTGTACGGCAGCATCTTCCGCTTTGAGGGGCAGGTGAGCGTCTTTTGGGGTGAAGAAGGCCCGTGCTACCGCTGCATGTTCCCTACCCCGCCGCCGCCCGGACTCGTGCCGAACTGTGCCGAGGGTGGTGTATTGGGTGTGCTGCCGGGCACCGTGGGCACGATGCAGGCCACCGAGGTGATTAAGTTGATTGTGGGCACAGGCGAACCGCTCATCGGCAGGATGCTGCTCTACGATGCGCAGGACATGGAGTTCACGCGCATCAACGTGCGCAAAGACCCGAACTGCCCCGTTTGCGGCATTCCGCACGAGGAAGTCGAACTCATTGACTACGAGCAGTTCTGCGGGATGCCCGCCCACGACCACAGCACCTTCGAGAGCGTGGAAGACGTGGCCGCCAGCCTGAAGAACGGCAACGGAGCCAACGGCAACGGCATGGCCGAAATCAGCGTGAAGGAACTGAAGGCACGCCTGGACGCGGGCGAAGACCTGTACGTGCTGGACGTGCGCAACCCCGTTGAGTGGGAGATTGCCGCGCTGGACGGTACCTACCGCATTCCCAAGCCGGACATCGAAGCAGCGCGTAACGCGGTCAAGGCGGGGCGTGAAGCCCTGGAAAACACGATCATCAACGACATCCCGCGTGACCGTGAGGTCATCGTACACTGCCGCAGTGGGGTACGCTCCGCTGATGTGATCGACATCCTGCATGACCTGGGCTACGAGAACAAGCTGGTCAACGTGACGGGTGGCATCCTCGCCTGGGCCGACGAAATCGACCCGTCCCTGCCGACGTACTAGCAAAACACATCTCCTCACCTGCTAGCCCTCACCCCCTTCTCCCGACCGCCACTGCGCGGCTAGGCGAGGGGGGAGGTCATAACCGGCAACACAGCAGTTTTAGCCCCTCCCCCCAGGGCCAACGGCCCGTTCGGGGTGCGGGCCAAAAAGCGTTGCACCAACTTGAAATGCACCCATGGAGCGGGCCGCGCCTACCCCAACGCCAAACCCACCCCGTCCCTGGAACCTCACGCAACGTTCTGGCGTCTATAGCGTGAAAGGTTTATCGAGCCAAGGGACGTAAAACGCATGAAAGCTGCCCTCCTCACACTGGTCATGATCGCTGCGCTTGCCGGAACGGACGCCGTCTTTGATGCCAATCAGCCGCTGCCAGAACTCCGCACGACGTTTGTGCCTTCCCCAATTCACATTTTGCCGCACGAGCGCGCCGTCATTTTCCAACGGGAACACGCCGCCGCCAACAATATGCACGGGTGGTTTTACGGCGCAGATGTCGATAGCTACTGGACGCCGCTCTACGAGCCGCACATTGCCCCGTTCGAGCAGTCGCTGCCCGCGTATCTGCAAGCCACGGCAAACAGTCCGACAACGTTTGCCTGGGACAAGCCGCGCCTTGAAGCAATCCTGGAACGTGGCCTGCAAAGCTACCATGTGCAGTATGTGGGCGTATTCATCAACGGGGAGCCGATGATCTATGCCAACCACGCCTGCAACCTGCGGGAAGGCGACCGTGACATCTGGGAGCGTGAGTACTGGGCCGTGCTGGATGGCGGCTCGTGTTATTTTGGCATCTTCTACCAACCAGAAAAGCACCTTTACACCGGGCTGAACATCAACGGGGAGGCATAGGGCAGGTCATCCAGGGCATGGTGGTATAGAATAGCGCCATCACACTGTTAACTATATTGGAGAAGCACACCATGAACGACTACCGCTCAGACGTCAAAGACACGCTCGATAACCTGCTGTTAGGGATGCCGGGGGTCAAGGTGGGCAAAATGTTCGGCTACCCCGCCTATAAAATCAACGGCAAGGTGTTTGCCTTTGTGGGCGGCGGCGGCGTCAGCATCAAGCTGCCCGCAGCGCGTGTGGGCACGTTAATCGAAACGGAGGCGGCAATGGGGCCGTTTGAACCGGCATCGGGCCGCGTGTGGAAGGAGTGGGTCTCTATTGACCACGCCAACGTCGCGGACTACGCCCAGCACGAAGCGCTGTTCACGGAGTCGATTGCATTTGTGAACCCGGCGTAGGCGTTAGGCGGTAAATATGCCCTCTACGCAGATGGGGTTATCAGCCGCGTTTTCCGGTGACGGACGCGATCCAGGTCACACGCTCCGGGGTTAGGGTCATTTGACGCGCTTCTGCGCGTCCGCTGCACGCTAACGCAATTATTCACCTTGCCGAGAACATACGGCATTGCGGATCATTGGGTTTGGCACGCCAAACCCCTACATCCCGTCATGACCCCGTTGGGACGCGCTTCTGCGCGTCCGTTGCACTCAAACGTCCTCACGGATATGTGAACAGATACGCCAGGGGGTAAGCCTATGCAGTGTGACACCTATCGCGTCCTGCATTACTTCGCATACTCCACGCTGCGCGTTTCGCGGATGACCTGCACTTTGATTTGACCGGGATACTGCATCGTCTCCTCGATCTTTTTGGCGATGTCCCGCGACAGGCGCATGGCCGACAGGTCATCCACCGAGTCGGGCCGCACGATGATGCGCACCTCACGCCCGGCTTGCAGCGCGTAGGTCTGCTGCACGCCGTCAAAGCTGCTGGCGATTTCCTCCAGCATCTTCACCCGCTTGATGTACGCTTCCAGGCTTTCGCGGCGGGCACCGGGGCGCGCGCCACTAATAGCGTCGGCGGCCTCCACGATGTAAGCCTCTACGCACTCCTGTTCCACCTCGTGGTGATGGCTGGCAATACAGTTGATAATCGTCTTCTTCACGCCATAGCGCTTGGCGTAGTCTGCCCCGATGATGGCGTGTGTGCCTTCCACCTCGTGGTCAATCGCCTTACCGATGTCGTGCAGCAGGCCGCCCGCCTTGGCAATCTCGACATCCGCGCCCAGTTCTGCCGCCATCATCCCGGCGATGTTAGCCGTCTCGATGGCGTGGGCGTGCATGTTCTGGCCATAGCTCGTGCGGAACTTGAGCCGCCCCAGCAGCTTGAGCAGTTCCGGGTGCAGGCCGTGAACCCCGGTCATATACGCCGCCTGTTCGCCCTCTTCCCGGATGGTGTTTTCGACCTCAACGCCGGCGTCTTCCACCAACTTTTCGATGCGTGCCGGGTGAATGCGCCCGTCACCCACCAGCTTTTCCATAGAGCGGCGGGCCACTTCACGCCGAATTGGGTCAAAGCTGCTGATGGTCACGGCTTCGGGGGTGTCGTCCACCACCACATCAACGCCCGTGGCCAACTCAAACGCCCGAATATTGCGTCCGTTACGCCCAATGATGCGGCCCTTCATGTCATCTGACGGAAGCTGCACCACACTCACACTGATCTCGCTAACATGCTCGCTGGCTAGCCGCTGCACCGCCAGCGCAATCAGGTCGCGGGCGCGCTTATCGGCAGTGTCGCGGGCTTCGGCTTCTACCTGGCGGATGATGCGGGCCATGTCGTTGCGGGCTTCTTGTTCCGCTATTTTGAGGACTTCTTCCCGCGCCTCTTCCGTCGTCAACTGGCTGATGCGCGTGAGTTCAGCCTGAAACTGTTCCTCAACCTTATTGAGTTCGTTCTCTTTTTTGTCCAGGCGGCTTTGGCGCTTGTTCAGGTTGGCCTCGCGGCTTTCCATACGGTCAAAGCGCTGGTCCAGTTCATCACGGCGGCGCTGCAAGCGCTCGTCTTCCCGGTCGAGTTCGCGGCGGCGGCGGCGGGCGTTTTGCTCGGTTTCCTCCGTCACAGAGCGGGCTTCTTCCTCGGCCTTACGGATGATTTCCAACGCGTCTTCGTTGGCATCATTAACAATGGCGCGGCCTTCTTCTTCTGCCAGTTTAACCCGCGCCGTGCCAAGTTCTTCCTGGCGTTTGATGTAGCGGTTCACAGCCACAGGGATTGCCACAGCAACCCCGCCTGCAACCCCCACCACCAGGCCAATCAGTAGGTACACAATGTTCATGGTCACTCACCTGTAACACGTACAGATGCGTCTCCTTTCAGGGTGCAAAGTTGTTCAGTTGTACTGTCAAGGTGACGTGCGTGTGCAGCGCCTAATCCACAAAGAAATCCGGCTCGGATTCGCTCAGGTCGTCAATCAGGCGGTTCAGGACGGGGTTCACCACATCGTAGCCAAAGCCGCGACGTTGCAAGTGCCCCCCAAGTTTGCGCTTGAAGTCCTGTAGGGTGCCACCGCGATAGCGCGACAGCTTTTTTTGTGCAGCACGATACGCCAATTCCTCTGCGTCCACATCCTCAACCACCTCACGGATGATGGCATCAGGGACGCCCTTTTGCCGCAGTTCCGTTCGCAAGGCGAGCGGGCCACGCGGCTTGAAGGTGCTTCGGTTCTCTACCCAGTAGCGCGCAAAGGCGCTGTCATCCAGGTAGCCCAGGTCGGTCATCCGCTGCATGGCGGCTTCCACAACACCGGGTTGGAACTGCTTTTTTTCCAGGCTTTGACGAACTTCGGCGCTGCTGCGGGGGCGATAGCTGAGGAAGTTGGCGGCGGCGTCTACGGCTTTAATGATGGCGTCAGCGTGTTGCAGGCGTGCTACATCAGCCTCGGATAGCTCCTGGCCTTTGCGCAGCGCTGCCGCATCCATCATGTTTAAGCCGAAGGCGAATTCGCCGTCAATGTAAACGTTGACACGCTCTTTGTTGCGTTTTTGCACCTCGAGCGCGGTGACTTTCCCTTGCATAGTCCCTACCTACTGCAAAACAGCCGTGACGCATCCTTTGCGGGGCGCTCACGGCTGTCTGATGGTCTTTGAATGGCGGCGGGCTGGAATAAACAGGTGGCCCGGCGCGCATGCTGGATGAGTTGTACGGTGGCGCGGGCTATGTGAACCCACGTCTGCCGACTGTAACAGGCCATTGGGCTAGGGTGTATTGCTTGCTGTTGCGCCGCCCGACCTGCTTGTTACCTCAAATGCACCGTTTATAAAGCCCGGTGCGGGGCCATCAATCACCAGCAGACAACCGTCTGTTCGTCTTGTTTCACTAGCGGACACTTCTTCGATAACGATGAATAAGGTTGAAGTTTCCACTGCTTTCTATTATGCACAGTTTAAACAATTGCACAACTTGTGAGATGCAACGAATCGTGATTCTTTCGAAACGGCAATAGGGAGGGGTGTGTTTGGCCTGCCCAGTGTGACCACACTTGACATAGCGAGCGAACTAATTATACCGACGATATATTATAAAATAATTTGCAATCTCAATGAGGTAAGCCGTGAAATACCCCTATCGCTATACAAATGGTGCAGAAGTATTGGGCGAATCAGCGAGCGCTATCATTAATCACATGCTTAGCGCAAACGTGGTGGCATCGCTGGAAAGGTATGGACTATCCGATATCAAATCGGATGAGTGGTACCCCGTTGACCGGTTTATTGACGTGTTTTCGGAATGGTACAACGACGCGGATAATATAAATACAATGGACAATCTAGTGAGTGTGGGTATGGCCGTCGTTGATAACGCGCCTTTCCCCCCTGACGTGGCTGATATGACGCCACTGGAGCAAGTCTCAGTTATTAGGTTAATCTATGACAGATTTTGAACCCGCCGCAAGCCACGCCATTTTAATGGCAGTGGTTAGGCGGGTTTCTCGTGGGATTTATCCCGCCTAGCGTGCAACAGCTTCATTCGAGGCGCAGTCGAGAATTTAGCGTTGCC
>CAWUJQ010000251.1:0-6877 GCA_963922445.1 uncultured bacterium
GGGACGCGCAACGGCGCGTCCGCCACAAAAAATTACGGCAAGGTGAATAGACACTTTTAGGAATCGTAGCGATAGGCGCGGTAGCTGATCTGGTTAGGTGGGAGTGATAGCGCAAACACCACCTCACCGTCAGGCGTGACTTCGGTCACGTTGGGCCGATCTGCCGGGCCAGTGCCCCACCCAATGAGCGTGTTGCCGTTAGCCAAGCGCTGTACAGACCCCATCGCCGGGGAAAAGCGACCGTCTGTATACGACCAGACCAGCCGCGCCGTGCGCGCTTCTTGATCGAGTTCATATTCCACCGCGCGCGATTGTGGGGGTTGTGCGCTGTTGCCGTTGTCGAACAGCAGCAGGTTGCCGTTAGGCAAAATCTGCGGGTGGTGCTGGCCGCTAAAGCCGTTGAGCGGATCGTCAATAAACGTGAAGTCGTTGTTCTGCGAGTCCGGGCCACCCATGCGCCACATGATGTCACCCGTCTCGCGGTTGATCTTGATGAGTTCGTTAAAGCGCCTTGCAGACAGAATGATGTTGCCGTCTTGGTCAAGCGTGAAGCCGTTGCCGTGAATGTAGGACACAACCTCTGGCGGTGCCATTTCCAATTCGCTTGGTACAGCCGTTTCGTCAGGCCGCACGTGTTGCCAACTGCGCCATTCAAAAACGAGGCGTCCTTGCTCGTCCAACTCCTGGATAACGACTTCGACTAAGTTAGCGGCAGGTGGCCCACCCAGCCCGCGTATATTGCGCACGCGCACAGGCTGCGACAGAATGAGGACATGACCGTTTTCTAGCATTAAAAAGTCGTGCGCCTGGGTGGGTAGCCCGCGCCGGGCTGTGTAATCACGCACCACGCTGCCATCGTCGTTCAGTACGCGATAGATGCCGTCAAAGCTGGCCCCGCGCCCCTTAGTTGGCTGCGTTACCTGGAAGAAGAAGCGCTGCCCTGTTGCTTCGGAGCGGCCAAAGTTGAACGCCCACATAAAGGGGATGGCACGGAAAAAAGCAGGGGTGCCGTCATTGTTAATCGCCATGATAAAGGGGCGAAACGGCTGGCCGCCTTCGATGTCTTCGCTGTTGGCGCGGCGCATATTGGCTAGGTAGACGACGCCGGGTGATGGATTAGTAGCAATGTCAATCGTTATCTCTGGAAAGTTTTCTGGCAGGGAACGTTCGTCTGTTTGAGCAGCGGTTGGGGCCACGATCACAAACAGCAAAGCGATCAAAGCCAGCCAGCGGGTTTTTAGGGGCATTTTATCAATCCAGTTTTGCACGTAAATTCCTGGGGACTATAGCACGAAAGCGGCGGCTTCTACTGTTGATGGGTGTTGGTGCTTGGTTCTGTATTGAGCCGTTGCACAAAGCCCCCCACCTCTATAGACTGTCACACAGTCGGTTCTCTCGAAAGGACGGAGTCAGGCGCAATGCAGACCGAATCCACAACCAACCCGCGCAAGCCCCTCCTGGTCAATGGTGTGGTATTGATTGGCCTGCTGGCCGTGAGTTGGTTCTTCAGTGGGTTTATGTTCGGGGGGCGCGGCTTCCTCTACTCCGATGATTGGTTTGCCGTCGCCACGAGCCACGCAGGGATGTACACCTACTGTACCGCGTTTGAAAACGCACTCACGCCGTGGCGTCCCTTCCACGCCACACCCATCTGCCTGATTCAAAACGTCACATCACCCAACTCCTGGGTCTATAACCTGATGTCGTTTGTGGTGTTTGGCCTGACGGGATTCGCGTGGTACGGCATCGTGCGTAATGTGTTTCGCGTATCAGCATGGATTGCGTTTGTGGCAGCGGTGATATTCGTCGCTGCACCCGATGACGAGGCGTGGCTATCGCTGGTGGGCTGGTACCGATTGGTTGGCCCGATGCTTACGCTCTATGGCATATGGTTGGTGCTGCGCCACTGGGACCATCTGGGGCGTTGGTGGACCCCGCTTGCAGGCTGTTTGCTGACGGCGTTTGGCTTCCTGATGTACGAGACGCTGTTTGCGGTGTGGACGCTGGGCGTTCCGCTGGCGTTGTTGTACAAGGCGCGTCGGCTGAGTTGGCGCTTGGTGTGGGTCACAGGGGCCGTTGGCCTGGTGAGTGTGACGAACTTGCTCTGGCGCTTCTGGCTGATGCCCATCACCTACGAGGGGCCGGTTGTGGGCCAACACAACATCCTGATTGAACCGGCAAATGTGCTGCGCCAGGTTGCGAGTAGTTTGCTGCTGCCATTCTTCCGCTGGTACGATGCCGTGGGCTGGGCTGTGACGGGGCGCAGTGTAGGCACAGGCGGTGTGGGCTACGACCTATACGTGATCGCAGTTGCGCTGTTGGCGGGGGGCGTGATGGCGCTGTTTTTGTACGGCCTGCGCTCCATCACGGACGAGTCGCAAGGGGTGCCGCCAGCGACCGGGCGCAACCTGTTGTTAGCAGGCTTTATCATTGTGCCGTTGGCGTCCGTGCCGTTTTATATCGTCTACCTGGATGTGGTATTTGATGCGTTTCGCAGTTTGGCCAGCACATTGACGACATCGCTGTTGTTGGTTGCCCTGTTCGTGACGCCCATTCCCCGGCGGACGGTGCGGCGGTTAAGCGTGGTTGCGGTGGTGGTGGTTATGTTCAAGACGGTGGTCAGCGGCTATCAGGTGGAAAGCTGGCAGTACCGTACCGGGATATACTGCGACTTCTACATGAACCTGGCGGGGCACATTGAAGCACTGCCGCAGGACATCTACGTGGCCGTCACATCGGAGGACGAGACGTTGCTAGCGCGTGACCCGTTGTCGTTCTTTTGGGAGAGCGTACTGTCGAGTTCAATCACCATGATGATGTACCACCCCGGCCCCTATGAACCGGACAGCTTCAACCTCGGTCGGATGGGGTACAGCGGCTATCTGTTAGCGATGGCGCACGAGGTGGAACAAGCGGAGGGCGGGGCGGTGATCGAATTTCCGCCAGAAGTGCAAAATATCATGCACGCGCTGCGCCCCCTGCCAGATGTCTATTCCGACGAAGACCTGATTATTATTGATTACACTCCGTTCGAGCGCTTCGAGATTGTGGCTGCGCCGGAACGCGAGGGTTTGGTGATTGACCCGGATGGGAACGCACGTGGGCGCGCCTACGAAACCATGAGCGGCTACTGCGATTGGTACACGCCGCAGTGATTGGGTCAGCTTTACGCAATCTCCAGTCGAATGCGCGGCTTGTAGCGCAAGGCGTGCGGCGCTATTGGGCGTGGGCGTTGCGCGCAGCGATTGTGACTGTTGTTCTGGTGCAGCTCCGCCCGGCTGAACCGCGTGCGTTGCTCGGTGACCCACAGACTGTCGTCAGTGAAGCACCGCACCTGTGCGTGCATACCCGTTTGATTGACGAAGTGGAAACCTGGAAGATTCAGCAATCGCTGCGGCTGGTGCGTGAGATGGGCGCTGACCACATCGTAGAGTTCTTCCCGTGGGCGTATGTAGAAAGCCAGCGTGGGGTGTACGATTGGGGGTCGGTGGATCGCATTATGCACCATGCGGAAAACCAGGGCATCCGGGTGATTGCGCGCATGGGCTTTGTGCCGGGTTGGGCACGCGGCGGCGACCCCAACTCCACGCTAAACACGCTCACGCCCGAAGCCTACCCGGACTTTGCGAACTTTGTTGCTGCCTTTGCTGAGCGCTACGCGGGCGTGTCGGATGAGATCATCATCTGGAACGAGCCGAACCTGTCGTTTGAGTGGGGCTATCAGGGGGTTGACCCGGCGGGCTATGTTGACCTGTTGCGGGCGGTCTATGCGCGGGCGCACACGGCCAACCCGGATGTAACAATCCTGCTGGCTGGGCTTGCGCCCACGCTGGAACAGCCGGGTAGCCCTAACGGCCTTGATGATATTTTGTACCTGGAAGCGGTGTATGAAGCGGGCGGCGCGGACTACTTCGATGCGGTTTCCATGCACACGTATGGCTTTACCCTGCCCGCTGATGCAGCACCCGCACCCGATGCGCTCAACTTCCGCCGCGCAGAACTGCTACACGATGTGATGGCGCGTTATGGTGACGGCGACAAGCGGGTATACATTACAGAAACGGGCTGGAATGACGACCCACAGTGGGCGCTGGCTGTGCGCCCGTCGCAGCGGGCCATTTATACGCTGGACGCGCTGGATATTGCAGCGGAGTGGCCGTGGCTCGACCAGATGTGCCTGTGGATGCTGCGCACCCCCGCTCCCGCGAACAGCCATCAGGACGGCTACACGATGATAACGCCGGAGTTCCAACTAAAGGCGATTTACTACGCCGTGCAAAGCTATGCTGCGGGCCGCAGCCGGAGTGAACCGTTATGGCTTCCACCACCACCCAACTCGTAAAGCACCCCAAAGTGTGGCTGGGCGTTGTGGTTGCGGGGTTGCTGATTGTGATGGTCAGGCCGTATGTTGCGGATTGGCTCACGGATGACGACACTGAACCTGCCAATGTGTTCCACACGGGTGTGATGCGTATTGGCCTAGACCCGTCGCGCCCGCCGTTTGCCTTCTTCGCAGATGACGAATTTGTCGGTTTAGAGGTCGATTTGGGTCGCGCACTGGCCACTGAAATTGATGTGCCTGTGCAGTTTGTGGGCCTCGGCTTTGACGGACTCTACGATGCGCTCAAAACCGACCGGGTAGATGTGGTGATTGCCGGGTTGCAGCCCGTTTATCATATTGACGGCAACGCGGCGGAGTATTCGCGCCATTACTTCGATGCCGGGTTGGTACTCGTCAGTGAGGTGGGCTACGAGGACATGCGCGACCTGCCCGGTACAGCGCTTGCCTATGAGTTTGGTTCCCCGGCAGATGCCGAAGCCCACCGCTGGCTGCGCCGGGTGCGCCCCTATGACCTGCGCCCGTATGAACTACCGGAATACGCCCTTGATGCGCTGCGCTTGGGTGAGGCAGACGCAGCACTGGTAGATCGCATCACGGCGCGGCAGTACTTGCGTGCCCACCCAGAAATGGCCGTTACGTATGAGACGATCACCCATGCCTGGTATACGGTGACGCTGCGCGAAGACCGCCCCGATGTGCTGGCAGCCATCAACGATGCCTTGCAGCAGCTTGTGGACAGCGGTAGGCTTGATGCCATTATTGACGAGTGGCTGTGAACAGGGCAGACGATGCACATCCGCAATACACAAACGGTACCCGCATTTGCCAACCCTAATGGCGAAACCATCCATGAGTTAGTGGGTGCCCGCACCGGCAGCGTGCAAAGCCACAGCGTAGCCAAAATCACGCTGGCATCGGGCAAGGCATCGCTCAAACACTATCACCCCGTGGCAGAAGAAACGTACTATATTTTAGCTGGGCAGGGGCGTGTTCAACTGGACGGCGAAGCGCAGGCCGTCAAAGCAGGGGATACGGTCTACATTCCGGCGAAGGCTGTCCATCAGATTGTGAACGCCGCCAGTGAGCCACTTGTTTTTTTAGCTGTATGTGCCCCGGCATGGACGCCCGATAACAGCGTTTACGTCGATTAGGGCTGTCGATATAATCCCGCCGCTATGCACATTGGAATTGACGCCAGACTAACCTACTACCGAACCGGAGGCATTAGCACGTACATCCGCCATCTGATTTCGGAACTCGAACAGCAAGACACCACGAATCAATATACGGTGTATCACAGCCGTAAAGCGACCGAAACGCTGCCCACGCGCTTTCAGCGGGCAAACCTGTGGACGCCAAGCCATCACCGGATTGAGCGAACGGCGCTCAGCGTAGAATTGGCCCGGCATAACCTGGACATCTTCCACAGCCCGGACTTTATCCCGCCGCGCCGGGGCGGTCGCCGCCATGTGATTAGCATCATGGATTTGAGCTTTTTACACTATCCGCAGTTCATGACGACGGAAAGCCGCCGCTACTACAACGATCAAATTGAAGCCGCCGTCGCCCATGCCGACCACATTCTGGCCATCAGTCACGCCACCCGCCAGGATGTGATTGACATGCTCAATGTGCCGCCAGACAAGATAACGGTGCATCTGCTGGCGGCGGATCACATCTTCAAGCCGCAGCCGCTACAAGCCATCGCTGCCATGCGTCAGCAGCTTGACCTGCCTGCTGCGTACCTCCTGTTTGTGGGCACGTTTGAGCCGCGCAAAAATATCCCCGGCTTGCTCAAAGGCTATCAACTGCTGCTTGGTGATTTACCTGATGCCCCGCCGCTTGTGCTGGCAGGCAATCGGGGTTGGCTGTTTGATGAGGCGATGCGCGAAATCGAGGGAATGGGGTTAGGCGACCGGGTGCTGTGGCGTGAGCGCATCCTGCAGGAACTGCTGCCGCCGCTTTACAGCGGGGCGCTGGTGCATGTGCTGCCCTCGTTCTACGAGGGATTTGGTTTGCCTGCACTCGAAGCCATGGCCTGTGGCACGGTGTCTATCGTGAGCAATCGTTCGTCTATGCCGGAGGTGGTGGGGGATGTGGGGCAGCAAATTGACCCGGATGACCCGGCGACGATTGCAGCGGCCCTGTACAAAGCCCTTACAGACACCAACTGGCGTACCGACCAAGAGGCATTGGCATTAGAGCAGGCGGCGCGCTTCACCTGGACGGAAACAGGCCGTGTGGCGTTGGCGGCATATCAGAAAGTGATGGGTAACTAGCACATGCACGTTTTAATGGTTACAGCCAGCTTGCCATACCCGCCGCATCAAGGCGGTGCCATTCGTGCCTATGGCATTTTGCACGGGCTGCACCAAAACGGCCACAAGGTCACCCTACTCAGTTTCGACAATCCAGCGCGGCCAACCCGCGTTGATGATACCCCCCTGGCTGTGTACTGTGAGCGCGTGCTTACAGTACCTACGCCACAGCGCAGCACCAGCGACCGCCTGCGCGACCTGCTGCTATCAGCGCAAG
>CAWUJQ010000252.1:0-6854 GCA_963922445.1 uncultured bacterium
CGACCCGTCCAAGGATGCGGCGCAGGCACTCGCCTCAGCAGGGGTAGACGTGCGCGCAGGTGACTTTGCCGACAAAGACGCCCTCGCTGCCGCCCACGACGGTGTGGACATCGTCGCGCTGTTGGTACCGTTTTTTGTGCAACCGCCCCACAATCCGATGGCGTACCTGCAAAACGCGCTAGACGCCGCCAAAGTCGCCACCGTGGAGCGCATCATCTGGAACCCGTCCGGCTCCATTACGGAGGCGCGGTTGGGCAACCCCACCGTAGACTTCCGCCACGATATGTTGGACATGATTCAGGCCACAGGCATCCCGTACACCGTCGTTGCGCCCGGTGCCTACATGGAAAACCTCATGGGGCCGTGGACGGCGGGCCTCATCCGTGAAAACGACGAACTCACGTACCCGCTGGCCGAGGGCAAGGCTATCGGCTGGATTACCGCCAATGACGTAGGTGCGTTCGTGGCAGAAGCAGCCAAGCACCCCGACCTCGCAGGCGAAATCATCCGGGTAAACGGGCCAGAACACCTCACCGGGCCACAGATGGCCGAACGCTTCACGCAGGCGCTAGGCCGTGACATCCGTTGGCGCGCACTCACAGCACAGCAGTTTGGCGATCAGCTTGCCGCCGTCATGGGGCCAGAGGCCGGGGCCGGAATCGCTCACGCTTACACCTTCCTGATGGCCAACCACGACGCCGTCATGCCCTACTATGACATGGGCACCGTACTGGAAACGCTCCCCGTTCAACTTACGCCGCTGGCGGATTGGGTGCGTAACCACGCCTTCGCCTCCCAAAGTGGCCAGCCCACCCCATCCGGGGATTAACGCACAACGGGGCAGTGCCCAAACATCGCGCAAACGGCCATTCTGCGTCATAATATCGGCACACGCCCACCACTGAGGGAATCGTCGCGCCGTGCCTTTGACGCGAGACCAACGCAAACAACTGCTCGACCTGCTGCAACCCCACATGGGCACGGACACGCGCCGTGCCCACGTTGAAAACGCGCTCTACGACCGCCCCGTGCTCAAGCTAATCGAGTGGAACGGGAATGATTACGCCTTTACCAGTGCCCTGCTTACCAAGCTGGACAAACACGGCGACCGCGACGACATTATCCAACTGCTGGAAACGGTGCGCGGCTTTGACGGTTCCGACAAGCAAGCCGACTACGATGCCGCCGTTGCAGCGCTCAAAACGGGTGAGCTGCCAGCACGTCAGCGGCCCGTGAGCAGCGAACCACAACCTGAAATCCGTTCAGAACCCGTGCAAGCCGCCCCGCAGCAATCACAGCAGCAGAGTAATGGCCGCTGGCGTTGGATTATTGGGGCGGTGTTGATTCCTCTGCTGGCTGCCGTGGTTGGGGCTGTCATTGGGATTTCGCCTAACCTCATTACTAGCTTGAGTTCGGGTTCCACACGTACCCCAACAAGCACTGCCACAACGAGTTCCGCCCAGTTGACCGCCACAGCTATCATCCAAGGGGCAACCGAAACGGCACTTGCCGCTGGCAAGTCTACTGATGTCGCGGCCAGCGACCCAACAGCGACCGCAACAACCACCATGACCGACACCCGCACCCCGACGGCTACGCCAACCGAATCCACCACGCCCACATCAACCCCCACGCAGACGGCGACGCCTGGGCCAAACAATGACTTCACGCGTGATGACATCGCCCGCACCTACGACGACAACAACCCGCCGCCGTTTTGGGTGCGCTTTACCCCCGGCTCCGATACCGTCGTGGACGAAATCGCATTAGGTGACATCGTGGTGATTACGGGCAGCGCCGTGTTCGATAGCAATCAGTGGTGGTGGCCCGTCATCACGGCGGCGGGCGAAGCAGGCTGGCTAGAAGACTCATCGCTGCAACCCGACGATTGATGAGCGTTGCATGATCGGGGCTACGCCTATGAAATATTGCGCAACCATTACCGCTGTTTATGTGTTAGAGTATCTACGTCTCTTGTTCGCAAAATTAACTGTACGTCTATGAATCCATCCCGCAAGCGTCCTCCTACCCTCGTCCATCGGCTGGTGTATGGCTTTATGCGCCTGTTCTTCCGCGTGACGGGGTGGCGTGCCATCGGCAGCCTGCCCGACGCCCCCAAATTCGTGCTGATCTTTTCGCCCCACACCTCCTACACAGACAACTACCTGCTAGCCGCCGTCCAGGCCCACTATCACTTTGAGGGCTATTGGCTGGCCGCCGAAAAGCTGTTCAAAAACCCGCTGCTGCGCGGGTTCTTGTTGTGGGCCGGGGCACGCCCAGTCGAGCGGAGCAGCCCGCAGAATTTGGTTGAGCAGTACATTGCGGAGTTTGAGGCCAGTGACCATATGATTTTGGGGGTCGCGCCAGCGGGCACGCGCAAGCGCCGCGACCAGTGGAAAAGCGGCTTTTACTGGATCGCTTACGGGGCAGATGTTCCGATTGTGTGCCTGAGCATAGACTATGCCACCAAAACGATGGAAATCGGCCCGATGATTGAACCGTCAGGGGATATTTATGCGGATATGGAACCGATTGCCGCCTTCTATGCGGGTAAGGTAGGCCGCCGCCCAGCGCGTATGACGCCCGTGCGCGTAGCAGAAGGCATCAGCATCCCCAGCTACAGCCAGCGCAAAGCGTCTTGATGTCATTTTCTGTGGCGGGCTGCGCCAGCGTTGCCCTCTCACACCCATTGTGACCTGTAGGGCCGCAGCCTGCTGCGTCCGCCGTCCGCTGCCGATGAAGGCTATGCACATCCAAGCGACCTCCCTGCCAAACACAAAGGCCCTTCCAACATTCGGAAGGGCCTTTGGCGTTCAGGTCGTTGTTCCTACAGCCAGACGCACCTCCTGGCTGTTTTTGCGACTAGCTCTCAGCGTTGTCGCCGTCCTGCTTCTTGGGGTTCAGCTCTTCGTGGATGCTGGCTACCATCTCATCCCAGGCCGTGCCCATCTGCTGCACGAACTTCTTGGCATCTTCACGAACGGATTCTACGGCAGCGGCCATTTCAGCCTGGTCTGCTTCATACTCAGCGGCGGCATTGGCAAGGGCTTCACGGAATTGTGCTTTAGCATCTTCGCCGGACTGCTGCCACTTGGCGTCAAATGCTTCCACGTCAATTCCCCAGCTCTTGAGTTCGGTCATCCACTTCGGCGTCGGTGTGCTGTTTTCTTCGGTCATTGAGTCTCTCCTTGTGGTTAGGTAGTTGTGTAATTAGGCTTTTATCCGGTCAATCTCCGCTAGCAAGAGATCACTCGGTGGGGCCACTCGCATAGGACTCGACTGCGTTGAGGTAAATCTCAAGCACGAGTTGAAACACGTCGTCACTTTCTGCAATGATGAGGTGCGCTAAACGACGCATATTCGGGAAGGCTTCGGCGGATAGGCTTGCAGCGTGCGTTCGCATCACCCGGCGTTCATCCTCCAGGTTTGGCGCAGGTTGCGCGTCCATTTGACCGATGCCTAGCGCGAAAGTGTACAAAATTTCGTGGAACAACACCACATGCTCATCACTCAGGCCCGCCTCGGTCAGCGCTTGATACCCGACTTCGATCAACCGATCACCAACGGCAGTGCGCAGGTACGGGCTAGATGCAAGGTGTTGGGTAAGTGCCGGGTAGGTCGAAAAAACATGGTGAGCCTGCCGCGCTAACGCCACAAGGCGCGCTCGCCAGTCCCCCTGTAGGTCTTCATCAGCGGGCAACAATGCAGCCACCATGCGCTCCCCCATGGCTGTGACGAGCGCCTCTTTACTGGGGAAATATCGGTACACTGCCGTTGGGTCTACGTTAAGCGCTTTCCCAAGTTTGCGCATCGATAGCTTGTGCATCCCCCCGGCTTCCTCTGCTAACTGCAACGCAGTTGTCAGGAACAAGTCGGTACTCAAGGGTGTTGGGACTTTGTTGTGTGATTGTTGTTCACTCATGGTGGCAACTATAGCCGAGGCTACGCCCGTTGTCAACGGACGTTGACAGCATGTACTGAAAAAATCTTGTTAAAAGATAGGCCGTTGTTCGGGGTTGGAGTTTGGGAAAATAATGCTGAAGCGATTAATCGTGGGGTCTGACGGGCAGCGTGTATGACCATCGGCATAAGCGCGTCTGCCATCAAAAACCAGGGGACTAGACCCAAATTAAATTAACGGGCGGTGTCTTCCTCATCTTGTGGCACGGCGGGTTCGAGCGGCATATCAACCAGAAACACCGTGCCCTTTCCCACTTTGCTCTCGAACGACACCCGCCCGCCGTGCATGTCCACCGCCTGCTTGACAATCGCCAACCCCACGCCCGTCCCGCGAATAGTGCCCGTGTTGGTGGCCCGGTGAAACATCTCGAACAGCTTGGGCTGGTCTTTTTCAGGGATGCCAATGCCCTCGTCCGCCACCGCCAGATGAAAAGCATCGTCCGTCAGGCCAAGTGTAACGGTGATGCGGGTGCCCGGCTGCGAGTACTTAATGGCATTGGACAGCAAGTTCGTGAGCAACTGCGTCATCATTTTATGGTCTACGCTGGCCTGCATAGCGGCAGACAACGGTTTGTACACAATGTCATGGTCAATGCCAATGCCGGCCTTCACATCACGGACAATCGCGCCAATCAGGGCCACAACCTCCGTCGGCACCGGGTCAAAGGGCAGCAAGCCCGATTCCATCTTGTCCACAAACAAAATATCATCCACCAGCGAGGTCATCCGGTGAATTTGCTGCCGAATTTCGTACAGCTTGCCCGCCTCCCACTCGGTGCCAGTTCCAGCGGCTTCAGCCCGCATTTCCAGCAAGTCTACACTTAAGATGATGGACGCCAGCGGTGTGCGAAACTCGTGCGAAATCATTGCCACCAGCCGCGATCGCAGTGCCCGCAGTTCTTTTTCCTGAAGCAGCTTCTCGCGTAGGGTTTCAGCACGCAGTCGATTGCTTTCTGCTTGCATCCGTTCGGAAGCGTCACGCAGCGTCATGAGGATGGCTTTTTGCATGCCCCACATCAGCATATTTGCCGTCAAGTCCATCGGCACAACGGTTCCGTCGGCCCGCACAAACGGCTGACTGACGAAAACACTGTCTGACGTGTTCACATGATCCAAAAACTGCTGCGAGTCCGATTGCGAATCGGACGGGGCTGTTGTTGTTTCGTCTGGAAACAAGATATGGTAGGGTTGGCCGATGACCATTTGCGGATCGTAACCCAACAACCGCTGCAAGGTGCGGTTTGCGTTCAGGATGGTGCCGTCTTCCACATCAATGATGAGGATGATGTCTAGCGATTGGTTGAACATCGCCCGCAGCTTGGCTTCGCTCTCGCGCAGCGCCCGATCTTTTTCGCGGCGGTCAGTTTCCAGGTCATGGCGTTCAATAACCGAGCGAATCACGTAGGGCAAGCGCACCAACTGCCCCGCATCCTTAATGACGAAGTCTGCCGCGCCCAACCGCAACGAAGCCGCCGCATTCGCAACGGAGTTTGTACCCGTTAGTATGATAATGGGGGTTTCCACCCCCGCTGCCTGCACATGTTGGATCACGTCTAACCCGCTGAACTTGCCCAGGTTAAAGTCCGTCAGGATGATGTCATAGGTTGCTTGTGCTAAGCGGTCAGTGACCTCGTCAAAGCTTGTCGCCAAATGCACATCAAAATGATAGGGGCTGTGTTCGAGGGCGTCTCGCACCAACTCCTGATCCAAAACGTAGTCTTCGATGTACAGGATGCGAATGAGGTCACTCGCCCCTGATGGCGTTACCATACGACGTTCGATTTCATGGGCCTTAGTCCGGTGGTGAGACATTTAAATATAACCAATAGCTGCCAATTTGCTGCACCACATTCAGGAAGGCATCCACTGAGACGGGTTTGATCAGATAGCTGTTGGCCCCTTGGTCGTAGCTTGTCATGCGGTCACCTTCCGCAGCAGAACTCGTCAGCACAATAACAGGAATCCGTTTAATGACGGGGGTGCTTTTTATTTCTGCCAACACCTCATGGCCATCCACTTTGGGCAGCTTCAGGTCAAGCAAAATCAAATCGGGCGCGGGGTGCGTTTCGCGGTCGCCATATTCCCCCTCGCCCCTGATGTAGCGCAGCGCCTGTTCACCATCGCGCACAACAGACAGGGTATTGCCCAGGCGTGCCTGCTCGAACGCGTCCATTGTCAGCTCAATGTCGAGCTGCTGGTCTTCTACCAGCAAAATGTGCGCAGGCCGACTGTACTTGTCCCCCCCGTCAAAGCGCTTCATTCGGCAGCCTCACTGTGAATGTCGTCCCTATACCCACTGTCGATTCCAGCATAATATCACCTTTCAACAGTTCCGTCGCCCGCCGCACAATGGACAGGCCAATGCCCGTTCCTGCGAATTCCTCGTTTTGGTGAAGCCGCTGGAACACCTGGAATATCTTCTCGTGATGGTGCAGGGCAATCCCCAAACCTGTATCTTTAATTATAAGGTGAAAGTGTTGGTCGTGCTGCTTACATTTAATGTTAAGTTGCAACAGCCTGTCAAAATCGCGATAAGTCAACGCGTTGTCAATCAAGTTCGCCAAAATTTGCATCACCAGCGTCCCGTCACTGTGGACGTCAAAGTCATCTACGGCGACTGACACCTGCACATCATCTGTGATTTTGGCCTGCAAGTTTTGCAAGATGTTATTGACAACAGCCTCAACATCGACCGGCGCAATTTGAATGGCCCGCCGCCCCAATTGGGACAGTTGCAACAGGTCTTGAATCAATTGATTCATCTGCTCCGATGCGGTTAGCACATTGCTCAGGTAGTGCTGGCCGCGTTCGTCTAACTGATGGCCATAGCGCTGCTGCAAAATTTGCGCAAAGCCCTGAATGCCGCGCAGCGGGGCGCGCAAGTCGTGCGAAAC
>CAWUJQ010000253.1:0-6845 GCA_963922445.1 uncultured bacterium
GCCACCACCCCGCCTGATTGATCTCGCGGGGCAGGTCGAATTCGGGGAACTCGTCAATAAACTGGCGGCGGGCTAACCCCGGCTCACCGTATACCGTGCCACGTGTAGACGTGAACAGCCCGCCGCGCTCGTGTACCTCAATCCAAACGAACGCGGGAATCTTCAAACCACGGGCCAAAATTTGAGCGGTTTGCAGTGAACGCAGCATCGGGCTGGCCACAATGTGATTGAAGAAAAAGCCCATGTGTTCATAGCCGCCATAGCGCCACGCCATGTTATCCGACGCACGGTCGGTTTCGGTGGTGGTTTTGAAAAAATCGACCAGATGCTGCGTTTGCTGCTGTCCCAAATCCGTAATGGGCGGGTCAGCCATGCGCAGCGCGGGGTTGTCCACATTGGCGTTGTTGATGGACTGGGCGTGGCGCACAAGATAGAGTTGCATCGCTACAGCGTGACCATTTCTTCGGGCAGGTGATCGACCCGGCTGAAGTAACGCAGCGTAGGGAAGCCGTGCTTGTTGAAGTCGATGCGGGTCACGGACGTGTTATAGGCATACATGAAGCTGTCGCGGTGGGGGTTGCGCTCAACCTCACCCTTACGCAAGATGGTTTGCACCAGCAGGTTGATAAAGTCAGCATGGGCGATCATGGCAATGTGTTTGCCTGCCCAGGCGTTTTCGGCCTGCGCGACCAAAAAGTTGAACACCCGCTTGCCCCGGTTAATGAAGTGTTCCTCCGGCTCGTAGGTGTCCATCGTCCACCAGCCCTCATCCGTTACGTCGTCGGGAATATTGATCCCCGGTACCAGTTCAGCCATCTGCTCCCGGTTGAGGCCGCGAAACGTGCGGAAGGTGCGGTCACCCTCGCGGCGGTAGATGCCACCATACTCGTAGATGTCCATCTTCACATAGGTGGGCACATCCAGCGCATCTGCCAGCGGTTTGGCAGTTTGCAGCGTGCGTTGAAACGGACTGACGTGCAGTTCGTCTACGCGGTAGATGGGCATGTGCGCCGCCTGATTGAGCGTCAGTTGCAAGTCTTGCGATTCGAGATGACGCCGGAACTGTGCGGCGAGGTGAGCAGCCTGTGAATGTCCGAGCGGGGTGAGTGGGGCATCTTCGACGTGTTTGAAGTTGGGATTGCCCTCATTGGCGTTGTTGACGGACTGCGCATGACGGATCAGGTAAAGCTGCACGGGTTAGCTATCTCCATAGGTATTCATTGATAAGCGCCACATCGGGACGACATCGAAGCCTAAATCGCTTCGCAAGCCCTCCTCAAACCGATAATACCCCGCAGCGGCGATCATTGCACCATTATCCGTACACAAATTCAGCGGCGGGTAGCGGACGGGCCGTTCTGTGCGGCTGCGCATTTGCTGGCGCAGGTAGGTATTCGCACTCACGCCGCCCGCCATCAGGATTTCGGTGACGTTGTATTCGTCGGCAGCACGGGCGGCCTTTTCCACGAGCGTATCGACCAATGCCGCCTGAAAGCTGGCCGCGACATCCGCCACCGATACATCTGAGCGCAGTTGAGAGCGCTTTTCCACCTTTTTTTCACGTGGCGCGCCGCTGTTGGGCTGCACCGTGACCTCGCGCATCACGGCGGTTTTGAGGCCGCTAAAGCTAAAGTTGAGCGTGTCGTCGTTGCGCATCGCCCGTGGAAAATTAAAGGCGCGTGGGTTGCCCTGCTGTGCGGCCCGCTCAATGTGTGGCCCACCGGGATAGGGCAGCTCTAGCAGACGGCCTACTTTATCGAAGGCTTCGCCCGCCGCATCGTCCAGGGTGCCGCCCAGCCGCTCATATTCGCTGTGCCCGGTCATCAGCAGCATTTCACTGTGGCCACCGCTCACAATCAACACCAATACCGGGAACTCCGGCTCGCGGATGGGCTGGGTTAACCATAGCGAGTACACATGGCCTTCCAGGTGATTGATGCCCAGCAGCGGCTTGTCCGTGGCCAGGGCGAGTCCCTTAGCGTAGTTCGCGCCCACCATCAAGCTGCCCACGAGTCCCGGCCCACGGGTAACAGCAATCGCGTCAAGCTGGTCAAAGTCGGTACCGGCGTCGCGCACAGCCTGTTCAACCACTGCGCCGATGGTTTCGGCATGGGCACGGGAGGCAAGCTCCGGGAAGACGCCGCCGTATTCGGCGTGCAGGTCAATTTGGCTGGCGACGACGTTCGACAGGATGGTGTTGCCGTCTTTGACGACGGCAGCGGCGGTTTCGTCGCAACTGGTTTCGATTCCGAGGATGAGGGTCATGGTTGGGTAGGATGCTATCGTCTGATGTGCCGTATTCTAGCAGAAGGGGGCGCAATGGGTACATCAGGCACTGCGCGGAGTGACAACCGCTCAAGCCGATTATGCAAAACGGCTACGCCCCCGGCTGCAACCTCTTACCCCCACCGTCTAGCGCCCAGGCAGCACCGCCTCACCCCGCACCGCATAGTCTACCAGACTGAAGTCCGGGTTGCCCATTTGCTGGGGCGTCAGGTGCAGCCCCTGCCGCAAAATCATCGTGAGCGCGTTCATCTCGCGGTCGCGGCCCATGCCCACCGCCCCGCGTAGAATCTCATTGCTCACCAAAAAGGCGATAAAGTCGCCGTCTTCCACGTTGCCCCGGTACAGCACCCGCTCCCACTGCGTGGCGTGACCCACATACGCGAGGTTTAACCCGCCCACCCGTGACCAAAAGAACGGCACCACATCCCTCACGGATTCGTCCCCGCCCATCATGTTGCGTGCGGCAATCACCCCGTGCTGCATCGCCGTCCGCCAGTGGGTAATGCGCACCGGGTTATTGAGCGCGTCCGGGAAGGCGGCAATATCCCCGGCAGCATAGACGTTGGGCGCGTTGGTTTGCATGTCTGCCCGCACAATCAGGCCGCCGTCGTCGGTCGTATTGAGGTTGCTGCTGCGCAAAAAGGCGGTGTTGGGCGTCACGCCGATGGCCACCAGCACCACATCGGCATCATGCATGTCCCAGTTTTGCAGTTCTACGCCCGTTGCCCGGTCGCCTTCGGATTCAACGCGCTGCACCCGTGCGCCAATTGCAAAGCGTACCCCCAGGTTTTTCTCATAGTGCCGCTGGATCATTGCCCCCACAGGCTCACCAAACGTACTCGCAAACGGCACACCTTCTGCCGCCACCAAAACGTCCGCTCCCCGCTTGGCCAGGACTGCCGCTGCCTCTATGCCGATGAAGCTGGCCCCGTCAATCACAACGCGGCTGCCCTCTCGCACCTGCCCGACTATCGCTTTGGCGTCCTGCGCCGTCCGCAGGGTGAACACATTCCGCAGGCCGTCACTGCCAGGGAGTGCTTTGGCCGTGCTGCCCGTCGCCAACAGCACCTTGTCATAGTAGAGGACGCTCTCGTTGCCGCTTACATTGACAAAGCGTACTGCCTGCACTGATGTGTCCACGCGGGTCACAGTCGCGGCCAGCACCAGTTCGATGTCCCGGTCGGTGTACCAATCACGGTCACGCAGGCTGATGGCGTCCACCGCCTTGCCAGATGTCAGGTAGCCCTTAGACAGCACCGTGCGGTTAATCGGAATGTGCGGCTCTGCCGACAGCATCACCACGCGCCCGCGAAAGCCACTCCGCCGGAACTCTTCCGCAGCGGCGTGCCCAGCCGCCCCCCCGCCGATGATAATCATGGTGGCATGGGGTTGGGCGCGGTTTGAAAACGGGCGCGCTGCCTTGTGCGCTTCCAGGTCAATGACGAGGTTGCCGTCGCCGTCAATGTGGGTGGGGTAGTGGGGCAGGTCGTTGAGGGCAGGCGGTTGGGTACGTGCGCCTGTGTGCGCATCAAAGCAGGCGTGGTGCCAGGGGCAAATAATCGTGCCCCCCACCAGCAGCCCGTCATTGAGCGGCGCGCCCTCGTGCGTGCAAATTGCGCCAACCGCGTGATAGTCGCCGTCACGGTCACGCGTGATGATGCAGGCGGTGCCGTCAATATCAACGCGTTTCATGGTGCGTCGGTCGAGGAAGTCGGCGGCAGAGCCGAGAATGTGATGCTTGGCCATGAGGCGGTCTCCGATTTGCTAGCTGATGGGGTGACTGTGGCGCGTGCTGTCTGTACGGCACCTCAAGGGATGTCTGAGCGCCACACGCACCGGTCACGTTAACATTTTGCACCCATACCCATGACGGATGCAACTGTTTGAGAGCCACATTATCGTCCATATTATGGCATCGCACACCAGTGGGTAAAAATCCAAAGGGGATAACGACCATGACCGCCAACTACCTTGTGACCTACGCCACCCGTCACGGTGGCACGGCAGACATTGCCCAGGCCATTGCCGCGGCACTCCGTGACTGCGGCCAAACCGTCGATGTCATGTCCATCATTGAGGTCAAAGACCTATCGCCCTACCAGGGCATTTTCATCGGGAGTGCGGTGCAGCACGGGGCCGTCCTGCCGGAGGTCATGGATTTTGTGCGACGGCGGCAGTTTGTACTGAGTGCCTTGCCGGTGGCCTGCTTCATCTCCTGCCAAACCATTAGCCGCCACACGTACCAGTCCGCGCGCGAAGTGGCAGAGTATCTGACGCCTGTGCGCCGCATCATCCGTGTGCGGTCTGAGGGTTATTTCGGCGGTATACTGGACTACAACGAGCAAACCTCGCAAGATCAGCGCTTGCTGACGGCCAAGCAGGTGCCGGAAGGCGACTATCGCAATTGGATGACAATCTATCGCTGGGCGGTCAGGGCATTGGGGCTGTTAACAGGTTCCGATACCTCGGCTGCGGTGTAGGCCGCCGGGGGTCGGGCACAGCACCGCCGACGCTGTGCCCATCTGACGCGACCCCAACGCCACGTCTAATCCACGCATCATAAAGCGGCGCTACAATGCACCTACATTGCAATTTTCATCGCATTTCGAGGAAGGTACGCCGCACATGACCCGCGAATTTGAAGGCAAGGTATTCGTGATTACCGGGGCAGCGGGGGGCGTTGGTACCACCGTCACCCAGCATGTTGCCCAGCAAGGCGTCAAGCTCGCCCTGTGGGATCACAACGAAGACAAGCTCAACACACTCAAAAGCCAACTGGGGACCGCCGTAGACCCGGTGCTTGTTCCGCTAGACCTAACCCAGGAAGATGCGGTTGACGTGGCCGTCAATCAAACCGTGACGGCATTTGGCCGTATTGATCACCTGCTGCATATTGCGGGTGGGTTTGCGATGCCGGGGCCAGTCCACGAAGGCCACCTGGACGTATGGCACCACATGATGACGCTCAACGCCACCGCAACCTACATCACCTGTGGCAAAGTGGCCAAGCACATGATCGACAACGACATCCAGGGCACGCTGACCGTTGTGGCAGCCAAGCCCGCCCAAAAAGGGGGCAGTAACGCCGCCGCCTATTCTGCGAGTAAGGCTGCGGTGCTGCGCATTGTGGAAAGCATGGCCGCCGAACTCAAAGACCATCGCATCCGGGTGAACGCGGTTTCTCCGAGTATTATTGACACACCCGGCAACCGCGCCTCCATGGGCGATGACAATGCTTGGAAGTGGGTGACGCCAATGGAAATGGCGGAAACGATGCTCTACCTGTCATCGAGCAAGTCCTCCGCTGTGACGGGGGCCAACCTCGAAATCTACAAGTGGGTGTAGAAAACAAGGCTTGACGACGTGTCTTCCGACTGCGAACCACGCGTGGCCCGGTCAGCGATAAGCAACAGATGGCTTTGGCGCTGCGAGTGGCATTTCCTGTCCAATTGAACAGGATTTACCACAAACCCCTGTTTTTGCAGTATATTGGGGAGTGTTCCGGTTTGCCGGGGGCTGCGATGCCACCCGGCCTATACACCAAACGAATGCCCTACGCCGCACACCACCGGAGCGCCCCCAACCGAGTGAAGGACATTGGAGCAACAACCCAACATGGACAGCGTAACGCAGGTGAAGGACCTCCTCACCGCACAGCAGTACATTGCCACAGACGAAATTTCGACCGTCGTCTACCTGGCCGACCAACTCGGCAAGCCGGTGCTGGCGGAAGGGCCAGCCGGCGTCGGTAAAACGGAACTCGCCAAAGCCTGGAGCAAGGCCACAGGCCGCATCCTCATCCGGTTGCAGTGCTACGAAGGCCTGGACGAAAGCAAAGCCCTGTACGAGTGGGAATACGCCAAGCAGATGCTCTATACGCAACTGCTGCGCGACAAGCTGAGCGACTTAATGGCCCAGGCCGGCAGCCTGCAAGAAGCCGCCGAGATGCTCGGTGAACAAGAAGACGCTTTCTTCAGTGAGCGCTTTTTGCTGGCGCGCCCGCTGCTGCGCGCCATCACCCACGACGAACCCGTTGTGTTGCTGATTGACGAAATTGACCGCGCCGACGCCGAGTTTGAGGCGTTTTTGCTGGAAATCCTGAGCGATTTTCAGGTATCTATTCCTGAAATTGGCACCATTCAAGCCCGTCACAAGCCTACCGTGTTCCTGACGAGCAACAACACCCGCGAACTGTCAGAAGCGCTTAAGCGCCGGGCGCTCTACCTGTTTGTGGATTACCCCACCTACGACCGCGAACTGACCATTGTCAAGATGGCTGTGCCGGAACTGGGTGACAAGCTGGCACAGCAGGCCGTCGAACTGGTGCAAAGCCTGCGTGACCTGGACTTGAAGAAACAGCCTAGCGTCAGCGAGACCATTGACTGGGCCAAGGCGCTGGTCATGCTGAATGCTGACCGCCTGGACAAGGACGTGCTAGAAAACACGCTCACCGTGCTGTTGAAGCACGAGACTGACGTTAACAAAGCGCGCCGCCTGATGAGCGGTGGCAGCAGTGGCAGCGGTGGCCGGGGCAGCCGCCCCCACCCGCTCGACCGCTA
>CAWUJQ010000254.1:0-6817 GCA_963922445.1 uncultured bacterium
TTGCAGATGGTGTTTCAAAACCCGCACGATGCGCTCAACCCATACCTCACCGTGGGGCAAACGGTTGGCCGCACCTACAAAATATTGAGCAAAGAGCGCCCGTCAAAGCAGGAAGTTCGCACTGAGGTCAACCGACTGCTGCGTGCGGTTGGCCTCACAGAGCAGTACGCGACCCGCTACCCAAATCAACTGAGTGGTGGCGAAAAGCAGCGCGTGGCCATTGCGCGGGCATTTGCGGCCAGCCCTGCCGTCGTCGTCGCAGATGAGCCGACGAGTTCACTTGATGTGAGTGTGCAGGCGGTGATTTTAAACCTGCTGAAGGACTTGCGTGCTGAAGAAGGGGCCAGCTATTTGATTATCTCGCACGATTTGGACGTGATTAAGTACCTGGCGGACTGGATTGTGGTCATGTACCTGGGTGAAGTGGTTGAGCAGGGCACATCGGAGCAGGTGACCACCCCACCCATGCACCCCTACACAGAAGCACTCCTGAGTGCAATCCCTGTGCCTGACCCCACAGTAGAGACAGGTCACATCCGCTTAGACGGTGACATCCCCAGCCCACGGAACAAACCGAGCGGCTGCCCGTTCCACACGCGCTGCCCCCGCATCATCGGGGACATCTGCCGGGATGAGGAACCCCCTGTACGCGACACACACGATGGTCATCAGTTCCGTTGCCATTACACCGCCGACGAACTCATTGAGCTACAGGACGTGCCGGTCATCACCGAGATGGAATCCTCGTAGGGTGTCCTGAGTTGGGGTAGCGAGGGTGCTACCCCGTTCCGGTCAACGCTAGGATTCGTTGGCAATCGGTGAATCCGGATTGTTGCCCCACTCCGTCCAGCTACCGTCGTAGTTGCGCACATTGGGGTAGCCCAGCAGTTCCGTCAGCACAAACCATGTGTGTGCCGACCGCACCCCCGTCTGGCAATACGTCAGGATTTCTTTGTCCGGCGTCAAACCTTCTGCATAAAACAGGGCTGCCAGTTCCGGCGCGGCCTTAAACGTGCCGTCTTCGTTGACCGCGTGAACCCATTCCAGGTGTGTCGTGCCCGGAATATGACCGCCGCGTTCGGCCCGCACATCGTCCCCGGCAAACTCTGCGTTGGAACGGGTATCGCAGGTGACGACATTCTCACTATTCAGGTTTTCGATCACATAGTCATACGTGGTGCGGATTTCAGGGTCAGGGTCACCCGCCACGTACTCGGCTGGCCCAACGCTGTGGCCACCCCGCGCCAGTCGATTGCCATCTTCTAGCCATTTGATTGTTCCACCGTTGTAAATGCGCACGTCTTCGTGTTGGTAGTATTTGAGTACCCAGTAAGCCCGTGCCGCAAACAGGTTCGAGATGTCGTCGTAAAGGACGATGGTGTGGTCGTTGGCAATGCCACGCTCACTAAACAAATCATCCAACTGCTCTGCCGTCAGGATTTGCCCGTTCACACTGATTTCCTCATTCGTGAGGTCGGTGTTGCGGTCAATGTAAATGGCATTGGGCAGGTGACCCGCAATGTAGTCCACGCGGTTTCTGCCAATGTGCAAAATACGGACTTCGTCGTTGTCCAGGTTTTCTTGTACCCACGCCGTATCAACCAGCACGTCCGGGTTGGCGTAGTTGAACGCGCCCGCTGCAATAATCTCCTCGGCAGACACAGCCGGGTCTGCGGCGTAGGAAGTTGCAAGAAAGCGACTGCTGTTGGCCAGAGCGACGGTTACGACAGCCACCAAAGCGGTGACCCCTACCAGAATAGCGTTACGGTGTTTCATGAGGTTGGCTCCATCTGTAATTGAATCTCTGCGGCCAACAATCTAGCACCAGCCACACCTAGATGAAATGCCATATCATAGCACATATGCTAAACATACCGTTTTATGCATACCAAAAACTGAGTTTTTGGTGATTTTTCACAAAGACGCGGGATCACAGTGTTTGCGGGATGCCCACAAAACAGTCTTTTCCTTGGGTTATTCGTTAAAATGCCCATAACTTGTTTTTCAAACTACGGAAAGTGCGTTAACATATGGGCCGGGTTTCGCGGAGCAGCAAAATTAGCGAGACCAATGATTTGTCTATATAGCAATAGGACGAGTACCACATGAAGTTCACTAGAGCAGTTTTGTTAGTTTTTATTTTAATGGTAACCCTGTCGATTTCTGGCGCGGTACTGGCCCAGGACGACTGTAGCTTTGCCGAAGAACCGATCATGATCGGCGGTATTGCGCCGCTGAGCGCGCCCGGTGCCGTGACGGCGGGTGTGGCGATGCAGTGGTCTATGGAACAGGCCGTAGCAGATCTCAATGCTGACTGTGGGATTGCAATCGACGGGCAGAACTACGAGTTGGCCATCACTATTGGCGACAGTGAAGGTTTGCCCGATGCAGGCCAGCGTGCCGCAGAGCGCCTGATTGAAGTTGAGGGCATTGTGGGTGCTGTGGGCGTCTATCACAGTGCGGTTGGCCTAGCCACCATGGACGTATTCCAGGACAACGCTATTCCGACGGTGTACTCCGAGCCGTGGAACGACAATGTGACCATTGAAGGCCTCACCCGCTTCGAAGAAGACGGCATTGACTACATCTTCCGCATTGCACCGACGTCTACGGTTGTGGCGCGGGCTGCTGTTGACTGGCTGCTGAACGAAGGCGTTGAAGATGTCGTCATCATTGCAGAAAACACCGACTATGGTATCGGTGCGGTTGAGCAGAACGAAGCCTTCTTCGCTGACGCTGGTGTTGAAGTCGAAACAATCTTTGTGGAACTGGGTACGGAAGACTTCGTCCCGATTTTGAGCCGTATTCAGGCTGGCGATCCGCCGGACGCCATCCGTATTGAAGTCACGGGTGAAACAGGCTTTAACGTCACCCAGCAGATGATTGAACTGGGCATTGCTCCCACCGAGGACACGATCTGCAACACCATGCAGGACGCAATTCAGCCGGAATACTGGGAAGCGGTGCCGGACGGCAACTTCTGCGCCTTCTACAAAGTAGGCATTGCCCCGGCAAACTACAACGAGCAAACCGAAGCGTTCGTCGCAGCTTACCGTGAAGAGTTCGACAGTGAGCCTGCTGGTTATGCGATGGCTTCCTACGACGCGGTTGGTGTGTTAGCCGACGCCATTGAGCGTGCTGGCACAGTTGAAGACAGCGAAGCCATTGTGCTGGCACTAGAAGAAACCGACATCACGCTGACGCAGGGCCGCTACTTCTTCGAGTACACCTCCACGAACCCGCTGCCGGACGATGGCAGTGTGCCAGAGTACCTGTGGCACCAGTGGCTAGACCCGGCTGTGATCGTGATTCAGTTCACGGAAGAAGGCCAGGATGCAGGTGCTGCCCCCGTTGTATGGCCACCGGCTTACCAGACTGATGAAGGCGTCAGCTACTTCCCGCCGAACTAAATCGGCCTTGGTTGACTGATATGCAGATGGGGCGCTGTAAGGTGCCCCATCTGTTTTTGTTTCGTGTAACGTAAAGTAGTCAGGCAAGAGCGCTATGAACCCCTTTGTACTGGGATGGCTGCTGCTGGCGGGGCCTTTATGGGCTGTCATCGGTGGCATCTTAATCCCCCGGCGTTATCGCAATCGTGGACTCATCGAAGAAGGCACAACGGCTGCTGGCGTATTGGGCGGCTTTGCGGGTGGGCCGTTCCTGCTGGTGCCGCTGTGGTATCGCACCCCGAACGTGCGCAATCGCGCCTGGGCCGGTATGTTGACCGCGCTGGGCGTGCTGGAACTGTATGCGATATTCGCCATCACCAATCCAGAAAACGTCTGTGTGGCGCTGCCGTTCGCGCCAACGTATGTCTCCCAGCAAATCCTCAACGGCCTCACCATCGGCGTCATTTATGCCATTACCGCCGTTGGCCTAACGCTTATCTACAGTGTGCAGGGCATTGTGAACTTCGCGCATGGCCAGTTTTATATGATTGGCGGCTTCTTTAGTTATTATTTCCTGTTATGGACGCAGAACTGGCTGATTGAACGCGGGGCTGTTTCAGAAGACTTTGTTTTAAATCCGCTATTTGGCATCTTGATTGCGGGCGTGTTGTCGTTTGGGCTGGGCTGGTTGTTTGAGCGGATGTTTATCCGCCCGATGCACAGCGGCAAAATCGAGCGTGCTGCCGAATATGCCATTCTGATTACCTTCGGCTTCGGCTTCTTTTTGGAATACACCACCCTGGCCATGGTGGGGCCGTTCCCGCAGCGTGCAGAAGCATTTACCGATGTGCGGCGGGTGTCGCTGAGCGGCATCGAACTAGATGGTGAGGCGATTTATGGGCCGTTCACTGTGCTGGCAGACCGTGGCGTGGCAATGATCGTTGGGCTTGTCCTGATTTTCTTCCTACTGTGGTTTTTGCAGCGCACATGGGCGGGGCGCGCCCTGCGTGCGGTCAGCCAGGATAAGGACGCTGCCGCAGTCACGGGTGTGAACCCGCTGGGCATGAATACATTTGCGTTTGCGCTTGGGAGTATGCTAGCAGGCATGAGCGGCGCAGCTTTGGTGCCGATTTTCGCCTGGGTTCCCTGGATTGGTGCAGAGAGCGCGGTGCGCGCTTATGTTGTGGTGGTATTGGGTGGCCTGGGCAGTGTGCCGGGGGCGTTATTTGGCGGCTTGATCGTCGGGGTTGTGGAATCGGTCGGGTCAGGCTGCTTTCCTGATCCGTCACGCGGGGCAGCATACAAAGAGGCCTTTGCACTGGGCATTTTCGCGCTCATGCTGCTGCTGCGTCCCAACGGCCTATTCGGGCAAAAGGAGTAGACCATGCAAAAGCAATTCGAGGCATTTGAACAGTGGGTGGACGCCAACATCGGGCGGCAGCGGCTTGGCTACGCCGTGATGGGCCTGATTGTGGTGCTGTTTTTGGCGTATCCGCTGCTGCCGTGGGCGTCCAACTACACCAAAACGGTATTCATTAGTGGGTTTTTCTTCGCGGTACTGGCCAGTAGCTGGGCGCTGCTGGCGGGCATTGCCGGGCAGTTTTCATTCGGGCATATGGCATTTATGGGCATCGGTGCATATACATCCGGTTTACTTGGCCAGTACGGGTTTGCCACCCTCGCCCCAGACGCCATCCCGATATGGCTGGCAATCGTCATTGGCACCCTGATGTCCGGGCTGGTGGGGCTGGTGATTGGTGCGCTGTGCTTGCGCCTTAAGGAGGCATACCTGGCGTTGTTCACAATTGCGTTTAGTGAGCTGTTCCGCATTGTCATGCTCACCGAGTTCCGTGTGACAGGCGGCAACAACGGCCTACGGATGCGTGAACTGTTTGACCTGGGCAGCATCACGGCCACACGCAACGCCAACTACTACATTATGCTTGCCGTGCTGGTTGTGTCGCTGGTGCTGATGTACGCGCTGGCCAACAGCCGCGTTGGGTTGTTTTTACGGGCCATGCGTGAAGACGACCAGGCTGCGAGTGCGCTGGGCGTGGATGTGGTGAGCTATAAGGTGTTTGTGTTTGTACTCACCAGCATGATTGTTGGACTTGCGGGCGGCATCTTTTATCACAATGTGGGCGCAGAGCGCATTACGCCGGAATCTCTAGAGGTGTTGCAGATGGCACTTGTGATCGCCTATGCGGTCATCGGCGGTATGGAGAGCTTATTTGCGGCGGCGGCAGGCGCGTTTATTTCTCGCTGGCTGTTGGAGGCCATGCGCGAGATACCGTATCCGTTTGGGCTAGAAATCGCCGGAGAAACGTCGTTTGAGCCGGGAGCATGGCGCTTTGCGCTGTTCGGTGTGGTGTTGGTCCTCACGCTGCGGTTTGCGCGCAACGGCCTGCTCCACCCGATTATTCAGTGGTTCAGCAATCAAGGTGACGCACAGGCAGAAACGGTTGCCAAGCGCAACGAGGCCAGCCGCGCTGCCGAGGCGGAAATGGAAGGAGCATCCCCGTAGCGATGACCAACAAAAACGAGACGATCAAATTGGAAGTCAGCAACATTTCCAAGGACTTTGGTGGTGTGCGGGCCGTCAATAACGTGACGTTCGACATCGAAGGGTCGCACCTGATCGGGATGATTGGGCCAAACGGAGCAGGGAAAACCACCCTCACCAACATCATGACCGGGATGCTGCGTCCGAGCAGTGGGACGATTCACTTAAACGGCAAACGCATCGACGGGCTTCGTCCGAGTGTGGTGGCAAAAGCTGGATTAGGCCGTACCTTTCAGGTGACGCGTGCGCTGCGCCGCATGAGCGTAATGGAAAACATGATGGTGCCAGCACTGGCCATGCATCCGACTACTCCACGGCTGCAACTGGAAGACCGAGCGCGTGAAATGCTGGCCTTCCTGACGATAGACCACCTGACAAACGAAAAAGGGCGCGCCCTCAGCGGCGGCCAACAAAAGCTGCTTGAACTCGCACGGCTGACCATGCTTGATCCGAAAGTGATTGTGCTGGACGAACCGTTCGCGGGGGTGCATCCCAAACTGCAAGAGACAATTTACGGTTTCATCCACAAAATGCGCAACGAGGGCAAGACGATTATCCTGATTAGTCATGACATGGGCGCGGTGTTTGAACTGAGTGAGCGGCTGCTTGTGTTGAACTTCGGCAGTCTACTTGCCGACGGCGACCCGGCGACGGTAAAAGCCATGCCCGAAGTAATCGAAGCCTACCTGGGTGAAGAAGAAGCGGAGGCCGCATCATGACAGCTATGCTGACCATCGACAATCTATACGTGGGCTACTACGCCGACCTACACATCTTGCAGGGGCTAAACCTCACTGCGGAAGAGGGCAAACTGACCACGATCCTTGGCTCGAACGGCGTGGGTAAAAGCACGCTGCTCAAGGCC
>CAWUJQ010000255.1:0-6815 GCA_963922445.1 uncultured bacterium
GGATGCGGGCGGCTTCGTTTTGCCCGGTGAGCAGCTTTTCCTGCACAGCGAGGCGCAGGCCGCGGGCGTCGTTGGCATTGCCGGGCAGTTCGCGGATGGGTGGCATATCGGTCATGGGGAAGTGTCGTCTTTCGGGTGATTAGCAGCTTATCAGCGGCGATTATAGCGCCTGCGCCGCCAACAAAAAACCGGAGGGGGGGACCCTCCGGTTAGCGGTTGATGTGTCGCGATGGATGCAGAGCAGGTTACGGGAGGCTCAGGTTACCGTCCCCGCCAGAGACGAACTCGTACAGGTAGTCGTAGGTGTCACCCCCACTGGTTGCAATCACAACCGGAATGCCGCCATCGTTGAAGCTGCCGTCACAAACACCGGACAAATTCTGCCCACTCTGCGGACGCAGCTCGAAGCGGTACACCTGACGGCAGTCGCCACCGCTGCAACTGGTTTCCCAACCGTTGGCATCTATCGTATCCACTGGCCAGTCCGTCTTGCCTGCGCCGAAGGACGAGTTAGCGAAGTCCTCGTTGGTACACTGGCCACGCGCCGTCTGGAACTGGAGACCGATGTAACCTCCACCACAGTTCAAGTCCTTGATTTCCAACTGGCAGGCGTCCGGCTGTACTACTGAGAAGGACAGTTCGTATGTGGTGGTAACGGACTCTCCGCTTGCATCATCCGTCACTTCAACTTCTAGGTTATAGTCACCCGGTTGCAGATTGAGCGAATTATTGTCACCGTCAATGTGATACGGCTCATAGCTCTCGGTATCACTACTGAAGGGCAAAGACCCCCCGTTAGAAGCGGTTCCGCTGAACCTCACACGGTTCACGTTGTAGCGACCGCTGCCATCGTCTGTACATTCATCAAACAGGTTGCACGTTTCGACCGCGATGTTCCAGTTGTAGTTCACCTCACCCAGGTCAATTTCTGTAGTGCCAGGGTTGGTGGTGCCAGTTTTGGTGTTGAGTGCAGCCAACTCAACTGTGTAATTGTAATCGCTGCTCTGCGAGGTGTTTTGCACGAAGAAGCGTGCAAACGGGCCTTCTTCGACGGCGGGTTCTTCAACCGTAAAGGTGATAGAGACCTCATCGCCAGAGATGCCGCTCGCGTTGTCCTCATTGTAAGGCACCGCACTCAGCGTGTATTCACCTGGGGCCAAATACTCACCGTCAAAGTCACCGCCACTGTCGCCAAACAAGGAATAGGGAGGGGCATTTTCCGGCCCAGAATTCTCGATGACGTTGTCGCCAGAGTCGACCAAGCGCAAAATCACACTTTGTACCACACCCTCAGGATCAGCAACGTTGGCAACAAAGCTTACCAGGTCACCCGTGCCGTCTGTGCCGTCCAGCGTGAGGACGTCGCCGTCGTTCACCGCCGCAATTTCGGTTTCATTGTCTGCGTCTACAAGCGCAAAGCCCGTGACCAGCAGCGTGGGCGGCGGGGCGTCAATCGTGAACTCCACGGTCAGGGTACCGTCCAGAACGCTGTCATCGGCGTTGTCGTCGGTAACGCCTGCTGCATTTTGCACGATCACGTCCAACTCATAATCGCCTGCGGCAAAGTCGAAGCCGGCTGGGTCATACAGCAGATAGGGGTGGTCATCCGGGAAGGTAAGCGTACCACTGTCAATGACAGTTCCGCCCGTGACGTAAGTCAACGTATACGCCAGTTCATCGCCATCCTGATTCTGGTTGGTGTTGAACTGCACGGTGTAAAGCGCCTTATCAATGGTGTAGTCGCTTTGGGTACGGTCGAACGTGCGCGTCGGGGTTTCCGACGCCGGGTCGGTGTCACGTAAAACGATGTTGGTAATGATCGGCGGCGCGGGGTCAACCATATTAAAGTTGTAAACGGGGATGGGATCGCCGTTATTTTGTGGGGTGACCGTTTGGCTAAAGCCTTCTACGTCGAACGCCTCGGCGCGAATGGAGTAGGTGCCGTTTGTATCGAGCAGCGCGAACTGCTCCGGCGTTTCTTCCAGGTCCGTGGCATAACGGAACTCGTTATCGCGACTGTTAAAGCGGTCAACTTCGTTGTTCGTGCCCGACTGCATATCTCGTACAACGGTTGTTGTGGTTGAACTAGGGTCGGTCAGTTGGATTTCAACCACTTCCGGCTCTACATAGGGTTCTTCTTCGTCCGTGCCGTCCGTATCGGGGTCATCGGGCACATAGCGCTTCCAAAACGCCCGGAAGTCGTAACTGCCGCGTACAAGGTCTTGGCCTTCAACCAGGGTAATCCAGGTATCGGTGCCCGCTTCCCTATACTGGATAAAATCGATAGCGACCCAGGTGCCGCCAGGCCCATCTTCACTGTTGTCTGAAGGTTGAGCGCAGGCTGCCCACGCGTCCACGCTACCATCGTCTGGCACAACGGGTGAGTAGAAGTCATCGTTGCCGCCAGTTGTTGCGTCATTGTCAGAGGCCCAACTGTTGCACTGTTTGCGGCTGTTGCCGTTGGTCACGCTGGGGTAGCGCAGCGCACTAAATTCGCCACCACGCTCCGTACAATTGTCCTGAGAAATACCCTGGACGATACACTGCACCGGGCGATAGATACCCTGATAAATGACACCGTTACGCCAATCTTGGGGGTCGGCAAAAACGGTAATCACCGCCAAGGCCACAATGGCCACGGCTGCGATCATCAGGGCATATTCCGTAACACCCTGACCGCTCTGTAACCGTTTGAACTGTTTCATCGTTCGCTCTATTATCCTCGCGACTCAGTTTTCATGGCAGGGACGGGCGGGCGCTACCGCACCCGGCACACCGCGTTATTGTTCGTATTTTGCCTGAATCACCGGGGGGCGTCTACCAGATGTAACCGTTGCTAACAAACGTTTACATTAAACCAAACGCGCCAGCCACCTCAGCCCGCCAGGATGTGCGCGTAGCGCTGCTGCAACGTTGACCAGTGGTCATCACGCGCCGGCACGCTGTACGGGATAAAATCCGGCAGCAGCAGCCCGGTTAGCCTGCCGCCATACACACAGCGCGTGTCAATGGCATAGGCCCGGTTGCGAAAGTTGAGGAAGGGATAGTCGCGGTGGCCGAAGATCACCGGCTTGTCGTAGTCATAGTGGACGTACCACGGGTCGTGGCCACCGTCTGTCAGGCGTTCCTCGCCTTCCGGGTGCCCCAGCAGCACATCGCGGTCTTGATGGTGCGGGGACAGGCCGGGTTCATAATACCCGTGAACCAGCAACGCGTCGGGCAGGTCGATATAAATGGGCAGCGTGCGCATAAAATCGACGGCGTCGTGGTACAAGTCATCGTCCCCAAACTGAAGGCGCGTGATTTCACGGGTGGGGTTATAGTCCATCATGCCGTCCACCGTGCGGATGTGCTTGTCCTCACGGTTGCCCATCAGCGTGCGGGTGTTGGGCGTGTCCCGAAAAAAGGCGACCACCTCCGCAGGCTTTGGCCCCCGGTCGATCATGTCGCCAATGTGGATTATTGTGTCGTCGGCAGTTAAGCCGACGAGGTCAAGCAGCGCTTGCAGTTCATCGTAGCAGCCGTGAATGTCACCGATAACGAGGGTGCGCTCGGTCATTGGCTGTTGCCGTTGTTGCGCTTCTTGCTAAACGGATCGTTACGGTTGTAGTCCCAGTCTTTGGGGCGCTGGTCGCGCTCCTGTATCAGCTTATCAAAGGCGTCGGTACTTTCCTGATTTTTCTCTTGCAGGTAGCGTTCGTGCCACTCGTCGCTCAGGTAGTCCACGTTGGTTTGCGCTTGATTCGGGGGCTGCGGCGGCGGGGCAATGCGCTCCCGGTTGCGGATGACGTTGGGCTTGTCGGTTTGCTGCTGGGTGTTGGGCCTCACGGCAGACTGCGCCTGGATGACCTGCTGCTGTGCCTGTTGTTCGGCCTTCTCGTTGTGTTCGCGCTCCAGGTGCTGGTTAGCGAAGTAGGTAAACGCCTGGGCCGCGCCCCAAATGATGCCCAGGTCGTCAGCAAAGCCAAACACGCCGAGCAAGCCTTCTGGCAAGATGTCGATAGGCGAAATGGTGTACAACCCGGCTGCCGCCACCAGGAAGAACTTATAGGAAAACGGCACCTCGTCATTCATGAAGAGCGAGAAAAATTCCTGCTTGTCAAAATCGTTGCCATCGGACATGGTGATGGGCACCCCTGTGTGTTGTGATTGGTGCCTTCATCATAGCAAAGGGCGTGGGATGCAACAAACGCCCGGTTGACCCATTACGGCGATTCTAACGTCAATCAGGGTTGGGGTGAGGGCCAAAAAGCATAGCACCAACTTGAAATGCACCCCCGTACGATGGGTGTGTTTCAGATTGTTGGCGCAGGTGGGAACACATACGGCTTCGCCTAGTGCTCCCCTACGAAACACCGCTGTAGGGGCGGGACTAGACCGGAACGGTCGTATGTCCGCCCATTCATGAAACGATTTGCCAAAACATTGAAATGCACCCCCGTACGATGGTCAATTTGCACCACAGTGCGCTCTCATGATAGGCTGTTAGCGGACGGCGGTTGGGAGTATCAACAATGTGTTGGCAAAACATTGGCGTTTGCCCATGCCACAATCTCCCCCCTACATACCGCGCCCTAATCTGTAGTAGACTCTTTGTCCCTGTCAGTATAGCAGGTAAACCACCTTGAATGAGACAATTGCACATGCGGTGTATGGCGTTTCAGCGCAAGCAGCCAACGAAGCCGGCGGGCGTCTCGAACTGGTATCACGCTCAACGGGGGTCACGCTGCAAGCCGCCGAACACTGGCGCAGCATGGCCCCTGCCGAACCGCGCCCGGTGAATGGTAAAGACGATGGCGCTGTGTTAGGCGTCTATGCCACCACAGAGCGGAACTTCGTTGTAGTGAAGGCTTTTTACAGCGCGAGCGATGCTACCAAGCCGCACTATGACTACACCTACGTGCCGCGCCCGGTCATGCGTGAGCTGTGCGGCAACGTCACGGTCTTTTGGAATGACCACGAAGACCCCGCCCAGCGCGAACCGTGGTCACAGGACGAGCGCGTTGCCGCGCTAGACGCGCTGCTTAGCGACTACAGCGGCGACTTTACCGAAGTGCTGTCCCTGCTGAATGCGGCTGTAAGCGGTGCGGGGTTGCTCATCGTCAATCACCCAGGCGGCACGGCCCAGCGGATTCGGCTGGTTCAAGGGTTGATGAGCCTGCTGCCCAACGTTACGCGGGCCGACCTCACCTTTTGCACGCACCTCCCGCGCCTAAAAGAGCCAGTCACCGCGCGCGTGCTGTTTGGCCCTGACCCGTCTACTGACCGCACCACGCTCAACTGGGCTGACCGCCTGGGTGCCCTGGAGGATGTGCAGTGGAACGCTTACGTGGAGTTGTTGGCGCGCCTGTGGCCGGGCGACGCAGCCAGACTGTTTAAAGTGATGACCGTCCTCAATCCACTCGCAGCCCGCATCCCCGCTGAGAAAGACGGTGTGGCCGCGCTTAGCGAAATCACCGAGCGCTATCACTTTAACAACCGGGTCACCACGCAGTCCGCGCCCGTAGCGGTAGAAGACTTAAAGGAAGCGTTGCAGGATGCCGACCACGTGCCAGCCGACTGGCGGCGCACCTATGCCGGGCTGCTGCTCAATCATGCGTTGGAAGAGCGCGATATTGAGGCCAACAACCTGTTGGCGGCGCAGATGGACGCCGACCCCGCGCTCGATACCGAACTGCAAAGCCGCCTGCGCAGCGTGCTAGAAGACGCCCCCGACCTGGTGTATGTGTTCATGCGTCAGCGCCTTGCAGAAGGCGTAGACGAACGCTGGCTGCAACGCCTGCACGATGCGGCAGACCGCTCCCTGGAAGTGGCGCTGGCCAGCGGTGAAACCGACCTCATCACCAACTGGCTGCGCTTAATCGCCCGCGAACCGGATCGGTTCCAACTGCAAGACCTGCTGTACGACGGCCTGCGGGACGCGGTGCCGTTGGCGTTACAATCGGAGGCGTTGGCGCTCAACCTGGTGCAGATTGCAGCGCGCTTTGCACCAAGTGTGTTAACCGAATACCTGGAAAGCGCTGAGTTTGTGGCCGCCCTGCCCGATCCGTTGCCGCTGGCCTTCACCGAACACGATCACGACGCGCTGAGCAGCCTGCAAGAACACAGCACCAGCCTCTATTTAGCCGGGCTGATGGGTGCCGCCCAGGCACAAGCCAGTCAAGCGTTCCCGGCCAGCGTGATTGAGCAGTTGTGGACGCTAAATGCGAACAGCACCGGCAAGGAAGGTAAAACGTTCCACCCCAACGCCCCCTATAAACCCGCCCATGTGCTGCGCCTGTGTGCAGAAACAGGCGCGACGTGGCTGCCGGACGCCGCCCTGGAAACGCTGCTGCACCGCACCATCCGCAAGCGCGACAACGGGCTGTTCCCCGTCCTCACTGCAAGCATGGCCGAACACAACGTGTTAGCGGAGCATTTGAGCGGGGCACTGCTGCGGGATACGGCTGAGATCAACCGGGCGCTGGACACCATCGCCATATTGGTGTCGTCTGACAAGCTGACCACAGAAGACGCTCTGCGCGTATACACCACGCTGCTCGAAGCATGGGACTGGACCGCCGAGGCGCAGCCCGTCATGGAGGCCGCCGCCCGCCTGCTGATGCACAACCAAGACCTGACGATGCCGGTTGCGCAGCTTGAGCGCATGTTAGAAGCCGCCGCCCAACTCAAAGACGAAGCCTGTGCCCGCGCCGCAGCCATCCACCTGCTAGATGAACGCGAACACGACGAGGATGAGGTGTTCATCAAAGCAACCCGGCATGTGTTTAGCCAACTGGCCTGGAGCGGCACCGCCCGCAATGCTGTGTTGGCGT
>CAWUJQ010000256.1:0-6801 GCA_963922445.1 uncultured bacterium
CGGGCGGGGGTGCCCTCATACGGGTCGCGGGCGGTGAACACGCCCATCCCCGGCGTGTAGGTGCGGGCGGGGACGTTGCCGCTACGGGTGTCCAGCAGGTAACGGGTCAGGGTGCCGCCGCCCATTTTCCCCGTACACAAACGCCCCTCACGCTACTATGCTATCCGGCTGATGCAAACCGGACAAGGACGACTCATCATGGCGCATGACCGCCGTGTGAATGCAAATCCCCTGTGGTGGATGCTGGCGCTGTTCGCGCTGGTATCTGCACTCACCGTGCCCTACCTGGAATACGACGCGCTGAGTGGTGACGAACTGCGCACGATCTTGGCAGCGGGTGGCGCGCATCACGGGCCGCTCAGCTTCCCGCTGGGCGTGATCGAAAACACCAACGAGCGCTCCCCAGATCAGGCGCTGGGCTTCCCGTTGGTGGCCAAACTGTGGGGCGACTACGCGGGCTGGACGGAGTTCCCGCTGCGTGTGTTCAGCTACCTGACCGGGCTGCTGGTCATTGCGATGACGTACCGCGTGGGCAAAGACCTGTTCTCGCCGTTTGTCGGCCTGGGTGCGGCGACGATTCTGGGCACATCCGTGTTTTTCAACTTTTACATGCACAAGTTCCGGGTGTTTACGCTGGTGCCGCTGGCAGTGGCGGTCACCCTCTGGTGCTACTGGCGGCTCGTCCACTGGGAGGGCAAACCGGGCTGGCTCCCTGCCGTCGGACTGGTGATTGGCGGTGTGGGGCTGACGTATACCCACTACTTTGTGACGCCGTTCATCGGCGCGCTGGGCCTGTTTCACCTGCTGTTTGCGCGTCCGATTAAGCGGCGCTGGTGGTACCCGGTGGGGTTGTTCGCGGTGGTGATGGTTCTCTTCCTGCCCGCGTTGGGCTTTTTAGCGGACGGCTTCCAGCACAATGCCGTGGGCCGCCCGGACTTACGCTTAGAGGCGCTGTCACCGTTGGGGATTGTCGAGCGGCTGACGTACTTCTTTGGGCATGGCTTCCATGCACTGACGCTGCTTTATCTGGGCGTGGTGGTGTTTGCGTTTATCCGTTACCGCCGCCAAAACGCCCATCACCGTGAGCAGTTCAACCTGTGGATGGTGGCGTTTTCGTCGGTGGTGCTGCTGATTGGCATCATCACCATGAACGAGATTGCAGGCGTCATGCCGCCGCGCCGCGTGCGTTACATGATGGGGTTGTGGGTGCCGCTGTCGGTACTGTTTGCGGCAGGCATGTGGAAGCTAGGCGACGTGCATCGCTATGCGCCGATTGGCGCGCTGGCCGTGTGGACGGTGATCGCAACTGCCGTCTCTGCGCAGGGTACGCTGATGATCTTTGATCGCGGGGACAACGCTCCCGCCCCGGCGTGGCGCGAACTGGCCGGAACGGTATTTGACAACGGCGAACCCGACGACGCGTTTGTGTACCTGGGCATTATTGAGCCGCGCCTGGGCCACTACACGCACACCATGCCCAACCGCTACTTCATCCCGACGTACTTCGGTGAGCCGGAAATGCGCGACGCCATCGAAGGGCGGCACCGCGTGTGGTTCGTGTGGAACCGCAACTGGAATCAGACGGGCAACCTGGCCACGTTTTACGCGCTGATGGACACACTCGGCTTTGACTACTGTGAGACGTACCTGGATGACGACGTGTTCCAGATGCGGTTGTATGCCACCTCACAGGCGTTTTGTCCCGGCGGTGAACCGCAGCTTGCGTTTGGGGATCAGCTCACGTTGATGCAAACCGAAGAAGTGCGCGACGGCGACACGCTCACGTTGAACACGGGCTGGGCGGTTAACCCGGATATTCCGCTGCAAACGTATTCGGTCGGCTTTCACATTTATGACGAGGCCGGGGAACTTGTGGCGCAGCGTGATGTGGGCCTGAACGACGCCAATGGCCCGTATTTGCCGATGCAGGCGCAGTTCGACCTGAGTGAGTTGGACGACGGCGAATATGAGGTGCGGGTGGTGGTATACAACTGGCAAACGGGGGCGCGACTGATGGGCACCAACCTGCAGGATACGGCCATCGTAGGTGAGGTGCTGCTGCTGGAGCGGTTTGTGGTGTAAGGGGCGCTATTCCGCCACGACGCCCCATATGGAACTTGCTGCTCAGTGTCTCGTAGGGGCAACGTGCCCAGCCATTCTGGATTACCCGAACCCGATGCAATCAAGTGGTCATCCTGGCTGAACTCTGCATCAAACAGCCACAGAACTTAGCGAAACAACGGAAAAACACTCACTCGCAACTTCAGTCCACTGGCAACACAGCGGAAACCCAAAAGAGCGACCGTGCTGGTCGCTCTTTGCGTTTCTAATCCTACGATTCGGTGTTAGACCGGAGACTGACTTAACTGATTTCGTTTAACCCATCTTGATCTCACTCGATAGCAATTTGTTGATACCCATCAGCACGTCCTATAATAACCCCACTACTATCTGGCAGCCAGATGACGGAGGATCTGGCCCTCGGTAGCTGCGCAACAACCTCTGCCGTTCCAGAATCTAATAGAAGTGTGCCCTGTCTAGTTAATACCCCGATGAGTTGTCCATTTGGACTGTACTCAACATCTGATATGGGGCCGATGTATGGTGTTGTTAGGATACGTTCGTAGGTTTGTGTGTTCCAAAGTGTGAGACTACCAGCATCACGAACAGCAATTGTGTTTCCACCCGGATTCCATGAATAGAGTTCAGTAACGAAAAATTCAGAATTACCAACAGCTCCCGTTTGTTGACCATTAGCCATATCAAAGATTACCAACCGCCGTCTATCAGGTTGATATCCCGCAACCAAACTGCCATCCGGTGACCAGCTAACGTTGGACAAGCCAGGGTTTATTTCTGTTGTTACCCGCAATAGATTCCCATTCTGACTGTCCCAAATCTGGATAATGCCTCTGCCTGTAGGAATACCAACATCACCATGAGATGTTGCTAACATCGTTCCATCTGGGCTGAAGCTAACCGAACTGCCATCATTATGGTCTTGAATCTCTAATATAGTTTCTCCCGTTACAACATTTGCAATAGTGAGTGGGAAATTATCGCTTATAAAAGCAAGGATTTCCTCTTGCAAAGGATGCCAAGAGATAGTTGCGCCACTAATATTAAAAGTTTGGATTGTCGTGAATGTGTTGGTCTCAAGAACTCGTATTTCGCCTACATTCACCTCGGCTATGTATGTTCCAGCCTTATTGATCTTTGCACGACTCTGAGCATCAGACTGCCCGATGACTTGATAGGGAAGTATTCCCATCAAAGCGAGTAACATGACAACAATACTTCTAGGAAGGAATTTGGTCATTGGTTGATACCCTTTCATGGGAAACGCACAATTCTGTTACCCGACACCTGATAGACGGCTATTAATGGATGAACAGGGCAAAACCGATGTTATATATAACAAAAAAAGAGCGACCCCAACGGTCGCTCTTTGCGTTTCTGATCCTACGATTCGGTGTTAGGCCGGGGCCGGGCCGAACTTGTTACCCGCACTGTCCGCGTCGGATGCATCGGCATCGTCGCGGTCGCTAGGATCGGACTGAGCCGCGCTGGTGCCGCTCAAGGCTGCATCCAGCAAATCGTCATTCAACAGCGAATCACTGTCTTCGCTGGGGAGTTCACCATGCTGCATCAGGTACTCGAACTCACCGCGTTCCAGCGTCTCACGCTCAATAAGAATTTCCGCCAGCATCTCCAGCTTGTCACGGTTGGCCCCCAAAATTTCGCGGGCACGCTCATAGCCGCCGGACGTAATGTACTTGATCTCGGCGTCGATTTCCTTCGCTGCCTCTTCACTGTAGTCACGTTCGTCTATCCAGCCGCGCCCCAAAAACGGGTTGCCGCTGTCACTGCCAAACGTGCGCGGGCCAAGGTTCTGGCTCATGCCAAACTGCGTGACCATCGCCCGCGCCAGGTTTGTGGCCTGCTGCAAGTCGCCACTGGCCCCGTTTGTAATCTGCCCAAACGCGATGTCTTCAGCCGCACGGCCACCCATCGTCGCGGTGATGCTGTCCTCAAACTGCTCACGGGTGCGCAGGTTGTTGTCCGTCTCTGGCAGCGAGAGCACATAGCCCCCCGCACGGCCACGCGGAATAATTGTGATCTTATGTACCGGGTTCGTGTGTTCCAGCATGTAGAACAGCATTGCATGTCCGGCCTCGTGGTAAGCAATGGTGCGCTTTTCCTTCGGCGTCATCACACGGCTCTTGCGAGCCGGGCCAATCGCCACGCGCTCCATGCTCTCGTTGAGTTCGCTCATGCCGATGCTGCGCTTGTTGCGGCGGGCAGCCAACAGAGCCGCCTCGTTGAGCAGGTTCTCCAGGTCAGCACCGCTCATCCCTGGTGTGATCTTCGCAATCGCTTCCAGGTCAACGTCGTTAGAAAGCGGCTTGCCACGGGCATGGACTTTGAGAATATCGTGGCGGCCTCGCAGGTCGGGCGAGTCCATCGTGACTTTGCGGTCGAAGCGGCCCGGACGCAGCAGCGCCGGGTCAAGGATGTCCGGGCGGTTGGTGGCGGCAATCATGATGATGTTGGTTTCGTTCTCGAAGCCGTCCATCTCCACCAAAATCTGGTTGAGCGTCTGTTCGCGCTCGTCGTGGCCACCGCCCAACCCAGCACCACGCTGGCGGCCCACCGCGTCAATCTCATCAATGAAGATGATGGCCGGGGCTTCTTTCTTCGCGCTGTCGAACAGGTCGCGCACGCGGGATGCACCCACGCCCACAAACATCTCCACAAACTCCGAGCCGCTAATGTGGAAGAACGGCACACCAGCTTCACCGGCCACCGCCCGCGCCATCAACGTCTTACCCGTCCCTGGCGGGCCAATCATCAGCACACCCTTGGGGATGCGTGCGCCAAGCTGAATGAACTTCTCCGGCTCTTTCAGGAACTCAACCACCTCTTGCAGTTCCTCTTTGGACTCGTCGTTACCGGCCACGTCGCTGAACTGCACCTGCGGGCGCTCCACATCGCGGCTAACGCGGGCTTTGCTGCGCCCAAAGTTCATCGCCTGGTCTTGACCGCCCCGCACCGAGCGCATCATGCGCCACAGCAGCCAGCCGATAATCAAGAAGGGCACCACCGCCAAAAAGACTTGGAACAAAATGCTGGCCGTTTCGTCACCGGGCAGCGATGTATATTCAAAGGAAGCAAGCTGATCCTGCGTGACACCCAGGGCCGTCAGGGTTTCGATCAAATCGGTTTGTGGGTCTTTAAAAAAGTTCAGCGTCTCGCCGCCACGGGCCAGCTCTACGCTAACGCGCTCACCACCCCGCGTGGTAATTGACGCCACCTCACCCCGCTGGATGTGCTCAACCACCTCGTTCCAGGTGGTAGACGAGCCAACGCCTTGCCGGGTGTTCTGGTTCACAAGCGTTAGCAGGAACAGTACCGACACGACGACAATGGCAATGATCCAGAAGCGCTGTGAGTTGCGACCGCCAAACGGGTTATTGTTGTTGCCATTCCCGTTGTTGGGGTCCTGTTTTGGGGGTTTATCGCTCACGGAATAACCTCAAGCATCGTTCATAGGGGGTTTTAACACTCTTAACAAAGCTACTATAATCGCATTGGGCAGTCCGGTCAATACACCCGCACCTGACCATTGGGCTAGGCTGTTGCAATTGACCCAAAAACACGCCACCTTTGTAAGAGTTGACCTGTACCCCCATTGGCGATTACACTATACAGGATGTAGCTTAATCCGCAATGACCGCCATTGACGGCCATTGCCCATCACACTTGCGCTGCGAATAGGCCGCCGGGGAACCCACTAAACGCCATGAATGATGTCTTGAACCCAACACCGAACCCAGAAGACGAAATCACGTCCCAGGATGACGAAACGCAAAAGCAGCCACCCGTTGTGCATCCCAACCACGACGAGACCATTCGCGTGCGGCCCGACCTGCCAATTGAGGAACCTCCCAAGCGACGTCCTGGCGAAATCTCCGAAGCCGAAGCGCTCGTTGCCGTTGGCACAACGCCAATGCCTGACGCTGACTTCGAAGACGGCGACCCACGCTGGGGGACCGCCCGCTTTAACAAGAAGATGCTGCTAGAAATCAAGCTGCGCGACACGGGCGACCGTTTTGTCTTCCGCTATGGCGACATCGAAGAGATCGTCATCGGGCGGCGCGACGCCAACTCTGAAACCATCCCAGAAGTTGACCTGGAGCCGCACGCGGGCCTGAACAAGGGCGTCAGCCGCCGCCACGCCATCATTGTGCGCCGCGACGGGGCGCTCAACCTGATTGACCAGGGCAGCTACAACGGCACCTTCCTGAATGGACAAAAGCTCGTGCCGCAGCAGCCCCGCATCCTGCGCGATGGCGACGACATTCGCCTGGGCTATCTCGTCGTGCGCGTAAACTTCCGCAAGGCTGTTTAACACCTGCCTATAAAGTCCCCACGAACCGCCCCATGAGGGCGGTTTTGCGTTGGCTACTATGCTATACTTTGATCTATCCATCAGCGCCGACCAACACAACAGGGGCACCCCATGACCTCACCGGGCAGCAACCGCGAAAACAACCTCATTGAACTGGTGCAAATGCACGAACGCTCGTGGGGTGAAGAAATCTATCCCGACCGCCCCGACCTCGCGGAGATTCTCAACGCGCAGGTGGTCGTCTTCTGGCAAAGCGACGACCCGAAAGAGAAGCGCGCCACAATTACCGTCCACACCGACCTCGCCGACCTGGAACGTGCCCTCAGCCGGATGTTTTTGCGGCTCAACGCCACGCCCATACCCCGACGCATCGCCCGCGTGTTTGACGG
>CAWUJQ010000257.1:0-6795 GCA_963922445.1 uncultured bacterium
ATGGGCGCAGACGATCACCGTGAAAAAGCCGGGGACGCCCCGATTGGTGTGGGCATCGTCACCGTGAGTGACACCCGCACCCCCGAAACCGACGCCAATCACCAATACCTCAAGCCGCGCCTGGAAGAACTGGGCCACTTTGTCGCGGCCTATACCATCATCCGGGACGAGCCGGACGAGGTGGAGCGGGCGCTGGAGGACATGGTCAGCCATCCCACCGTGCGGATTGTGCTGTTCAACGGCGGCACGGGCATCGCCCCGCGAGACACAACTTACGATGTCATCAGCCGCAAACTAGAAAAAACGCTCCCTGGCTTTGGTGAACTGTTTCGCATGTTAAGCTGGGACGAGGTGGGCGCGGCGGCCATGCTGTCGCGGGCAACGGGCGGCGTCTATCGCAACTGCGTGGTATTTAGCACACCGGGCAGCACCAACGCGGTCAAAACTGCCGTGGAAAAGCTCATCCTGCCGGAACTGAATCACTTGGCCTGGGAGGTGGTTCGCACAAGCTGATGACCGTCAATCGTGTTGAGGGGTTGGTTGAAAGTGATTAGAGCGAGTGGCTTGGCGCACCAAGCCCATGAGCTGTGTAGACCAACTAGATCAAGCAAAGGTTTATCACACCTTCGACGCTGGTTGCTGCATCCGGCGGGTATTTTGTGTTAATGGCGCGGCGAACGGCCAATCCCCTACAACAACGTCAACTGCTCCGGCGGATCATCCGTACTCGTATCGTCGGTGGGGGCCACGTCAAAGTTGCCGGACGCGCGCCGCTGTTCCACCTCGTTGATTACATCTAACAATCGTTGGAAGTCGTCTTCCATGTCGCGTTTGAGGCGTGGGTTGCGCAGCGCCGCTGCCGGGTGATAGATCGGGTAGTAGGCGCGTCCGTCCTGGTACAGCGGCTGGCCGTGGATTTCCGAGATTTTGCCCTTGGGGAAGTAACGGGCCATGCTGTAGCGTCCCACTGTGACGATGACCTTCGGGTCAATCACGTCAATCTGGCGGTCAAGGTACGGCTTGCACGCTTTGATCTCAGCGGTTTGCGGGTCGCGGTTGCTCGGTGGGCGGCACTTGACCACGTTGGTAATGAACACGTCCGGGCGCGTCAGGCCGATTTTATCGAGCAGGTAGTTCAGGTATTGGCCGCTGCGTCCCACAAACGGGATGCCCTGCTCATCTTCGTACTGGCCGGGTGCCTCACCAATGAACATAATATCGGCTGTGGGGCTGCCAGAACCCGGTACGGTTTGGGTGCGGCCTTCGTGCAGCGCGCACAGCGTACACCCGGCGATCTCGTCCGCTATGTGTTGAACGGTGTCGTCTGTCATATCGGTTGTCTCTAGTCTGTTTAAAACTGGACAGTGAGTGTAGCAAATTTGGCAGGCGTTTGCTGCGATATGGAGTAGGAAGTTGGTCGTTATTCGTGTTGAGTTCCCCGCATCAGCAAGGGTCGCCATCGAACCTGTGTATATCGCACAACACGTCAAACCAAAAACTAACAGCTAAAACCTGAGCGCTAGCGACTATGTCAATACACCTCACCACCCGCCGCCTTACCATCCGACCGTACACCGCCGCTGACCTGCGCGCCCGTCACGCGCTCACCCAGGAAGCATTCAACCCGGCTGCGACGCTAGACAGCACACAGGCGTGGCTCAACTGGACGCTGGCCAACTACACGCAGCTCGCAGCGCTGCACCAACCGCCCTATGGCGATTATGCGATTGCGATCACAGAAACGGGTGAGGGGGTTGGGTCTGTGGGGGTGGTGCCGTCCGTGGTGCCATGGGCAGTCTTCCCGGCGTTCGACGGCGAACCCACGCTCATCTCACCGGAGTTCGGGCTGTTTTACGCAGTGCGGGCGGCCCACCGGGGCCAGCAGTACGCAACCGAGGCCGCCCGCGCCCTGATGAACTTTATGTTCAGGGTGTGGGGGGCGCGGCGCGTGGTGGCCACAACCGAACACACCAACCTGGCATCGCAGCGCGTTATGGTGAAGCTAGGTATGCGGCTGTACCGCAATCCCGGCAGTGACCCGCACTGGCTCCAGGTTGTGGGGGTGCGCCAACACCGTGACCTACAAGGCTCCCCGCTGTATTATTGAGTGCCGCCGTCGGCCTCGTCGGTAGCAGCAGGCTGCACTGCGTCTTCTACGGCTTCACGCTCCACTGCCGGGATGCTCTGCGCGGCGAAGTCCACAACCTCGTTGGTACTCGTCGCCACCAGTGCAATCCACCAGAAGACAATCGTGATGGTGACGGCCACCACCAACGTAATAAAGTAGAAGCGTGTAAACGCCAGCGCCGCACCCACCACCCCGCGCGATTCCGGTTCCTTGCTGCCCGCCTTTGGCTTTGGCCGCACCACCCGCATCAACACCAAAGGCCCGATGAGCGATACCAACATGAGCGGTGCCAAACACAACACCGTCAACCCAAATGCTGCTGTTAAATCTCCAAACATAGTCCAATTCCCCTGCAACACATGCGGTGAACTGGCCTAACTATAACCCGTCACATCGCAATTGCCTATGTATCAGCGCGGGTGCGGCACCTATGACGTTCCACAGGGCCAAGCAGTGCCATCCGTAACGTGCGGCAAAAACGGCGTGTGCTATACTACTTGTGAAATACTTCACAAGTAGAGAAGAGAGGAGACCCAGATGATCAACGTGAGAGCCAAAGCCTGCACTCGACGCTATCGCCCTCAGCCTGCGTCCCCCACACCCATAGCATCCTTTTGGCGCTGCGAGGACTGCGGCGCGTGGTGGGGCCAACGTGACCTGACCGACACCAATTCCAATGCCCTGTACCTGCTGCGCGCAGCGGAACCCGCCCTGCCATGGTTCGCCTGGGACGCTTTCCGGGGTTGGCGCGCTGCATCTAATGAGCCACAATCCTGCCCAGACTGCGACAGCACGGTGCGTCATCCAAAGCTGACGTTGTACTAAAACACGCCACGAACGACGGACGGGGCGCGACCTCTGGCCCCAAGGGGTGCCTCGTCCGTTTGCAAACGCCATGTGTTATCGCAAATTTGCCCCAAACGATGTACCGCAATCATTACAGATATTTAGCGACGTTTTTTAATAACATTTGACAAACGCTCCCACAAATCGCCTGCTTAAAATATCCCAAAGTATTTGCTACGGCAAATATCCGATGTTAAGGGATTTTAACCCAAATTTTGGATATTTATCCCAAGTTGCGGCAGTAATAGCTGAATTATGAGAAGTTGCCTGTTCATAACCTGTTCATAACCTGTTCAAAAGTCCCCAAAACCTGTTCATAACCTGTTCAAAACTTTGAACAGCCTGTTCATAACTCTATGCGCGCATAGCAAAATTTGGGATGTTTTGGGATAAGAAATATTACATTTATGAACGTTTGAACAGGCCTGTTCATAACTCGGCCAACCTGTTCATAACTTATGAACAGGCTGTTTATCCCACATAACCCACTCTTAACATTTTTCTTGGGTTTTTTTGGGTTATGTGCGGGTCAACTTGGGATATATATCCAACATTAGTGAAACAGTGACCAAGTTTTGAACAGTTTGAACAGCCCCTACTGCTACTGCTATTTATAAACACCCCTATCTTCTGTCCACACTTTTAAACAGCCTGCACCGCCGCATAGTACGCAAGACCAACTGCACATCCACGCAAGCAGTGCTAAACTACTCCCTGAAAGACAAAAAATTTGGGTTATGGCGGTCAGGTAAGTAGATGGACTCACAAAATATCCTCGAAAATAAAGTAGCCGTGCTGACGCGGTTGATGCACATCAGCACAGAGCTAAACAGCACCTTGCAGCTTGATGAACTGCTCAAGCGCATTATGGACGCAGCGGCAGAAATTACCGACAGCGAGAGTGCATCGGTATTGCTGTGGAACCAGAACACACGCCAGTTGTTTTTTGCTGCCAGTACATCTGATGCCCCTGCCGATTTACTTGGCAAACCGGTACCACTTGAGGGCAGCATTGCCGGGACGATTATGCAAGAGCGCAAAGCGGTCGTGGTCAACGACACACAAAACGACCCGCGCCACTACACCAAAATCGGGGAACAAGCAGGTCTACAGGTGAAGTCGCTGCTTGGGGTGCCCATGACGGTCAAAAACCGTCCTATTGGTGTGCTGGAAACGATCAACAAACGTACTGTTCCCTGGACGGAGGACGATCAACTTTACCTGGACGCGCTGGCGTCACAGGCAGCGGTAGCCATTGAAAGTGCCCAGCTTGTCAGCCGGCTCAAACACGCCAACGACGAACTCAGCCAGGTGGATAAGCTAAAGAGTGACTTCATTGCGATTGCATCGCATGAACTGCGCACACCACTGGGCGTGATTTTGGGCTATGCCAGCTTTTTGCAGGAAGAAAACGCCTCTAACCCGAAAACGCAGGAACACGCCACCAAAGTGATGAACAGCGCGCTGCATCTGCGAAAAATCATTGAGGACATGACCAACCTGCGCTATCTGCAACAAAATGCGGCAGACCTGAACAAAATGCCAATGGCCGTCGCTGATTTACTCCAGGATGTGCATTTTGACGTGATGACACTGCTCGATTCCAAGCGGATTAAGCTGCAAACCGCACCCATTGATGACACGGTTAATGTGGATGTGGATCGCGCCAAGATCGCAATGGCGCTCACCAACATCCTCAACAATGCGATTGACTTCACGCCTGAAAAAGAACGCATCATCATAGACGCCCAGCCGCGCAGCGATGAAGTGTGGATTCGGATTAAGGATCATGGGGTGGGCCTTGAACCGGACAAAGTCGAGCGCATTTTCGAGCAGTTCTATCAGGTCGAAAACCACATGACGCGGCATCATCAGGGGTTGGGCATTGGCCTGAGCATTGCACGTGGCCTGATTGAGGCACACGGCGGGCGTGTGTGGGCAGAGAGCGCTGGTGTGGGTCATGGCACCACTTTCACGATTGTGCTGCCCACAACGGACGCTGAGGCGGTTCAGTAGCGCGTGATGGGGCTGCGTGTACTGGGGTTAAGCTGGCTGATTTGCCTGTTGGCGATTGTCGCGGCAACGGGAACGGGCTATGCGCTGCCTACGGATGTGCTGGCCTATGAACACGGCCTGACCGGACACTACAACATTCGGCTCATTGACGTGACGCGGCGCATCAGTTTAACGCTGACGCGCCACGTCGGTGAAGAACGCTTCCCGACCTGGTCACCGGATGGGTGCTGTTTGGCCTTTCAGACGCGCTGGGAGGAAAACAACTGGCGTGAGTCCATCTACATGGTTCACATTTACGACGCGAACGCGCCCCGCTACATCACATCCACGCCCTATGGGGCGCTGCAACCGTCTTGGTCACCGGATGGCTGTTGTATCGCGTTTTCCAGCTATAACACCAACACCTGGATGAACAATATCTTCACGGTGGAGGTGGACACAGGCAACACCTGGAATGTGTCGCCGTCGTTTGCGCTGACGCAGTTCCTGCCGTCGTGGTCACCGGATGGCCGGTGGTTGGCCGTGAGTGGCAGCGCGCCAGAAGATAACACCTCCCCCAACGTTTATCTCATCCCGGTGATGCCGCGCCCCACTTCGCCCCTCAAACAGGTATCGGCTATCCCGATAGAGCGGCTAACGCAGATGGATTTCACCTCACAGCCGACGTGGGTTCACGGAACGGGCGAGGTGTTGACGAAACAGTTGGCCGGGTCGCAGTTATTTCGCTATCGCATGGGTGCAGCACATGGCGAAGCACTGCCCGTGGGCGTTTACAGCGCGGAATACCCGTCTGTGGCGCACAATGGCCAGCACATTGCGTTTAGCGCCATTGAATTGCCAGGGGTGGGCAGCCGTTCACTGTATATCAGCCGGATGAACGGAACCGAGCGCCAACGCCTGACGTACCCGCGCCCAGGTGAGGGGTTCGATAACGCACCCGTGTGGCGGCCACGCTCACCATAGATTGCGGCGCACTTAGCCGCTATAGTTTCTCCGTAGCAAGTGACAGAGAGTGACCCGAATGCGACAGCTATTATGGCGTTTGGCCGTGCTAACGCTTTGTACGTTTGTGCCCGTGGTATTTGCCTCGCTGGGGGTTGGCCGCGTGCTGTCAACGGGGGTCATCGCGTTTGAAAGCACCCGCAACCTCAACAGTAACTCGGAAATCTACGTTGCGGACATCAACCGGCGCATCATTCTCAACGTGACCAATCATCCCTCCCCCGACCATAACCCGGCCTGGTCACCGGATGGCCGCCAGATTGCCTTTGAGACGAACGGCAGTTTGCGCGACCCGCGTGCGCTGGCGTTGGGCGGCGGCGGCAAAACCATCTACATCGTAGACCTGGACAACCGCAACCGCACATGGCGCGCCCTGCCGCGCAACATCCAGGCAACGGAACCGCAGTGGTCACCGGATGGAACCGACCTTGTGGTAAGCGCCTGGACCGACCTGATGAGCAATAACGACCTGTTCGTGTTTAACATCTACGATCAGTCCTTCCAGCAGATAACCGACACGCCGCTGTCGTATGAGTTTATGCCAAGCTGGTCGCCGGATGGGTCGCGCTTGCTGTACGGGGTGCGGGGTGGCCCGCCTCCGCCACAACAGAACAACCCGCTGTCAGGGATTGCACCCCGCCGTGTAGACGGCCCTACCGCCAACAGCACGCTGCAACTCACCAGCAGCGCCAACCAGAGCGCGCCCAACGGCCAAACGGCTACCACTGGCATTCTCGTAATTCCGTACTCTGACGCAGGCATCCGGGCGATTCAAGATGTACCGCTGGCGCAGGCAGCCTACC
>CAWUJQ010000258.1:0-6790 GCA_963922445.1 uncultured bacterium
GTGGGGTTTGGGGCTTTGCCCCAAAGAAATAGTCATTTTTAGTTTTAATGCGATTACCCTGTTACTCATCCCCTGTGTTGTTTTCCTGATGGCCATGCTTCGCTAAAATACCCCCCGTAAGCATTCTGCGAGGCCGAGCCATGCTGCGACTCATTACCCGAATGACGCTGGTAGCCACCCTATTGTTTGTCCTGTTGACGGGCGTTGCCCTCTTTTCCGTCAGCCAGCCCGCGTTGACGGTGGCCTATACGGGCATGTGCGGGGACGCGCTCGGCGGGACGTGCCTGCGCGACACGACCCACGGCCACGCGGTTCACTGGGCAGACTACGGCAACTACGTAGACGACTGGTCACCCGATATGACGCGCAATGTGTACAGCGACCCGCGTGACTACAGCATCCGGTCGTATAATCGGCACAATAACGTGGTCAAACAGCTTACGGCTAGCTTCAACGCCAGCCAGGGGTTTGCGCCGCAGCTTAGCCGCGATGGGCGCTACGTGGCTTATGCCAGCGCCTCTGCCGGACGAACCGGGCTGCGTATTCGTGTGATGGAAATCGACTCGCGCACTCAGTTAATCGACATTGGCTTGGAAAACAACCTGCGCTTTGCCGGGGCGTTCTACTGGGCACCCAATGGCGAACGTCTGGCCGTCTTCACGCGGGAGTCATCCGGTGGGGTGAACTTTGCGCCCGTGTTGTGGCTGATTGACATGGCCTCTGGCGATATTACCTACGTGGGTACAACCGCCTCGCCTTACGTCACCTGGGCACCCAGCAGCACCGAGGTCGCGTATATCAATTCGGCTGGCAGCGCCATCACCGTGATTGACGCGGTAACGGGCAAGGTCAGCACCACGCATCCCACACAAGCGAACGCGCCCGTCTTCGTCAGCACACCCGTCTACTCGCCCGACGGCGCGCAGATTTTGTTCATCGCCGCAGACGCCATCGAACGGGAGACGTTCCTGCGCACGCTTGATGTCGCGACGGGGGAGGTGACGACGATAGCAGGCTTTAGTGGCGACCTGCGCTTTGAGGGCTTGCAGTGGCTTGCGGGCGGCATCTACATGATTGAAGACCGCTTGCCGTCCAGCTATGCCGATGAAGTTGTGATCTATCACATTGACCCGGCCACGCACATCATCACGATGCTGGACAGCTTTTTTGCTGACGATTACCTCCAGGTTGTGGAATGGTAGCCCGCGTCGGGGCGGTGTGGCTGCTGCTGTTGGTGCTGGTGAGTGCTGCGCAGGTCGGTGGGCTGGCGTTGGGGCAGGTCAGCAGTCGGGATTATGTGCTGGCTTACGAGGGCTACTGCGATACAGTCGTCATCCGGGCCACCTGCCTGTACGACACGCGCACCCGCATCATTTACCAGTACAGCCGGATCGTGGGCGCGTCCTGGCTGCCGGATATGTCGCAGGCAGTGATTAGTGACCAGGGGCGCGTCCTCATTTTAGATCGGCATGGCACCGCCCTGCACACGATTGCGTCAAACAAGAACTACTTTGCCACGCCGCAGTGGTCACAGGACGGCTCAGCCATCCTGTTTGAAGCCGCCGACCAGTCGTTCACACGCAGCGGCTTTGAGTTGTGGGTGAGCGACCCCACTGGCACGGATATGTGGGCCATTGACCATCTGCGCTTCCCCAGCCAACGGCCCCGCGCCTACTGGTCACCCGATGGCACACGCTTTGTGTACTTTGGGTCGATTCTTACCACCACTGGCGTCACGGAAGTGCGCTTTTGCAGCCTCACGGAAGCCACCTGTTACCAGCCCGGCAGGGCCAGCCAACCCTATGCCAGTTGGTCGGCAGATGGCACCACCTACGTCCTTTCACCGGGGCGCAATGTGATCCACGTTATGGACGGGGATACCGGCTTTGTGCAGGAAGAAATCCGCGCATTTAACGACGAGTACACCGAACAGGTGGGCGCATCGACGGCAGCGCGCATGGTACTCACGCCTACATACTATGCAGACGACGCTATGCTATTCTCATATATACCGCACAGCCTGTCGTATGCCGTGGGCGCTGACCGAATCCCCCGGCCTGTTGAAACCGGGTTGCCCGTTGCCTCGCTCATTCGTCCGCTGCCACAAGCGAACCGCTTGCTGCTGATGGACCAGTATACAGCGGGGGCGAATTCGGTTCATGAACTGGTGCTGGCCGGGGACGATTACACGATGCGGCAGATTGGGCAGGTAGATAGTTGGACGTTTATTGGAGTGGTGACGTGGTGAGGTTAATTTGGCGAGTTGTGATGTTAACGGTGATATTGGTTGTGTTAATTGGTGGTGCGCCGCTGCTGGGGAATGCGTTAAACACCCCCGTCGTCGCCTTTGCCGGGCAGTGCAGCGCCAGCAGCCAGTCAACATGCCTGTTCGATGTGCGCACCTCGATTCCGCTGCGGTGGGCTGTGATTATCCCCAGTGTGGACTGGCTACCGGATATGTCTGGCGCGGTGTACACCACTAACAACGGCCTCAAAACATCAAACACGCGTGTGGTCAACTTCGCGCAAGAGTACGGGCGCTTTACCGACCTCAATGCAGACAATACCGCCAAGTTGTTCCCCGTGTGGTCGCCCGACGGTGAGCGGATTGCGTTTTTCACCACTGCCGCCCGCGCCGCTTACCATCTTCACGTCATCAACGGCGACGGCACCCCACTGACAGAGCCGTTCCCCATTGACGGCAACTCCGGCCAGGGCATCGTTTGGTCACCGGATGGCACGCGCCTGCTGTACAACGCCACCACCGGGCCGTACTCGCGCCTTGTCCACATCTACGACCCGGCCACAAACACCACCCGTCAGGTGTGCGAGGGGCCGACGGGCCACGCGGACTGGTCGCCAGATGGTACGCGAGTGGTGTGTATGATTCGCAGAGACAACGCGGACTACCTGTTGTTTGTTGATGCCGCCAGCGGTGACGTGCTGGATGAGCGGGGCGTGGCCACCCAACCTGAAGTGGCGTTGTTCCCGGTTTGGTCACCAGATGGGCGGCATGTGGCGTTTATTGAACAGCAGCCGGGGGCTGTGCATATTCTGCGCGTGTACGATGTGACTGGCCGCGAACTGCGCACTGCGTCGGATACGCGCTTTGGTGCGCTGGCGGCCCCGGCATGGCTGGACGAACACCGCATCCTGCAACCCACCCAAACATTTTTCTTCGTCGCAAACCTGCGCACTGACCACACACGACGGCTACGTCCTACTGAGTCTACTATGTTCGACTTCTACGGCGTGGTGGCGTGGTAGCATTACTATCGGATTGCAGGATATAGTAACCTTCGGTTAGTTCTTAGAAAAAGAGAGGCGTGCTGAATAGTCAGCACAATTCTGATGAGCGAGTTCGGTCTGAAGCGCATGGATCATCTCGGTGACATCGGCAAATAGGCGATTGGCAGTGACCTGCTGCTTGAGATACTTCCAGAACCGCTCGATCAGATTCATATCGGGCGAGTACGGCGGCAACCAGATGACGACGACCCGGTGTATGACGAAATTAGCAGCCGGCGCGGACACCCCATGACAGACAACACCAACGACACCTTCGACGTCCTCGTGGAACTGGCATTCGGTGTGAAGATCAGCACAAAGGCGAAGCTGGTATGGCGGAAGGGCAACAATGTAGGTAGCCCCTAACCACCCCCATACGCGGGCGACTTCGGATCAGCGCTGCGCCAGTAGTCGGGATCGTTCGTCAAACCTTGGGCAGGTGTCATGTGCGACGCGGAGGAATGGGGTGTACCAAAACACAAGCTGTGACGGCTGTATTGAATCCACGAAGCATTGTACGAAAATCTAATTAGCGTTTATTATCCCATATCGAGTTTAGCAATAGTTCGCTTCAGAAATCGGATCAACTTCTATGCTTGTTAAGCAACTTACTTTAGGGGCAAAAGACAATCTCTTCAAATTGGTGCTCACTTGGGCAGTTACCTTTGCAGCTGGTTGGTCAGTGATTGAACCCATCATTGGCTTGGCCCCTAACTTACAACAGGTATTTCAAGGAACAAACCGTCTGGCACTCCTCGCGATGTTAAGTGTTATTGTGGCTTTGGTACGTATAGCAAGGCCAAAAAAGATATCATTCAACTTTCGCAATCACAAAATCAGCATAAAATTCGGCAATCTTTTTGACGAACATGGATATAAAGTCATACCTGTCAGCAGAAGAATGCATGAAATTGATGTAGTAAAAAATAGCTTACAAGACCAAGTTATCCAAAAGTTCAAGGCAGGTAATGGATTAAAGCGTTATCATCAGCAATTAAACGAATACCTTGATGGGAAATTCGTCACACCTGTTGGGACAAGTGAAGCACTCACCGTCGTTGAGGTGGGTACGGTAGCTATGATCACAAACAACGATGAGAGGTACATTTACCTCGCACTCACCGAGACAGAGGTGGGAGACATCCCTGAGGATAACTGTAGCACATCGAAACTGTGGACAGCATTGGAACGATTTTGGCAACAGTCTGGTAGTTTTTTGCGGGGTGAAAACGTTAATGTCCCGTTGATTGGCGGTGGAGTGGCGGGCATTCCTCTTTCACCCGATCACCTCTTGACATTGTTGATCGTCTCGTTGCTAAGCGACATATCCCAAAGGAATGGCAAAATTACGACGGGCGAGATAAATATTATACTCCATAAATCATATTTTGAGGCAATTGACTTGCGGACGCACAAGCAAAAGTGGCTGAGCAACTACTAAGTTAAACCTCGTAGAAGTTATCCATAATCATAATGCGAGCCTTTACGTCTGGATGAAGCTGACTATCGTTTTGAATCCAATGGTGGAGCATTTGGGCAAATACTTCTAACTGTCTTGATCCTAACTCAGCCCGTTCCCTTTCTATCATCTCTTCTTTTGAATCTTTCGACACACGCCGACTTAACCAATCCGTGATTGCATCAAGTGTTCTGGGAGAGTCAATGATATGAAACGCCTGATTTTCATGATCAATTTGACCGCGAAAGAACCTAGTTGCTCCATCAGCAGTTGTGATTTTAGCTTCTGTTAATCGACTTTGATCAATCTGCCGGCGATGGTACCCAATGCTTTTTATATCACTGGGTACTAGCGTAATAAATCTACCCACATGGAATCGTTCATCTGAGTTGATCAACTGCACAACTTGTGGCCTATCTAGTTGTGTGCCAATTACCTTCACAAAATTCAGATAATGACTTAATGCGAGGCCGGGAGCGGGTTCCTTCTTGTCCAAATCAGTTACAAAGTCACCCTGAACGCTATTGTCGATTTGTTCTAGAACTTCGACAATCTTCGACAGGAAATCGTAGCGTTTTATATTACCTAGTTGAAAGTCAAGAAATCTCTGTAAGTTATTGGGGAGTTGCTTAATATCTTTAATTTGCGCGTCTTTAATCAATAAACCGAATACAGGCTTATCACGTTGAACCACAGTTGTTATTTCATAAACAATAAAATCTCTTGCTGCTATATCAAGTTCGTTATAACTTGACCTCAAGTTCTCATGTATTGAGTCCTCCCAGTTGGGATCAATAATCGCTACGAGTGCATCACATTCGTTAAGTTCCTGATCTAGCCTTGACCGCCATTCTTGAGCAGACCGGATTGAGTAATTACTGAAGAATACGTTACTCTCTCCAAAATATATCATAAACCTATCTGCTATATGGTGAATAAAGTCTACATCGGCTTCAGCAATATCGAGCGCTGAGTTACCATTAGGTTTCGGCAGCATGGGGTTAATACCAGCACGATGGCTAATAAAGATTTTCTTGTATCGTTTAATACTTAGTCTCATGACTTGAATTCTTTAACCAATCCTCTGCCTTCACGCTTTGAGTTATACATTGCCTGCTCCGCGTTTCGCAATAACATTCCAAAATTATTCGATTTCTCAGGATAAACGCCTATCCCTATGCTGCTTGTTATTCTAACAGACTTATATCTAAAAGAGAAAACGTTGCGTATCCGCTTCGTTACCCTGTCTAACTCATCTTGTGATTCACCCACTTGAAACAAAATTGCAAACTCATCCCCTCCCATCCTTGCAACACTTAGAATGCTTGGTAACTCACTGTCCAATTTTTGGATTGATTTACCTAATTCCTCAAGCACCTCATCTCCAAATTTGTGCCCGAATTCACGATTAATGTCCCGGAAACGATCAATGTCTACATAGGCCATTCCAATTGATGTGGTTTTTTCATTTCGGACCATTAATTTTTTCAGATCATTCAAAAAGTGTAATCTATTCGGTAATTTAGTTAACAAAAAATCATGTGTTTTCAGGTAAGCAATCTCATTTTCTAATTGTAATCTTGTCGAAATTGTTATGATGAGAAAGCGCTTATATACCATCAAGTTGGGGGAGGAGTGCGGGCCAAAGTATAAAATATGGCCAAGCTGCCTCCCACTGATTTCCAATAGTAATACATCGACTGTATATTCTTTCAGCTTTATATCAGATTGATGACGTGCAAAATGCTCAAGGTTGTCCTTGAGTCTTTGCAAGGCCAAGTGTCCCCCCTCTGTTTCCACCGTCAATTTACCCTCTGTAAATACTGTAACACCCTTATGTCCGTAAATAACACTGGCTACTTTTATGGCGCCAAAGTAATCAGTCAGCTCACGGTGTAAAATTTCCAGAAGGTCATAGGTGCTTTCGGATTGACTTATCGCTTCTGAAAAAGTGAGCATTTGTTCGGCTATGTGTCCCATAAATGGCACCTATCACTCTCTATACGCGGGCGACTTCGGATCAGCGCTGCGCCAGTAGTCGGG
>CAWUJQ010000259.1:0-6733 GCA_963922445.1 uncultured bacterium
CGTGTTGCACGTTGATTTGTGGTGGCAGGCTGTGGCGTCAATTGACCTGGACTACTCCGTTGGCGTCTACCTGATTGACGAAGCGGGGCAGGTCGTCGTTCAGGATGATGCCCCGCCCAGTGGCGTGCCGCCCACGTCTGCGTGGGAAGTGGATGGCACCGTATATCATGATCGGCATACGCTAGATTTGCCGCGTGATTTGCCCGCCGGGAATTACACGCTGGCGGCGTCGGTTTACTTCCACCAAAGGCCGGATGAGCCGCTGCGCGTGGCGGGTGAGGGGCGGATTGAACTGGGCATGGTCACCGTTGCGCAGTGATCGTGGTGGTTGTATGCCACCGCACATGGGCATCCACGCCGGGACGCCCCCCCACTCACCGTAGGGGCGACGCATGCGTCGCCCACAGTTTGCTATTCTACATTAAACTTTTCGGCGAAGTTGTCTCACTCAGTCTGACACAGAGGGGTTCGTGTTTGGCCGATTAATCGAAATCTCTATTCTGTCATTAGGAGATTAATTAGAATTTGCATCAAGTATATTTGGTGTTTTTCAATGTCGAAGGTACATTCTGACAAACATAGCGTAGGTAGATTGGATTCCAATTGGAGACGGTACTATTTTTTCTATGGCATCTCGGGTTGATTGGTTTTGGCATAGCATTCATAGGCAGTGCACGTGGCGACCGCAATAAAGAAAAAGAGAAGCGAAAAAATACTCAGGAGACTGACATGAAGCCCTCCAAGGATTGGGGATATTTTTTCACTGGGTTGATATTCTGGGCTATCGGAATTGGACTTATAGCAACAGCGCTTTCTGAAATAATTATATATATGCTTGTTAGAATGAATGATACTGTTACCTGTCAGTAATTCACAACATCATGTCGCAAGTTCTTGCTGCCACCAGACGCCGGATACGCCCCTGCTGGCAGACGGTGAAGGCCGTGTTGACCTCGGCACGGTCACGGTTGCGCGGCGGTAGCGGCTACAGGCTGGCCTACATCGCCACACCGAACGAACAGCACCCACCATAGGAGCACAATGTCTTGCGCTCTCAATATATCCAGTCAATCTAAAACGAAGGAACTATGCAGATGTGTTCAAGCTTAACGACATGGACTTGGGAAGTAAAAACGCCAAACATCTTAGAAATGCGCGATATACTACGACGTATAGCGGATAGCGAAGTAGAATTGTCTATAGATTCCAGTCATTGGAATTGGCCTAGTTTCAATCAAATTATATCATACACATTCACCTTAAAGGCATATTCAGAAGCGGATGTGAAGCATTTCGCTAGTGAATTTGGCGAAAGTTTGGGTTTTAGCGATTCAGATTCGGGTGACATTGAACAGTTCAAGAAAGGCACGTTGCTTCTCTCACCCTATACGAAAATTCCAAATGGTGGGCCTTTGATAAGACAGATCATATTCGACAGCATGCAGAATATGGACATTTGGACAAGAGATTTCAGTGAGGATACACCACTGGCGGCATTGGACCTTGATAAAGAATTATATAATCATTTGTATAGAATGGGCGTACGAACATTGGAGGACTGCAACGACTTAGTCGATTTAACAGAGGCGCTAGAGCTTGTATCTGAAGTCCGTCCCGAAAGAATTTCTCTAGCAAATGAAGTTAAAGCTATATTGTTGGAGAAAAATTTGCGTAAGAGCGTGTTTGAAAATTAGTAGTCCGCCGCCCCACCGCGCCGGGTATGGGCGTGTTCACCGCCCGCGACCCGTAGACACCGTGATCCCGTAGGGACACGCTTCTGCGCGTCCGGCCCACTGCCGGGGTGATCTGCTTCGGGTCAGACGGGGTAGTAAGTTCCTGTTCCTCGCCCTGCTAGTTTACATTATAAACTCCCTCATGGACGCATCTCTGCACCTTCACAAAGGCCGCGTGGAACTCGGCATGGTGACAGTGCGTTCAAGGCGATAAGCACGCAGCATCCCCCATTTCACCCTGCCTGATGCCCCCGCACTAACGACCCGGCAAGCATAAAATTGCCGTAAAAATGCCCCATAAAGCCGTGTCACAGTGGCTAAATCAGCCGCTTTCGACATTCATTTCCCTCAAGATCACCCCCTCCCTACCACCACTCCTCCCATCTTTCCCCCCATATGGTAGGAGACACGGCGGCACCCCTCGGCATATCCTATTGACAGTGTTACAGACGAGCGAATGCGGTGCGGGTCAAAAGCAAGGCACATATGAGCAGCCTTTATAACATTTTTACACTTCACCGCTTCGCGAGACGACAATTCAAAATAGGAGAAATCACCATGACTGCAATGAGCCGCAATACGTTCAACACCTTTGCCCACGCCACCGATGCGTCCGTCGCCGGGGGCACCGTTCAGCCCACGACCTACAAGCGCATCCTCGTGATTCTAGATGGCAGCGGCGCTGCCGAACGCGCCATTGCCGAAGCCGTCAAGCTGGCCAAGGCCAACAACGCCTACGTCACACTGGTCTGCTGTGACGGCCCTGGTATGGAGGCCTACGTGACCAGCAAGGGCCGTGAACTCCAGCAGCAGGGCATCAAGGCGCATGGGTATGCTGCTGCTTGCACCTATGCCAACGGCCTGGTGTGGCTGGTGGAAAGCGAAAAGGCCGATGCTGTGATTCTGTCTCAGGAACCGGTCAGTTGGCTGGGGCGACTGTTTGGCGCGGATGGGGTGGCCACGCTGCGTGCCCGCACAACGGCAACGATCATCAACCTGTAATGGGGGCAGGCGGGGCGGCTGATCGCCGTCCCTCACGCACTTATTATGACGAAGTGTAAATAATTCACAAATTTTTCGTAATGGTCTGCATGGTCTCTCATGTGCCTTGCCCTAAATCTTGTATAATGTAGGCATAGTCACCAACAAAAAGCACGCGAGGGTCGGCATAATGACCAACACCACTTATCGTACAAATGAATTGGCCTATTCCGGCGAATCCGTCGCCAATACTCCATCACCCAAGCACGAGCGCATCATCGTCTTTTTGGACGGTACGCCAGAAGCCGAGCGCGCCATTGCCGAAGCCATCAAGCTTGCAGGCCGCAGTGACGCCCGCGTCGTGCTGATTGGCCGGAGCTACACCGGCGCTGAAGCCTACATCAACGAGAAGGTTGCCGAACTGCATCGCCAGCACGTCAACGCCCACGGCTACACCATCAGCGACCAGGCGGCCAAAGCACCCGCGTGGATCGTCAAAACGGAGAAAGCGGATGCTGTGGTTCTGGTTCAAGGGCCGGTAAATTGGCTCAGCCGCTTAATGGGAACAGACCTGGCGGCATCGCTACGGGCGCGCACCAGCGCAACCGTATACAGCCTTTAGGTGTAGCAGTGGCGGTGGCCCACACGCTTGCGGGCCACCCCGCATTATGCTCACGATATGAACGTGCAAATATCGTGTTAATTTTTAGCCAAACCCGCCAAATTGCCTACACAATCAACAAAAGTGGTGTAGGGTATGGGTACCTTGAACAAGCAAAGCAGGGCAGGAGTTAAGCAACATGACCATGGCAAAGCAGCAGCACTTTTCAGCACCGAACTCTGTCCAGGCTGCAACGCGCAGCAACCGTTCAACACAACCGCACACCTACGAACGCATCCTCGTCTTCCTGGACGGCAGTTCAGCGGCAGAGCGTGCGATTCCTGAAGCAGTGAACCTGGCGCGCCCCAACAACGCGCATGTCGTTATGATCGTCCGGGATCATGCCGGAGCCGAAAGCTACATCAACGGCAAGGCAGGCGAACTCCGCGGCCAGCACGTTGATGCCCACGGCTACGTGATTTCCAACACCGCCGCCCAAACCCCGGCCTGGTTGGTGGAAAGCGAAAAGGCCGATGCAGTCGTTATCGCCCATAAGCCGGTGAGTCGCCTGGGGCGCTGGCTGAGTGGCGACGCCGCCGCAGCGCTGCGTGCCCGCACCAAAGCCGACATCTACGACATTGAGGTTTAGGGCAACTTCACTCATCAAACAAAAAGAGGTGGCGCGAAGCAACGCGCCACCTCTTTTTTGATTCAGTATGAGGTGGGCCTTAGCGCGCCCACGCTACTTTCTACTCGTCTTCCGGCGGCAAAATCACAGCATCAATAACATGGATGACGCCGTTAATCGTTTCAATGTCCGTCATGACGATGTTTGCACCAGCAATGGTCAACTCTGGCGTCAGTTCAGCTACGTCACCATTGGCCATCTCGACCGCTACCGCACCATCGGCAACCAGTTCAACCACTGTCGGGGAGTAGACGGCGTCTGCAACCACATGGTACTGGAGAATGTCTGTTACCAGGGCCATGTCGCTGACAACCGCATTGATGGTTTCCTCGCCCAGGGCTGCGAAGGCGGCGTCAGTCGGCGCAAAGACCGTGATGTTGGCCAGCGGGTCAGACAGCAACTCAAGCACTGACGGGTCTGCGGCACCAACGGCTGCAAGCAGCGTGGTAAACTCGGCTTCTTCTGCTTCGGCAGAGGCAACAACCACGTCAGCGACGGTGGCCAGCGGGGGAACCATCACGGCGTCTACAACATGAATTACACCGTTGCTGGCTTCAATGTCCAGCATCCCCAGGTTCAGCGCGGCTCCGCCAACCGTAATCACACCCTCTTCTGGCATAGCAACTTCCGTGCGAATGCCCTGCGCGGTCTCTACAAAGAAGGACGGTGCCATATCCTCCATGTCATCCATCTCTTCCATAGAGCCAGCTTCCTCCAAGCCAGCAACAACATCTGCTGACATGACAGCAGCCGGTACCACATGGTATTGAAGGATTGCTGTCAGGGTTGCGGTGTCTTCCAGCAGAGCGGCGAACGCTTCTTCACCCAGGGCTTCTGCCAGGGCTGCAAAGGCGGCGTCGGTCGGTGCGAACACCGTTAGTTCAGCTTCCGGGTCTGATAGCACAGCCAAAACTGCCGGGTCTGCCAATTGCACAGCCGTCAGCAGCGTGGTGAATTCCGGCTCATCAGCCTCGGTGAGTTCGATGACAGTCTCGGCAATTGTAGCAATGTGATTGTCTGCCAATACAGCGCTAAAGGGCAGCAACAGGGCGAATGCCATCAATACAAGAACTTTACGCATAGTGCTAATATCCTTTGAAGGTTTCAAAAATCGAAACATGCACATCACATGCTTCTATACATGATTTCGTGCGTTTCATTGGCTTAGATCACTGTTAGGTTGTTTACTCACACGGCACTCTAACCCTACTACGCTGTGGCTCACAGCAAGCTTAACACTATCTCACTTGTGTACAGGTTATCCACATGCGTGCAATCTGCGAGGCATCACGGATTTGCATCCTTTGAACGGGGGATGGTTGATACCTGCCAGCCTGTGTGGAGCGACAAACACCGCTTGCCCTATTCCCTGGCCGATTATGACCCCCGTAGACCCTTTTAGCTGCCATCCCTGGCCACAAACGTAATCCCCGCGCCGATGAACAGCATCCCGCAGATAATCGAGAAAAACACCTGCGGTGGATAATTGTCATAGATGTAGCCCATCGGCCAACCTGAGATGAGCGCGGCAATCCCTGGAATCGTAATCTGCCCTAGCGCCTGATTTGTGGATACGTTTTGTGGCTGGCTAATTTCATTAATACGGAACAGCGCCGACAGGTTCCAGGTTGCAAAGGCGAGTCCGCGCGGCACCAGCAGCAGCAACACCCACCAAAACCCCGGCACAATGCCCGTTAGTGCCCACACCACCCCAAACAACACCGCGCCAAGCAGATACAAATTGGCGGTATTCCAGCGCTTCAGGACACGATCCATCGACAGGAACCAGGGGATTTCCAGCGCAGCCGCCAACGTAATCACAATCGCAATTTGCTCGGTGGCGATGCCCAAATTCTCCTGAAAGTGAACCAACCAGAAGCCAAAGCCGTTGCGAATGCCCATCGTGACGAAGAACTGGCTCGCCAGGAACACATACAATTGGCGGCTGCGCCCGATGGTACCCGCCTCGTCTGGCTTATCAACCGTGTTAAGCGGCATGGCATTGGAAAACGTCAGGGCCAGCGCGCCGCTGGTGGCCGCCGCCGTGAACAGCGCGGCATAGCTGCCCAGCGCAAACACCGCGCCCGCTGTCAGGTTAGCTAGCATAAAGCCACCTGCGGACATCGACCGCACGCGCCCGAACAGGTCTTTGCCAAGCTGCGCAAAGCGCGTAAACGCAAGCTGCATCCCGAAGACGAACGTACTGCGCAAGTTCACCTGTGTGATGAGCGCAAAGACCAACACCAGCGCCGGCACCGGAATCGTAAACAGCGCAATGCACGCCACGACATACCCGGCCATCAACGCCCGAAAGAACAGCCGATGGCTGCGGGCACGGTCGGACAGGCGGCTGAACAACGGAATCGCCAGCAGTTCGACCAGCGCGGCAGCACTCAGCATACTGCCGATGACCGTACCGCTAAAACCGCGCTCCGTGAGGAAGAGATTGATATAGGGGGCGCTGTAGCCGCGCATGGCACCGCCCAGCAGCAGCACCAACATCAGGCGGGGATAGAGGTCGCGGGTGCCATTGCGGACGGCGTCCAGAGATGGTCGTGATAGCAAGTGAGTCGCCCCCGCAGTGGTCACAATAAAAGCCCTCAACCGCGTGGGTTAAGGGCACTTGCAAGGCTACCACAGAATGATGCGACTAAAACCCCTGCACACTTCACAGCCTAGGGCTTTTGCAAAGTTGAATCGTTGCTATTTGGGCGCTGCCCAAACCCGTCA
>CAWUJQ010000260.1:0-6708 GCA_963922445.1 uncultured bacterium
GCCGCCTCGAAGTAGTCTATGGGCACGCGCACGGCATTGTACTTGCTCAGCGGCCCGGCAATCTCCGGCGGCAGGTACTTATGCACGTCAACAATGTTAAAGTTCTCAAACGACACGGGCACAATATTGCGCCGGTGACGCATGGCGTGTTCAATCTCACGCCGCACCCAGTCGCCGGGGTCTTTACACCGCTCCAAGGCCGACGGCGTCAGGATCACGACGAAGTGGGCACGGCTTTCGATACTGTTCAGGATGACCTGCTCAAAGTCCCCGGCCTTGATCGTCTCGTTGTCCAAAAAGACATCGTAGCCGTTCCCGTTCAGGTGGTCATAGACGGCCTTGGCCATAAAAAAGTTGGTGCGGCGGTAGCTGATAAACACCGACTTCTGCATTTGTGACACGGGCAACGCTCCCTGGTGTGGCAATCTGTGGCACTCCGATTATGGCACACCCGGTTGCATTGCGCACGGTCACATGAGCGGCATTGGGCTGTTGCGCGGCGAGGGGTTGTCCGGTTGCTAACGGCTGCGGCACCACCGCAACAGGTGGGCGTAGTGCCAGCGTATAGAGGCCGTAACTTGGCAAGCGGGGCCATCCGTCCTACACTTATTGTTACCTTCACATTGCTATCTCGGAGTAACCCCACCATGCGTCGCCTCCTCATATTGATCGGGCTGCTGCTGGCTGCCGTGCCGGTGCTGGCTCAAACCGCCTCGGAACCGGACTACACCGCGTTCCACATTGCCCGGCTGCTCAGCGACAATGGCACGCAGGTGGAAGCGGAGTTTTTGGTCTCGAACCAGGGCGGCCCGGCCACGCTCACCGCATCGGTCGAGCTGCGGGCGCTGGGCCAAGACGCCCTGCTAACCACCAGTGAAATCCCCCCGCTGGAAAACGGCGGCACGCACAGCCTGCTGCTCGTCTTCCCGCTGAGCGCCTTCCCGGATGTGGTGCCAGAGCGCGAAATGGTGGTGTTTGAACTCGCCATCCTGTCGCCAGAGTTCGAGACGGTGCGCCTGCTCAGTGATTTTACACTGCCAGCGGCTCAGGCTGTGCCCCAACAACCCGCACAGCAGCCGCCCGTCACCGGAGCGCCAGAACAGCCCGCCACGCTCCCCGGTACCCGTGACCTGCCACTGGCACCGATATTGCAACCGCTGGAAAACTTCCTGAATGACCAGTTGAGCGCGCTGCCGTTCGCCGCTGAAGTTGACCTATCGGACAATGTGCAGTTGGCCGCCGTGCTGGGCGGGCTGATTGTGCTCATCGTGTTGGTGTGGCTGGTGCTGGTCATCGTCCGGCTGATCTTTGTGCCTAAGCCGACCTTCCCGCCGAACCCGGCTCCGTACACGGGGATGCCACGGATGCACCCGGAATCGCTGCCCGGTCGCCGCCAAATGTGGCAGGACGTGGCCCAGCACGGGTCTATGCTGGCCGACAGCACCGAGGGCAACCTGCACGCCCGTAAGCTGCTCACCGATACCGCAGGGCTGCGCTATTCCGGCTGGAAAGTTGTGGGGTTACGCGTCAGTCAATACGATACGTATGGGCGGGTATCGCGCACGCAGGTGATTGCGCCGCGTGGCGTGCTGCGTCGGCTAAACGGGGCGATTGAGCGTGCCACGGGCCTCAGCGAGAAAGCCACCACCCGCCGGGTGCGTCCGGCAGCGCGGTTTATGGCCAAGCGCCTGGGCCGGGAGATCAATAAGCGCGGGGCGGCGCTGCCCGTTGCCCTGGACGTGAAATTCAAGGGCGAGCACGGCGAGGTTAACATCGTCTTTGAGTTGTACCAGTTCCAGTTGGGGGCGTGGCGTCGGCTGGATAGCTGGCAGCCCGATATGACCGTCCCGGGTAAGTCCATCCATGAGATGTACACGTACACCATTCACGGTCTGCACGACGGCGAAACCATGCGCCACTTCCGTAAGCGCTTGCGTGACGACATGACCTATCTACTGACGGAAATGGTGCAGTGTACACCGCCCGCGACCGCTCCGGCACCGGGCACAGCTACCCAAACGCAGGCAAATATGCAAGCGGCACCGCGTCCGGCCATGGCAGACATTGGCACGGATGAAATGGGCCTGACCCAACAGAGCCAACCGCCCGTCAGCTTTGCTAAGACCACCCAAACCTCGCTGCGGCCCGTTCCGCCGCCGGATGGCGACACAGCCCGCGCCAAAGGTGAGCCAAACGGCGTGTCTACGTTGGAAGCATCACAGGACGGTGCGAGCGATGACAAACCGCAGCCCCCTGACGATGACGCCAGCGTGTTCGACACGGTGCCAAACCCGACGAACAACAATCACAACCCGTAGATGCACACCCAGCAGCGCCAACTGAGTACCCACGGCCTGCCCTGGCCCACCGACTGGCCCGCCGAGTTCGGGACGGTGGGGCAGGCGCGCCCGTTGATCGTAGAGATTGGGTTTGGCTACGGGCAAATGCTGTTCTACCTTGCCGAGCAGTTCCCTGATGCGAACATCATCGGCGTGGAGGTGGCCAGCAAGCCGATTGAAACGGTGGAGCGGCGCTTGATCCGGCGTGGGGTAGCCAACGTGCGCGTGGTGTACGGCTATGCTGAAACGCTGCTGCATCACGCCCTGCAACCGGGCAGTGTGCAGCAGATTCACGTCAACTTTCCCGATCCCTGGTTCAAAAGCGGTCACGTCCACCGCCGCCTGATGAAGCGCCCCACCGTGGATGCGATTACAAGCCGCCTTGTGCCCGGTGGCATGATGTATCTGGCGACGGACATTGACGAATACGCCGAGATGAGCCATGAGCTACTCGCCGCTACCCTCGGCCTCACCAATCAGTTTGCTACGCCCTGGGCAGGCAGCATCGACAACCGCGTCACGACCAAATACGAAGCGAAGGCGGTCAAACAAGGGCGCACCAACAAGTATTTCGCCTACCGACGTAACGACAGCCCCGCGCCCGATGTACCCGTTATCCGAGAGATTGCTATGCCGAACCTCGTCTTTGAATCATCCCTGAGCCTGCCGCAAATGGTAGACACCTTCGAGCGCACCACCGAGTCATTCCCAGAGGACGACATCCATGTGAGTGTGATGCATGCCTTTGTCAGTCCGGGGAGCGTGCTGTATGAGGTGTACGTCAAGGAGGCGACAATTGAGCAGCATGTGGGCTTTTTGGTCGTGCCGCGCCAGGACAAACCGGGTACATTCACGCTCAAGCTGTCGTCTATGGGGCACCCGCGCCCCACGGAGGGGATGCACCGGGCAGCGGTGGTGATTGAGGGGGTCATCAAGCGGGCGGGCGAGTACCGGGCGATTCATCGCAAGGTGCGGGAGTAGTTTATACCCAAGTAATGAATAGAAAGGTCCAATGTATTGGCATCACAACCCCTTGCCGAAGTTTTTGGCTTTCCGGCGAATATTCAGTCAGAGAAGGCAAAGCGGTACCGCGATAAACGGCTATGTCCGTTTAACAATCGAGTGCCCAACTGCACCAAAGACAAAGCGAATGACCCACTTGGCGTGTGCAGTGTCTTTGATGCACGAGACAGTATTGCCATCACGTGTCCGGTGCGTTTCCGTCAGGATTGGTTGGTAGCTGATGACGCGGCAGCGTTCTTTTTTCCGGCAGACGCGACGTGGACATCCCTTACTGAAGTGCGACTTAACGACAAAAACGGTGTTTCTGCTGGGAATATCGACATCGTGCTTGTGTCTTATGATGAGCGTGGGCAATTGCTAGACTTTGGGGCACTGGAGATACAAGCTGTGTACATTTCGGGCAATGTTCGCACCCCATTCACAGCCTACACGTCAGACGCAGATCGTTACATAGCGAACCCTGATGAATACGTCCGGCATCGTCCTCGGCCAGACTATCTGTCTTCTTCGCGTAAAAGGCTTGTGCCACAGTTGATTTACAAAGGAGGTATTTTAAGGGCTTGGAGCAAAAAACAAGCGGTTGCCTTGCACAGCGGTTTCTTTAATAGTTTGCCAGCCCTGGATGAGGTTGACTCGAGCGATGCTGAAATTGCCTGGTTGGTATACGATCTTGCAGGGGACGAAAATGCCCAGCAATATCAACTCACATTGACGCGAATCGTTTACACGCGCTTTCAAGACTCACTCAATCAGATTACAACGCCGCAACCTGGCACACTATCGGATTTCACCGCACAATTGCAAAGTCGGCTTGACGAGAAGTTAGACGACGAACACAACCCGCCGGACGCCCCGACACTGGACGAATTGCTATGACCCATAGCCACCGCCAACCCCAATTGCCCGGCATGCCACCGCCCGAAGGCATCGTCAATGTGGCGTCTGTGCCGCACAGAAGCCCGTTTCGCTATCCCGGTGGCAAGACGTGGCTCGTGCCGCGCATCCGGGCATGGTTGGCCTCACAAGCACAGACGCCAGCCCACCTCGTTGAGCCATTCGCGGGTGGGGCCATTGTCGGCCTGACTGCTGCATTCGAGGGGTTAGCGCAACACGTCACCCTGGTAGAACTTGACGCACAGGTGGCAGCGGTTTGGCAAACGATTGTCAACGATGGGCACGGTGACTGGCTGGCAGAGCGCATTCAATCATTTGATTTGACAGCGGCAAACGTTACAGCACTATTGGCGGATCGCTCACCATCAATACGGCAGCAGGCTTTCCAGACGATTGTTAAGAACCGGGTCAATCGCGGTGGGATACTGGCGAAAGGCGCGGGTATGCTGAAGAACGGAGAAAACAACCGTGGGTTAAAGTCGCGTTGGTACCCTGACACACTCGCCAAACGCATCCGGGCTATGGACGGTGTATGCGAGCAACTTACGTTTATTCACGGTAATGGAGTAGCCTGCCTTCAGCAATACGCCGATGACCCGACCTGCGTGTACTTTATCGACCCGCCCTACACTGCTTCAGGGGCCAAACCGGGCGCTCGATTGTATGACCACTGGGAACTCGACCATGAAGCACTGTTTGCGCTGATGGCAAGCGTCAAAGGGGATTTCCTCATGACCTATGACAACACAACCCACATTCTTCGACTTGCTGAACAACATAAGTTTGAGGTGTTGGCCGTTAGCATGAAAAATACGCATCATGCAAAAAAGCAAGAACTGCTTATCGGGCGTGATCTGAGATGGGCAGGCTAATACGCCCCATCGCGCAGCAGCACACGCGGGATCGTCCGCAGCAGAATTTCGATGTCCAGCCAGATGGACCAGTTCTCAATGTAGTAGATGTCCAGCAGCACCATCTCATCGAAGGGCACATCACTGCGGCCACTGACCTGCCACAGCCCCGTCACACCCGGCACGGTATTCAAGCGCTGCATGTGCCACGCATCGTACAGCATGACTTCATCGGGGGTGGGCGGGCGCGGCCCTACCAGGCTCATCTGACCGAGCAGCACGTTAAGCAAGTTGGGCAGTTCGTCCAGGCTGGTGCGCCGCAAAAACTGGCCCACGCGAGTGATACGTGGGTCGTTTTCCAGCTTGGGATGGCGTGGGTCTTGCCGTTGTTCGCGCACGAGTTGGTCGCGGTATTTATCCGCGTTAGGGATCATGCTGCGGAACTTAATCATGTTGAAGGGCTTGCCGTTTTCGCCCACGCGCCGCTGCTTATAGAACACGGGTGCCTCAACGTCTTCTGATTTGACGGCCAATGCCACCAAGCCGAACACACCCAGCCACACGGGAGACGCAATGATAATCAGCAGCAAATCGAGCACGCGCTTGAGGACTTTGTTCGCGGCCTGAAGCGTGGGTTCCAGTTCCATGCTCAGCAGCGGAATCCCGTCTAAGTTCTCCACGTGGACGCGGGGCGCGTTCAACTGGAACACATCGGGGACAACGCGCATAGGCACCCGCAACCGGCGACAGACGGCTACGGTTTCCATGATTTGGCTTTGGCCTGACCAGGGCGGTGTAACCACCACCAAATCAACCCGCTCTGCTTTGATGGTTTCTTCCAGGTTGTGAATATCACCCAGGCCGCGCAGCCGCCCCAGGTCAACCCCCCCGATTGATGGGTCGTCGTCCAGGTAGCCCACAGGGGCATAGCCCAACCCGCGCCGCGCCAGCATCACCCGCATAACGGCCTGCCCCACCTCACCCGCGCCAATAATCAGCACACGCTGCACGCCCAAACCGTGCTTGGCGCGCAGGTGACTGTACATCCACAGGCGGCCAATGCGCACCACGGCCAACATGCCAATCGTTGTCACCGCCAAATAGACGAGCATCAAGCGGCTGAAGGCCCGCGCCTGCGTCATAAAGCTGATGGCCATTAGCACGACGACGGCGCTGGTAACCCCGTTGGCGATAATCGTGCTTTCTTCAAAGAACGAGCGCCCGCGAATGCGCCGGTACAGGCCGCTCATGGCATAGTTGACCATTAACCAGCCCATGTACACCAGCACATAGGGTGTATAGGTCGCAAACGGCACATCGTTGGCCTCTAGCACGGGCCGGATGAGCTGTACCTCGTAGCGGAGGGTGTAGGCCAGCACAAACGCCAGGAACACCGTCGCCATGTCCGCCAGCGGCATCAACCACGCAGGTTCAATGCGGCTGGGCTGGTCGGCGGCGGCTTGGCCACTGCCAGAGGGGGTGGGGCTGGTTTCGATGTCCTCGCGGAAGAGCATAAGGCCTTGGGTGGGTTAATTAACTATTTTTAAGGGCAAATTGATAGCTTTGAATCGTCTGGTTGGCGGTATGCTGCCAGGTATAGT
>CAWUJQ010000261.1:0-6693 GCA_963922445.1 uncultured bacterium
TGGTGCAGCATCTGCTGGGTGACCCGCAGCCCGATGAGCGCATCCGTGCTACGCTTGGCACCCCGCCATCCGATGCGCTGCCCGCTCTGCCACAAAGTGAGTTCGACCGTCTGTGTGACGGGCTGGCTGCCGTGCCGCTGGTCTACTTCAAAGGTCGCCCGGACGTTGGGCAGGTGAATACGGCAACTGCGCTGTGCGATGCCTACAACGCCTCGCTAACCGTCATTGACGGGGAGAAGTTGGCTAAGCTAGACATGTCCTTCAATGACGCGTGGCGCTTGGCCATCCGCGAAGCCTACCTGAACGAGTCGGCCTTGCTCATTGATAAGTGGAACGCATTGCTAGGCGATGACACCCAACCCGATGCCGACCTGTGGGACGCACTCTACAGTTATGAGCGGCCTGTGTTCCTGTGTGGCGATAAAGACTGGGAACCGATGAACCCCCATCGCCAGCGCCGTATGCTGCGGGCCGAGTTTGATGTGCCCGATGTGCCAGAGCGTATGGCCACCTGGCAATCCGTTACCCTGGACGCTGGAATCGACATTGAAGAAGCCGTCCTGGGTGAAATTAGCAACAAGTTCCGCATCCCGCGAGACAGCATCCGCCGGGCAGTCAACACCGCGCTAGACGTTGCCGCCACCCGTCAGCAGCCTGTCACCCGCAACGACCTGTACACTGGCATTCAGTCGCACATCAGCTTGCAACTCGGCGCGCTTGCTGACCGCATCACCCCACGCTTTACCTGGAAAGACCTCATCCTGCCGCCAGAGCAGATGGAACAGCTTCATGAAATCACCAACCGCGCCCGCTTTGCCTATCGCGTGCAGCAGGAGTGGGGCTTCATCAAGCGTATTGCCAATGCCAACGGGGTGAGCGCGCTATTTGCAGGTGAGAGCGGTACGGGTAAAACGCTGGCCGTCCAGGTAATTGCCACCGCGCTTGGGCTGGCGCTCTACCGCATCGACTTAAGCGCGGTCGTGAGCAAGTACATCGGTGAAACGGAAAAGAACCTCAGCCGCATCTTCTCCGAGGCGCGGTCGAGTAATGCCATCCTGTTCTTCGATGAAGCCGACGCTATCTTCGGTAAGCGCAGCGAAGTGAAGGACGCCCGCGACCGCTATGCCAATATCGAAGTGGCCTACCTGCTGCAACAAATCGAAGACTACGACGGTGTGGCGATTATGGCGACAAACCTCCGTCAGAACCTGGACGAAGCGTTCACCCGCCGCATTGACTTCATGGTGGACTTTCCCTTCCCGGACGGTGAATATCGCGAAAAGCTGTGGCAAGCGCACTTCCCGCCAGAAGCACCACTCGACCCCGCCATCAATTTGGCCGATATTGCTGAGCGCTATCACCTCGCTGGTGGTAACATCCGTAATGCGGCTCTGGCTTCGGCTTACCTGGCAGCAGCCGATGGCGGCGTCATCAGCTTAGATCACATTCGCAGCGCCATCCGCCGCGAACACCAGAAGATGGGGCGTTTGATCTATGATTAACGATTGTTTTCAGCCTCCTGTAGGGACGCGCAACGGCGCGTCCGCCACCATGCAACCCTTACGGCAGCGCATTTATTAAACGAATAAACGAGGGCACATCATGCTCCACGATGTAGACAAAACGCTTGAAAAAATGCTGCGCGACCGTGGCGGTGTCAGCAAAAAAGACATCGACGTCGCCTTCGACCAGCCAACGGGGGAGTGGGCCGCAACCCTTAACCGTCCCACGCTGAACCTGTTCTGCTTCGACTTGCGCGAAAACCTCAAGCTGCGTCGGCCCGGCTTGGAGCGGGAAATTGTTGACGGGCAGCGCGCCCGGATGCACACCCGCAACAGCCGCATGGACTTGTCCTATTTGGTAACGGCGTGGGCGCGCAAAGTGGAAGACGAACACCAACTGCTGTGGCGCGCCCTGGGCACCTTCAAAAAAATTCCTGTCATCATGCCAGAAGACTGCGAAGGCGACCTGCGCTATCAGGAGTGGGAGATGCCGCTGTGGGTAGCGGATATGTCCGTCGTTGGGCAGCGCTACAACGTGACCGACATCTGGAGTGTGCTGGATAATCAAATTCGGCTCGGCTTTTTGGTCGTGACCACTGTTGAGCTAGATACACAAGTTGGGTTCGAGTCGCCCTTGGTCTTCGAGAGCAGCATCGGCATTGACCAAATCGTTTCTCAACCCACCGAAGAAAAGGACGAAGAAGTGCGCGAGGCCGTTACGGAACGCAAAGACGGCGTTAGCAACCGTCCGGGTCGGGCATCCGACATCAGAATTGTTCACCGATCAGTGAAGGGACCGGGCGACGACAAGGACTAGGTACCCCACGGCCTATGGCTCGGCAGACGCCATCGCTGCACACTGCGCGTAGCGATGGCGTCTGTTGAGCCAACACCGGCCTAACGGTGCCCTTGACCTGGCTTAGCACGATGCTTGATCTGGTTTAGGCTTTTACTTTTTGTATAGAGAGGGAGTTTTTCATGCCTAACTATCTATCCCCTGGTGTGTATATGGAAGAGGTCGATCGCGGGTCTAAACCCATCGAAGCGGTCGGCACGGCTGTAGCTGCTTTCATCGGCTACACAGAACGCGCCCAGGAAGAACGTGATGGCGAGGTTCGTTCTCTGGTTGGCAAGCCATCCCTGGTGACCAACTGGAGTCAGTATGTTCAAAAGTTCGGCGGCTTCATTGATGGAGCTTACCTGCCGGACGCCGTTTATGGTTACTTCGCTAATGGTGGCGGCATTTGCTACATCGTCAGCGTTAAAACACTTGGCACGTCTGCTGACCCAGACGCGACCAAGGCCGCTGAGGTAACCGCTCAAAGTGACGAAGACAAGCCGGCTAACCTCGTCAAGTTTGTGGCGAAAGAAGGCGGCCCCGTCGGTAATGGCATCGAAGTTGAAGTTAAGCCCGTTGCACCCGAACTGCCGTCTGGCGAAGGGGACGACGCGAAGAAGGCTGCTGCTTCCAAGCCCACCGAGTTCAACGTCCTCGTCAAGATTGATGGCCGCACCGTAGAGCGCTACGACAGCCTGACCACCGGCAAGGGCGACAACAACGTTGCTACCGTCTTGCAGGAAAACAGCGCCGTTGTTACCGCCGAAGTCGTCAGCAACAAGGCCAACGTCATTCCGGCTGCTGGCACCTACACCCTGGAAGGTGGCTCTGTTGAAACCAAGGCCATCACCCTGGCAGACTATCAGGGTAGCGTGAGTGAGCGCGTCGGTTTGGGCGGCCTGGAGCCGATTGACGACGTGACCATGATTAGTGCGCCTGACCTGATGAGCGCCTACGAAGTGGGCGAGCTGGACATGAAGGGCGTTCAGTCCGTACAGCAAGCCATCATCGACTACTGCGAACTCGTTCGCTACTGCTTCGCCATCTTGGACTGCCCGCCGAAGATGATGCCGCAGGAAATGAAGGAATGGCGCTTCGAAGTCAACTACGACACCACCCGCGCCGCTGTTTACTACCCGTGGCTCGAAGTTGCCGATATGACCGGCAAGACCAGCCGCACCCGCATGATCCCGCCGAGCGGCCACATGGCAGGCGTTTACGCCCGTACCGACAACACCCGTGGCGTTCACAAGGCCCCGGCTAATGAACTCGTTCGTGCCACCGTCGGCCTGGAAGTGAACGTCACCAAGGGCGAGCACGACCTGCTCAACCCCATCGGCGTTAACGTTATCCGCTCCTTCCCCGGTCGTGGCATCCGCATCTGGGGCGCTCGCACCCTGTCCAGCGACCCGGCATGGCGCTACATCAACGTTCGCCGTCTGTTTAACATGATCGAAGAGTCCATTGAGCGCGGTACGCAGTGGGTCGTCTTCGAGCCGAACGACCAGTTCCTGTGGGGCCGCGTCCGCCGTGACGTAAGCGCCTTCCTCACCAATGTTTGGCGCACGGGCGCGCTGTTTGGCACCACACCAGCGCAAGCCTTCTACGTCAAGTGTGACGAAGAAACCAACCCGCCGGAGCAACGTGACCTGGGCCAGCTTGTTGTGGAAATTGGCATCTCACCGGTTAAGCCGGCAGAATTTGTTATCTTCCGCGTTAGCCAGTGGTCACCGGAATAAACCGTTAAACCCTAGGGCCAGCGGATTGCCGTTGGCCCTGTATAATCGTTTCAGTCAGGCATCATAGTATATTCAGGAGGTAGTTCATGCCTGTAGGAGATCGTTTAGGAGTTGACGTACTACAGACCCAACACTTCATGTTTGAAGCAGGCGGCATGATGACCGGCTTCTTCATGAAATGCACGGGCCTTAGCAACGAAAACGAAGTCATCGAAGAAAAGCGCATGGCGCAGGGCTTCCAGGAAATCGTCTTCAAGCAGCCGGGCCGTTTGAACTGGGGCACCATGACCCTGGAGCGCGGCATCACCAACAACATGGACATGTGGACGTGGCGTAACCTCGTCATCACAGGGGGTGTTACTGCTGCCCGCGTCAACTGCACGCTCACGCTGCTGACGATGGCTGGCCAGCCCGCTTGTGAATGGACCATCACCAACGCATGGCCCAGCAAACTAGACGGCCCGTCCTTCAAGACCGACGACAACAACGTTGGCATCGAAACCGTCACCCTCGTATACGAATCGTTCGAGCGCACCAGCTAGTAGAAGGAGCCGATAGATCATGGTCGATCAATATCGTTCAACAGCAACTTTTCAGTTTATGTTCGAGGCCGCCGGTCAAATTGACGAAAGCGAAGTCCTCGAAATCAGCGGCCTCACAGACGAAAGCGACGTCGTTGAACACAAGGTCATCACGGGCGGCTTCAAAGAGGCCATCGAAAAGGTGCCCGGTCGCCAGACGGGGTCCGGTCAGTTCACTGTCAAGCGCGCTATCATCCCAGGCCGTGCCGACTACTGGACGTGGCGTGCGATGGTTAGCGACGGCGACGTTGCCGGTGCCCGCACTTCTTGCACCATCACTGCCCTAGACGTGACCAACGCGCCTGTGGCTGCCTGGACGTTCCAGGAAGCATGGCCCAGCAAGGTAGAAGGCCCAGAGTTCGACACACAGAACTCCCAGTTCGTGACGGAAACACTCACAGTCGTTTACGAATACTACGTGCGCGACGTTTAACCAAGCGCTTCGTAACCATTGCAATCGGGGCGCAGCACTGCCTGCGCCCTGTAGCTAAAACACGCAGCCACACGATAAGGACACGCACTTCATGGCGCTGCAAACGGAATTCGACTTTGTACTGCCAAAAGGGTACATTGACGACAGCGGGGAAGTTCATGCCGAAGGCACCATGCGCATGGCCACCGCGCTCGATGAAATTATGCCCCTGCAAGACCCACGCGTCCGCAACAACGAAGCCTACCTGGTGATCGTCTTGCTGGCCCGCGTCGTCACACGCCTGGGCACGCTGGAACGTGTTACACCCAGCATCATTGAGCGCATGTTCAGTGCAGACATCGCCTTCCTGCAAGACCTCTACCAGCAAATCAATGAATTGGACGACCGTACCGTCGCAGTCGGGTGCCCCAACTGTGGCCACGAATTTGAGGTGAACGTTCCCTTCATGGGGGAATCGTAAGCTACCCCGTTGATCGCTTGCGCGAGGAGGTAGCATTCGTCGCCGTTGGGCTGGGCTGGAGCTACGACGAGATTATGGGCATGACCCACCGCGAACGCGGCTCCTGGGTAAAAGTGCTCAATCAAATCAACGCCCGCTCCACACAGCGCTAGGCAACCAGCAAGCACCGTCGCGAACGCGGTATATGCTATCTTTACAGCCTGTAACCTCGTCCTGTTGTACAATACCTGTAGATGTAGCCTATAGCGCGTTCGGCACATGTTGTCTTCTATAATTTGTTAGGGTTCGAGTCCCGTTCAAAAGTGTGTGAGTGTAACCCATGCCAAAAACAGACAACTCACAAGAAGCCAATCTCAACCAACCGCCCACCGATGACGACTACGAAAAGCTGGTGGAGCGCGTGGCGGAACGGGTATATGAGATGTGGCGCGAAGAGCTAAAAAAAGAAAAAGAGCGAGTTGGCGCTCGGCCAGAGCGTCGCGGGAGGAATGAATAATGGTTGGTAATTTACTGAGTTTAGGGGCAACGATCACAGGCGCACGCCTGGACGCGATTTCAAACTTTCGCTTTCACGTTACGGTTGATGACATCTGGTTTGCCAGCTTCAACGAGCTAACGCTGCCCACCCTGACGGTAGACACCGGCAGCGACATCATCGAAGGCGGCCAAAACACCTACAAACACCAGCTCCCGTACCGCATCAGCGCCAGCAGCATCACCCTCAAGCATGGCCTAACCTGGAACATGCACCTGATGACCTGGTACTTCGATATGCTGGACTTCAACGCCAACCCGGTATGGGCCAAGCGCACCGTCATCATCAACATCTTCCATGTGACGCGCATCCCGCTCAGCATGATTATCCTGTCGGAAGCCTATCCCATCAAATACACCGGCCCCACCCTGAAATCTGACGGAAAAGAAGTCTCAGTCGAGCAGATCGAACTGTCCTTTTCCGAGTTTACGGCCTACTAAACCATGACTGACAACACGCCCCAACGCCGCCGCTTTAGCACCCTGGGCGCTCGGATGCTGCGGTTTGGCCGTCAGGTGATGCGCACCTATGCCAACGAAGCGCCCCTAGCCGAGCCACACACACCCGTCACGCCGATTGCACGGTGGCGCTCCCAGGCCGAAGAA
>CAWUJQ010000262.1:0-6676 GCA_963922445.1 uncultured bacterium
GACACCCGCCGCCAGTGGTGCAGTTGCGCGGGGTTGGCCCGTCGGCTGCGATGCCGTGTGTGTGGGTGCATCACAGCGTGCCCGGTCAGGGAGTGGTACGTATGATGGTGATGAAGCACAAGCCGCCGGGGGCTGCGCCAACGGACGCCACACCAGATGAGGAGGCTACATCATGACCCAGCGCTTGCAAAACCTGCCGCTGATAGTGCCCGTGTGGATTGTCACGGTGATTGGCCTGCTGATTGTGGCCACTGCTCACGTGCAAAACACGTACTATCGGCCTTTGGTGTTTGGGTTGACCACAACCGCTATCGTCAAAACCAACAACGCCGTTATTCGCACGGCAACCGCTCGCGCGATGCCCCAACTGTCCGTTGATCTCACAGCGTCGGCGGTAATTATTGACTTCATCGACACACCGTCACCTGCTGCCGTACAGATGAGTCCGACGGAGGTGGCACGATGACCACCACCACCACGCAAACGTGCCCCAACTGCGGCAACGAAAACGCCTACGACGACATTATTTGTATGAAGTGCGGCGCGGTATTGGACACAACCAGCAAAACACGCGTCCACACGCGGCCATCCGCCGTGAAGGATGTCATCGAACAAAAGCCGCGCTGGGGCACCTCGCGCTTTGAAAAGATCATGGCGCTGGAGGTCAAGCTGCACGAGACGGACGTTGTGTTCGCGTTTGACTATGAAGACATTGACGAAATCGTGATAGGCCGCCACGACACGGACACAAGCACTATCCCACATATAGACCTGGAGCCGCACGGCGGGGCCGAGGGGGGGGTTAGCCGTCAGCATGCCGTGATTACGCAAGACGACGGGGCGCTGTATTTGGTAGACCAGAAGAGCATCAACGGCACCTACCTCAACGCCCAGCGCATCCAACCCGACCAGCCCCGCATCCTACGCGACAGCGACGTGATTCGTGTGGGCGACCTTGTTATGCGAATCGCCTTCCGCCGCAACGCAGACTCATCATAGCCCGTACATTTATTTACCGGAGTCATCCATTCCATGACTGACAAGAAGCAAGACAGCGAACCGAAACTTCGAAAAACGGGCTGGCAGCCAGACTTCGATGAGCGCATGGGCATCTCGTTTCATGGAAAGCCCCGCCCAGATAAGCGCACCACGATAGAAGTCACTGCCACGCCCGCTGACGCTGATGAAACGTTTGGCAGTGACGCGCAGCCGGACGCTGACGCAAACGGCACGCAGGCATCGGCCAGTGACGAACCCCGCGATGTTACGGCAGTGGACGCTACGGGCGATCACACGCCGCCGTTTGTTGCTGACCCCGACACGGCTACACAGGTGATTGCCGATGATGCTCCCAGCAACCCCACCCGACCCGTCCAGCAAGATGAAGATAAAAAGGACGAGGAAGCGTCCGAGGATAATGGGCTTGTCACGAAGAACCTGAAATCTCGGCTGGATCAACCCATCCAGCGGCTTGGTTCGGCCCGCTTTGACGGCCCCGTCATCCTGGAGATCGAACTGCTTGTCGCACAAGTTCGCTTTAGCTTCCCCTACAGCGAGGTGTTGGACATTGCCTTGGGGCGGCGTGACCACAGCACAGGCATCACGCCCCAGGTCGACCTGACGGCCTATGGTGGCAGTGAGTTGGGGGTGTCTCGGCAGCACGCGACTATTAAACGGCAGGGGGTGTCGCTCTATCTGGTGGATCACCGCAGCATTAACGGCACTTACCTCAATGGCCAGGAACTGCTGCCAGAACAGCCTCGTATGCTGCGGGATGGTGACGACATTCAGTTGGGCAAGTTAACGCTGCGCATCCACTACCGCATTGACCGCAACGTGCCGGGGATCAAGTTTTATTAGGGGGTGGGGATGCGCGCTGGCATAAAGGTCACAGGGCGATGACACGACGCAAACCAAAGCCAACCGCTACCCCACGCTGGCAGCACGTCCTCACTGCCATTGGCGTCATTGCCGCACTTATTCAGATTGTTGGGGCACTCGTGATGTGGCTTGCTGATGACTCACCCTGGCAACCGAGCGATATGCAGGCCACCCTGACCGAAGTCATGGCGCGCAATCAGCCCTTGTTCGGTACCGTGACGGTGATGGCACTCACCGCAAACCCGCCGTCGGCTACAGCAACAGCGGCCACACCATTGCCTGCGCCCGCCCTTGCAGAGGCATCCAACGCCGTATTTGCCACGGTTGACGCGCTGGTCGCGACGCCCCCGCCATAACGTTAAGAAAAATTTACGCAGCATAAATTGTAAATTGTCGTCATTAACCGTAAACTATACAGTGACCCAATCTGTTCGCCAGTACGCCAGTAATGGAGCTTCCTCCCCATGAGCCTTTCCCGCCGACTACAAAACCAACGCGATTCGTCCCGTAAGGGCCAGTCTGACGATTTTGACGATTTGCTCAACGACCTGGGCGATAGCCCTGCCCCCGCCCCGGTCAAAAAACCCGCTCCCAAACCCAAAAAGCAAGAGGAGGGCGGCGGCGTGCAAGACACGCTGACCGACCTGATTCAACTGACGCCGCAAGACGTCACCGACGCGGGCTATACGCCACCTGCCAAGCGCATCATTCCCAAGCACATTGTCAAACTGCGCCGTTCGCTGCGGCCCAAGCTGCTGGCAGACCCCACCGAGGCTGACTTCTGGGATCGCAGAGACCCGTCCAAGCAGGCCATCCTGGAAAAGCGGTTGAACACCGTTCTGGATAAGATGAACGTTGACATCAACGACACGGACTACCACATCCTCAAGGAGTGCTTGTTCAACGATATTATGGGCTTTGGGGCCATTGAACCGCTCATTCAAGACCGCCGCTACAGCGAAATCATGGTCAATGGGGCAGACGTGGTCTTCGCGGAGTTCAAAGGCAAGCTGGCCGAAACCGAAATCACGTTTGACGACGAAGAACATGTTCAGTGGACGGCCCAGCGCATTGTGCGCCCGCTGATGCGCGCCCTCAACCGCGACAACCCGATGGTAGACGCCCGCCTGCCAGATGGTTCCCGTGTGCATATCGTCACGCAGCCGTCAGCGCTCAACGGCACCACCATCACCATCCGTAAATTCCCCGAAAAGCGCCTCACCTGGGAAGACCTGGTGAAGTTTGGCTCGTTCACCCGCGAAGTGAAGGACTTCATGGAAGCGTGTGTGGTCAGCCGCCTGAACATCGTCATCAGCGGCGGTACTGGCTCCGGTAAAACGACCCTGCTCAACGTGATGAGCAGCTTTATCCCGGACGATGAGCGCATCGTGACCATTGAGGACGCAGCGGAACTTAATCTGGCGCAGCGGCACGTCGTCAGCCTGGAAACCGCCCCCCCCGTCCCCGCAGTGGATGGGGGCGACGGCATCAAGGGCACGCTGTCTATTCGTGATCTGGTGAAAGGGTCGCTGCGTATGCGCCCGGACCGCCTGGTGATTGGTGAGTGTCGTGGTGGTGAAGCGCTGGACATGCTCCAGGCGATGAACACCGGCCATGACGGGTCACTGACAACGGTTCACTCCAACAGCGCCCGTGACGCGGTTAGCCGTTTGGAAACACTGTGTATGATGGCCGGGATGGACTTGCCCGTGGATGTGATTCGCTCACAGATTGCCGGGGCGGTTGACCTGTTTGTGCAGCAAATGCGCCTCAAAGACGGCAGCCGTAAGGTGGTGCAAATCACGGAGTTGCAGGGTATGGAAGGCGACAACGTGACATTGCAGGACATCTTCCTGTATAAGACGGAACACCACAGCGGCCAGGGCTTTAGTCACGATGGTGGCGGTGACCTGGAACCGACGGGCTTCCGGCCTAAGTTTGTCAATCGCCTGGAAGAGAGCGGCTTCAAGCTGGGTGGGGCGATCTTCGGGGCCGGCCGCGGGCGCTAAACGACTAGAAATTTTTCAATGGGGTTTGATGTTGACGTTTGGAAAAATAATCTGGGAACGATGCGTTGTGGTGTTCAGCGGACGAGGCAGGCCTCGTCCCATAGGTGTCAACTTAAGAAAATCTTGACTTACCTTTCGGGGCTTTGCCCCGAACCCCACGCACTTTTTCCAGAAAAAGCGCGGCAAAAAGCGGTCATTTTCACTGACAAGGTGAAAAGACATGGGGTACAGGGGTGTCAACCCCTGTCGGGTGCGCGAGGGCAGCGCCCTCGCAATCCTTAACTTGACGCGTATGGGACGCGCTTCTGCGCGTCCGCCAAAAACCCCGGTTACCCACTTAATTTCTGAACCCTCAACATCAAACCCCGACACACATTCCCGTGACGGTAGGTTCCTCCCCCCCCCAATTTTGCGTTGGTTTGATTGCCCCCGCTCCAAAACAGTCATACAATGAAGTCAGAATTTGCCATTATGGATTGTGTGTAGAGGAGCCGCGCCAATGGCCGCTCAAGAATTGCAAGATGCCTACAACCTCATCAAAAGCGGGGATAAAACCAGTGCCCGCGAGATGCTGAAAACCTATATCGAAGAACACCCCAAAGACGCTAACGGCTGGTGGTTGATGTCTAATGCGGTGACCAACCCCGACCAACGCCGCCAAAGCCTGGAAAAAGTCCTTACGTTAGACCCATCGTTTGAACCGGCGCAGAAGGCACTCGCCAAAATGGACGGTGCGCCCGTCGCCGACGTTGAGTACCCGCATAAGAGCAGCAGCCCGCAGGCCGCACCGGGTCCGTCTATAGGTGGCGGCCAGTTGATGTTTGCTTATCCGTTACAGTTGCGCTTTCGCATTATTGCCCTCGCGCCGCAAATCTTCATCACAGACGCCAGCGGCAATTCTGTGCTGTTTGTGCGCCAAAAGATTTTAAACCTGCGCGAGGATGTGCGCATCTTCCGCGATGAGAGCAAAACCGAGGAACTGTATCGCATCAATGCCGACCGCATCATTGACATTGGTGCGCGCTACCGCTTTACCGACAGCAAAACGGAACGTCCCCTGGGCAGTATTAAGCAGCGCGGCTTAAAAACGATTTGGCGGGCGCACTACGACATCGAAACGCCGAACGGCGACAGCTCCTATTCACTGACGGAAGACAACCCGTGGGTGAAGGTCGGTGACGCGCTGCTGAGTGAAATCCCGTTTGTTGGCTTTTTCACGGGTTTCCTACTGCATCCAGCCTACACGGTGCATGACAATGCTGGCCTGCCTGTGATGCAACTCACCAAAGAACCCGCTTTCTTCGAGAGCAAATATCGCGTTGATAACCTGGAGCCGTCCATCTCGCAGGAAGAAGAGCAGCGCATCCTGCTCAGTTTGATGATGATGGTGCAGTTGAACCGCGCACGGGGGTAGCGCTTCAATCACGAGACGACCGTAGACGGCACCTATTGCCGTCTGCGGAGATTCGTATCACTACCGCGCCACATTCAAAAAGCGCTCATACGGCACCAGCGACCCACACAGCACCACGAATAACACAACGAACAGCCACCCCGGATACGGCGTCGCGCTCATGACGACCAATTCACGCACAATAAACCCGGTTATCAAAATAACAAGCCCATAACGGACAAATGTCAGTTTGTGTATTTTATTTGTTGAGGAATTTTCGGTGGGGTATTTGTGGTTCACGGCGATGTCCTCAGTTGTTTTACGGTACAGTCTAACAAAAGCTTACGTGCTCTACCTTAACATACATTTGTGTGAAAGTTAAGCCGTTTACAAATTTTAACTATTCCTTTCCAAAAACATTACGATATACTACGCCGCTGCATAGATTGTTAGCCCGGTGAGGGTCGTTTTGACAGCAATTTGGGTGATGGTGAGCTTTGCACTGGTGTGGGGTGGGGTCACGGCACTAACCATGACAGCCTTGCATCTGCCCCGGCCTGGATTGGCTGCCGCCGTCGGGTTGGCGGTGTGGCTGGTGGTGATATTGGCGGTGGCGATGCCGTTCGGGTGGCAGGCGTGGCTGGGGGATGTAGCGTTGGTGCTGGTTGCCATCGGGATGGGGGGGTGGCATGCCAAATCCGTTGGCGGACGCGCAACGGCGCGTCCCTACACAGCGCGATTTATCCGTAGGGACGCCCTATATGGCGTCCGTGGAATGTTTACGATAGATGGGCTGTTCATTGCGGTGGCTGCGCTGGTGTTTGCCGTGCCTGCGATTGTATTGCCCGTTCCCCTGGACACTGACGCACAGGGATTTGGCTACCTGGCCCTCATGGCGCGGCTGGGCGGCGATTTAACCACCCTCGCCCCCTTCCAACCGGACATTGACTACCTGTATGCCCCTGGATTCACCGTGCTGGTGGCCTACCTTAGTGAGCGGCTAGGGACGCCGCTGCACATCACGCAGTTTAGTATTGCCGCTGGGTTGAGCGTGGCCTTTTTGATGGTGGTATACGACTTTGGCCGTGAATTGGGGGGCGTAACGCGTGCCCGTGCTCATGTGATTGCCGCCATGATTGGCACGGGGCTGTTCACCGCCTACATGGACAGTCACTACACCTCTGTGATCGGCCTGATTTTTGGGGCAGCCCTGCTGACGTTTGTTTATCGGCTCATCATGGGCGGGCGGTTGCTGTTCAACGGGGCCGGTGCCGCACTGATGCTGGCAGCGCTCGTGCTCACCCACCCGGATACCACCATTATCGTTGGGTTGGGGTATGGCGCGTGGCTGCTGCTGATGCCGCTTGCCCGTGAGCGTCCATCGTGGCGGCGC
>CAWUJQ010000263.1:0-6667 GCA_963922445.1 uncultured bacterium
ATGGCGATCACGGCAACACAGAAATCAGCGCGCAAGTGCAGACCGCGCCCGTTAGTGAGGATAACGTCGTGAGTGTGGGCGTCCTGTGCCGTGCCAATGGCAGCGGCAACGGCTACTACTTCCTGATTGCCAGCACCAGACGCGCCAGCATTCAACTCGGCGCGCCGGGCAGCGATGACCTCACGCTGCTCGTGGATTGGGAAGGCCATGACGCGGTGCAGCCGTTGGACGCGGGCAATGTGATCCAGGCGGCGTGCGTGAACGACTACCTGACGTTTTCAGTGAACGGCGTGTTCATTGCAGACGCCCGCGACGACACGCTATCACGCGGGCAGGTGGGCGTGACATTAGCAGGCACCGACCCCGACCGCACCGCCGCCGCTGAATACGATGCGCTCACGGCGTGGGAAGCCGTCGCCCGCCAGTGATATCGGACTACTTCGTAACTTCCGCAATTGGCTCGAACTCGTTCCAACTGACGATTTCGATAACATGACTATCAACGACAGTTGATGCTCCGGTCACAGCATCTATGAAGTACATGTCGTTGTTGGAATCCCGGAAGACAAACCCGGAACTATCCGGTGACCATGTCACAAAGGGGCGGTCAGTTGACGAAAAGGCCCGTCCCGGCGTCTTGAATGTATTCGTTGCGATGTCAAGAATGGCAAACGACTTGGCTTCATCGCGTGGCGTTGTGTCGTCAGGATACAAATCGCCAGGCGTGAACCAAAAGACGAGCTTTGTGCTATCGGGTGACCATTCCATAGGTCGCCAGTAATCTACTCCGAAATTAAGAAAATCTAACTCGGGATAGCTGTCGGTTTGTAGGTCATACATCGCTAGGTCAAAAAATCTGCCGGGTCCCCCACTTACACCTGAATAAGCAATGTATCGTCCATTGGGCGACCAGGCAACGCCGCCCGATGAAACGCCACGATTCAAATCATCAACACCCGTGAGTAAAAAACGATCTACTGACGCTAAACTTTCTACCTCCGTGTTATTGACCACATCGTATACAACGAACTCCACATCACTTAGACAGGGGCCTAGTGTTGGATCGAAGTCTGCTCGCACGCATTTTTCGTAAAGCACATGCGTCCCAGTGGGCGACTCTACTAAAAAATCCGCGTCACTAGAGGGGTAGTGTTCAGGCAAATCGGAAAATGATGGTGGTGATGGTTGGCGTATGATCACTTCACCATTCCCGGTAATCACGTTGTATTCAAAGTACTGGTTCTCCGTGTTTTTGATTGGCGCAGAATAGATAGAGCCATTCCACCCGTTACGGCATGGTTCCCACTGAGGGTTCCACGCTACAGTAGCCACAACCGTCAAATCCTTGAGGCGACGTATGACAAGATCATCTTCTTGGGGTGACGTTGTTGCAATGTATTTGCCATCGTACGATATTCTTGAGCATTTATCGCCCGGCAGAGTAAAGACCTGCTCTTGTTCCCCCACATGGACGTATTGTCTAACGTCGCCATTATCTCTTGTATATATCAGTTCACCATCTAAAGACCTGTCAGTTGATTGACCATGTAAAACTGACATAAGTCCGAGAAAGATTATGGGCAGAAGTATCAGCGTTCTCAACGTCTAGCTCCCTTATAGACTTATTTCTTCCATTATTGCACTAAATCACACACGGAATCAACCAACGCGGTCACGGCGTGGGAAGCCGTCGCCCGCCAGTGATATCGGACTACTTCGTAACTTCCGCAATTGGCTCGAACTCGTTCCAACTGACGATTTCGATAACATGACTATCAACGACAGTTGATGCTCCGGTCACAGCATCTATGAAGTACATGTCGTTGTTGGAATCCCGGAAGACAAACCCGGAACTATCCGGTGACCATGTCACAAAGGGGCGGTCAGTTGACGAAAAGGCCCGTCCCGGCGTCTTGAATGTATTCGTTGCGATGTCAAGAATGGCAAACGACTTGGCTTCATCGCGTGGCGTTGTGTCGTCAGGATACAAATCGCCAGGCGTGAACCAAAAGACGAGCTTTGTGCTATCGGGTGACCATTCCATAGGTCGCCAGTAATCTACTCCGAAATTAAGAAAATCTAACTCGGGATAGCTGTCGGTTTGTAGGTCATACATCGCTAGGTCAAAAAATCTGCCGGGTCCCCCACTTACACCTGAATAAGCAATGTATCGTCCATTGGGCGACCAGGCAACGCCGCCCGATGAAACGCCACGATTCAAATCATCAACACCCGTGAGTAAAAAACGATCTACTGACGCTAAACTTTCTACCTCCGTGTTATTGACCACATCGTATACAACGAACTCCACATCACTTAGACAGGGGCCTAGTGTTGGATCGAAGTCTGCTCGCACGCATTTTTCGTAAAGCACATGCGTCCCAGTGGGCGACTCTACTAAAAAATCCGCGTCACTAGAGGGGTAGTGTTCAGGCAAATCGGAAAATGATGGTGGTGATGGTTGGCGTATGATCACTTCACCATTCCCGGTAATCACGTTGTATTCAAAGTACTGGTTCTCCGTGTTTTTGATTGGCGCAGAATAGATAGAGCCATTCCACCCGTTACGGCATGGTTCCCACTGAGGGTTCCACGCTACAGTAGCCACAACCGTCAAATCCTTGAGGCGACGTATGACAAGATCATCTTCTTGGGGTGACGTTGTTGCAATGTATTTGCCATCGTACGATATTCTTGAGCATTTATCGCCCGGCAGAGTAAAGACCTGCTCTTGTTCCCCCACATGGACGTATTGTCTAACGTCGCCATTATCTCTTGTATATATCAGTTCACCATCTAAAGACCTGTCAGTTGATTGACCATGTAAAACTGACATAAGTCCGAGAAAGATTATGGGCAGAAGTATCAGCGTTCTCAACGTCTAGCTCCCTTATAGACTTATTTCTTCCATTATTGCACTAAATCACACACGGAATCAACCAACGCGGTCACGGCGTGGGAAGCCGTCGCCCGCCAGTGATGGCGTCAGCCAGCGGCGAACCGTATCGACTTACCCCCCAATCCTAGGGGATACCGTTTTCGTCGGTGCGGCCACTTATGCTATTCTGATACCACATGTTAGGCATACAAATCATACGGGAGGCGTACACCAATGGAAAAAAGCAAACGCGGGGCGGGGGGCACACCGGGCGGCATTGGCGAATTTCTCTTCGGGACCATGCTGGTGGTAGCCGGGGGCTATCTGTTTCTGAATCAAGTGCAGGTGCGCAGTCAAGGCTTCGGCTTTAGGGTGCCATTTGGCGGCGGCGGCGGCTTCACGGTGGATAGCTTTGGTCTATCGCTCATTCCACTGCTCATTGGCATTGGACTGCTGTTTTTCAACGGGCGCAGTTTGGCCGGCCGGTTTCTGACGGTTGCAGGCTCCGTTATTATTGTGTTGGGCGTCCTCGCGAGACTGACGGTCAATTTCCGGCCCACGTCGCTGTTTAATACCTTGCTGATGTTAGGGATGCTTGCGGCGGGTTTGGGCCTGGTTAGCCGCTCCCTGAAAGACCACGACGCCTTTGAATGACACACCAGCGGTGGGGAGTCCCCGCTTGGGCACTCCCTCATATCCAACACCTACCCCCGAATCTCATCCACGCCCAGGTAAGGCCGCAGCACGTCGGGAACCTCGATGCTGCCGTCGGCCCGCTGGTACGTCTCCATGATGGCGATCATCACACGCGGCGTGGCCAGCCCGCTCCCGTTAAGCGTATGCACAAACTCGTTCTTCTTGCTGCCTTCGGGACGGTAGCGAATATTAGCCCGCCGCGCCTGGAACGCCTCCGTGTTGGAGCAGCTACTCACTTCCAGCCACTCCTCGCTGCCCGGTGCCCACAGTTCGATGTCATATTTCTTCGTTGCGCTAAAGCCCAGGTCCCCGGAGCAAATCGCCAGCCGCCGGAACGGAATCTTCAGCGCACGGGCGATGTCTGCCGCTGCTTCCGTGAGCGATTCCAGTTCGTCGTAGCTCGTTTCCGGCGTGGTGAACTTGAACATCTCCACCTTTTCAAACTGATGCACGCGCTTAATCCCGCGCACCTGACTGCCCGCGCTCATCTGCTCCCGGCGGAAGCACGGCGTATGCGAAGCATAGTAGAGCGGCAGGTCGGCCTCATCTAAAATCTCATCCCGGTGGACGTTCGTCAGTGCCACTTCCGATGTGGGAATCATCACAAAGCCAGCATCCCGGTCTTCATACACCGTATCTCGGAACTTGGGGAACTGGGCGCTGCCTTCCAGCATCTCTGGCAGCACCATGTACGGCACATAGTACTCCTCGAAGCCCTTCTCGCGGGCCATATCCAAAAAGAACTGAATCAGCGCCCGCTGCATCCGGGCACCCCAGCCCTTCAACACATACCCGCGTGAGCCGTGCAGCTTCACGCCGCGCTCAAAGTCGATCATGCCCAGTTCCACACCCAGTTCCCAGTGCGGCTTGATCGCAAAGTCGAACTCCCGGAACGCGCCTTCTGGCTCCCAGGGCACGTTCTCCTCTTCACCCGCGCCGACGGGCGTTGTGTCGTGCGGCAAGTTCGGAATCCACAGCATATTCTCGTTGAGGTCGGCTTCCACGTCGCGTATTTCCGTCTGATAGTCGCTGTGGCGGTCACTCATACCCTTGAGCACGTCCACGAGGCTTTGCATGGCCGCATTTACATTGGGGTCATCTGCGGGGATGACGCCGTCGGTATTGCTGGCGTCCATAATCGTTTCGGCTTCTTCGTAACTACCCGCGCCGATGGCTTCCGCAGCCCGCGTCATCAGCACGGCTTTAACGCCGTCATCTAGTTTTTTGTTGCCCCGCAGCGGCCCCATTTTTTTATTCAGGCGGTTGCGCGTCGCCTGGAGTGTTTCAGCAGCCGTGAGCAGGGCGCGGCGGCGTTCGTCTAGGTCTACAATGCGGTCGATGCGGTCTTTGGCGGCGGCATCACCGAGTTTGTCCATTTGCGCCTTGACCGTATCCGGTTCGGTACGGATGAGGTTGATGTCGATCACGGTGGGTTCGTTCCTTTGGTTGGTAGTATGTCTGTGTAGCGTGGCGTGCAGCCACGGCGATTATCAGGTTTAGTTCACAGGCGGGTTCGGACGCGTGTCGTCCAGGTCTGTTGTGGTATCGTCCCCACCTGCGCTGCTAGATCGCTCACGCTTGTAGGGGTCATTTTCGGGCGGCAGCGGACGGCTAAAGTCCTGATAAACGCGGAAGATTGCGGCAAGCACGCCCACCCCAAATACAATGAAGATGAGCGCATCGAAAAACTGACGGTCGAAAAATTCAAAGAACATCGGGTTAGGTTGGCCGTTCTCTGCGAGTTGATTACGAACACCAGTGTAAGGTGACTGGCGACGCGTGCAAAGATACCGCTTGCACGTCCTTTGTGCGACCCCGCGCCGTGATATTGCAATCCTTTAAGGGGCTTGTTAGGCTGCCAGCACGATTTCGACTTTTACAGGAAAACCACCCGTGACCCAGGACAACAAGACACCCACACCGCAGCCCGCATCCATCACCCTGCAAGACACGCTCGACATTCAGCACCGCCGCGACGCCGACGGCAAGCCACGCCAGCGCATGAACGGCTTCGACCCCAAATTTACTGACATCGTGGACTACATCATTCGCATTACGCACGAAATTTGGGAAGAACGCGCCGTCGGCAAGCTGTACGACTACTACGCCAACAACATGCAAATCCACACCTCCGGCGCGACGATCTATGGCCGTGAGGCCGTTATTGCCGGGACGCTCGCCACCCTCGCCGCCTACCCGGACCGCCGCCTGTACGGGGATGAGGTCATTTGGGGCGGGGATGATGTGCAGGGCTTTTACTCGTCGCACCGCTTGATGCACGCCGGCACCAATCGCGGCTGGTCGCTGTATGGCCCGCCCACGGGCAACAAGGTGAAGTATCAAGCCATTGCAGACTGCCACGTCAAGCAGAACATGATTGTGGAGGAGTGGCTGGTACGCGATGAGCTGTCGCTTATCCACCAACTCGGCCTTGATCCGGTCAAAACGGCGAAAGAGATGGCCCGCAAACAGGCCCACAATGGCCTGAACGTTGATCCAGTTGGTGGCGTAGAGCGCGGGGTGGGTCAACTGCCGCCCGCCCCTGTGCCAGATATGCCCACTGGCCCCTTCGACCCGGAGGCTTTCATCAAGCGGATGCTGCACGAGGTGTGGAACTGGCGCTTGGTCAACACCGTGCGCGAGTATTTTGCCGAGACGATTACACTGGAAGGCGCATCGCAGCGGCGGGCGCAAGGCCACGTCGACTACCAGACCTACATCATCTCGCTGCTGGCCCCCTTCCCAGACATGGCCGTGACGGTAGAGCATACCTGTCATGTGGGCGACGACGCCCAGGGCTATCGCGTAGCCACCCGCTGGACGATGCGCGGCACGCATACGGGCTACGGCGTTTATGGGGAGCCGACGGACAACCCGATTCGCATTCTAGGCGTCAGCCATCACCTGATTCACGGCGGCAAAATCCAGCAGGAATGGACGCTGTTCGACGAGTTTGAACTGCTCAAGCAAATTCACCGTCCTAGTTAGTAACATTGCTTTACCCCACAGCCCCCCTGATGTATAAACCCTACCTCACGCTCGCAAGCATCAGGGGATGCCCCATGCCCGCACCGCAGCAAATCACACCCACCA
>CAWUJQ010000264.1:0-6602 GCA_963922445.1 uncultured bacterium
GATGGGCGCGTTGTCCCACAGAAAGTAGCCGATGCCCCCAATAAGGCCGACAATAATGAAGAAAAACAGGCTGCGAGCGCCGCTAGATTGACGTTGGCGGTACATAAGGCTTCCCCAGATAAAGGCTACTGTAATGTGCCGAGTAATGACTGGATGGTCAGCTTCTATGCTACTTCCATTGGCGGGATTTGGCCACTTTGTCAGTCACCCTTTATGCACACCTACTGGGTTTAAATCATAACGCGATATACACGGCACAGCATGAAAGTTATTGCCTTGAAAAAGGGGAGGTAGGCTTGATCAACTAATGGACAAACGCATTCAGATTCATATGATGCGCTACTACACCTCACCCCTCCCGAACCTCCGGTTCTCCTTCCCCTCTCCATTTGGAGAGGGGACAGTGAGCGCAGCGAACAGGGGTGAGGTTTGCGTAAAAGGCACTTTGCCGATGGCGACAGATTATGTGGATTTGTTTTCGTTCATAAGCAAGCGTATGGCAACCGTAGCCCGGCCAACATTCACGTAGCCACAAAACCTGTTATACTGCCACATGAATCGCTCATGAGAACAAGGGCAAACCCCACTATGCTGAAACACATCCTACGGACGCTGGTTGTGAGTGCCATTATCGTAACGGCTGGCTACGCACTCGCCCAGGACACCGACGGTTCTACACTTATTTCACCGATGGACATCGGCGCGAACAGCTACTCCATGGACGGCTTCCGTTATGAAGCACAGGGCTGGAACAACTGCGGCCCCGCCACACTCACGATGGGCCTGACCTACTTCGGCTACACGGACGATCAGAACACGGCGGCGCTGTGGCTAAAGCCCAACACCGAAGACAAAAACGTTAGCCCCTGGCAAATGGTGGACTATGTGAACAACCACACCAGTGTGGGCGCACGCGCCATGAAGCGCTACGGCGGCGACACTGACCTGCTCAAAACGCTGATTAGCAACGACTTCCCCGTGGTAATCGAAGCCGGCTATGATCCGCCGCCGCACACGCTCGGCTGGATGGGCCACTACCTACTGATGAAGGGCTTTGACGACGCCGCGCAGCAGTTCATCACCCATGACAGCTACGACGGCCCCGATTACGCCTACCCGTACAGCGAAATCGAGGACAAGTGGAAGCACTTCAACTATGTGTATGTGGTGCTCTATCAGGTAGAGCGTGAAGCCGAACTGATGCAACTGCTGGGCACCAACGCCGACGAGCAGATCAACATTCAAAACGCGCTCGTCCGCGCCCAACAAGACGCCACCGCTGATCCGTCTGACCCGTTTGCGTGGTTTAACATCGGCAGCAACTACGTCATGCTGCAACAGTACGACTACGCCGCCGCTGCCTACGATGAGGCGCGCAAGTGGGGCCTACCCTGGCGCATGATGTGGTACCAGTTCGGCCCGTTCGAGGCCTATAACGCGGTCGGGCGCTACGACGAGACGATTGCGCTGGCCCAGGCCAACCTCAATGACGGCGGCGGCCAATATGTGGAAGAGACGTTCTACTATGCGGCCCAGGCGCGGGCGGCGCTCGGTGAAACGCAGCGCGCTGTGGATAACTACAACGCGGCCCTGTCATTTAACCCGAACTTCACCCCAGCCCGCGAAGCCCGCGACCTGCTGCTCAACGGCGGGTAGATGTACTAAATCCGATATGAGGCTTTTGATAGAGGTGAGTAGAGATTACCTCTACTCATCACTTCCAGTTGGTGGTCCGTTCAACAAACCATAGTCAAAGTAGTAGTTATGCCAGTTCGCAAATAATGATATTCGGTCTTTTCCAGACATCGTTGTTCGGTCATAGTAGCGATACGTATTTTGACCAACTGTTAATTTTGGGACAGTTTTACCTTTCTGTTCAACGAGTACCCAGTCTGTTCTACCGATGAATAGATAGTCATCATTAATCAACCAACCGTGCCAATGAGGGATGTTTCTGTAAAGCTTTGTTTCTATTGAAATATTACCCCTGTATTGTTCAAGACTACTTTCACGAAAATTCTTCATCGCGCTCTGTGCTAATCGCGCACGCTCCGCCCAATTTAGTTCCTTACGTTCGATCGGTAGGTCGTCCAAGTAGTCCGGATCTACTAATACAATTTCAATGTTTATAGTGGCTTTCGGGAAATCCTCAAGAATCTTTTTCACTCTTGCTTGCACGAAGTTCGTTGAAAATGTCATCGCAACGGCGATTAACTTTAACGTAATTTTCTGTTCACCCCCACTAGTTTGAGTTTGCTTAAGGGTCGTGTTTATAGACTGATATAAGTCTTCGAAGGCTGTGTTCCAGTCAGGATACGATTTACCTTCCTCAAAGAGTTTTACAACTTCGTCGCGGGTCTGAGTTCCTTCATCTTTAATTGATTCTATTATAACATCCACGCCACTACTTCCTATACTTCCCCCTATTATTCTACGCCTGAAGACAAGCACAACAAACGATGCAAAACTTAGTGTCAAAAAAAGACCAAGATTATCGACCAGCAGTGCCCTTAGAAAATCCTGAAGCAACGTTACCATGGTTAACTCCAATGTATTGACAAAACTATAGGTGCTTTTCTATAGCTTACATAATCATGTATACAATTCAATACAGAGAGTGTTAATGCAACTGCCTCGAGGGAAACACCGTCTGACAAAGTCGACTGCAATGCCCACGTTCGATCGGTAATGTGTAGCAACACTCCGCCCTCTTTCGCTATAGATGACGGGCACCACAGACGAATCAACAGATACGCTGCCCGTCGGGGGCACGGACGTGCTCACACGACGGCCTGCTCACTGAGCGCTGCACGAGGGCGTCACAGTATTGTCCTGGCGGGTGCCAACATTGAGTACCCCCGGCTGCACCACTTCGATGTAGGTCCCCTACCTACCTACTAGCGCTTCAGCTATCGCTGCACCCTAACCGCGTGCCCACAGAAAGGTCACCCCTATCACGAATGTGAGCCTACTGCGGCAGTCCCGTCAGCACGAAGCTGGCCCACAACACCGGATCAGCGAATTCCTCTCGCGTTTGGATCATGGCCGTTTGCAGGGCCAGCGCCTCGTCCCCGTGACGGCTGCGTTCTTCCACGAAGGCGGTTAACAGGGCCGCCGTCGCTTGATCGTCCACCGTCCACAAGCTGCTCACCACCTGCTGCGCGCCCACCGCGAAGAAGGCCCGGTTCATCACACCGAAGTCCTCACCTAACCCACCAGACCCGGTCTCACAGCCGCTCAGGATGACGAGTTCGGTGCTTTGCATGTCCAGGTTGTAGATTTCGTGGACTTCCAGCCGCCCGTCATTTTGTTCGTCCGCGCCCAGGAAGATCGCACTATAAAACGGCGAAAACGGATCCATTTGCGCGTGCGCGCTGATGGACACTACCTGGCTCCCCGGCGTTTGGTTGTACAGCGCCGTTTCTGTGGCGTCGAAGTCCGGCGCAACATCCAGGATGGAGGCTACGTCAATCGCTTCGATGCGCGCAAACGACAGCCGTGACAGCGGCGGCGGCGCGACGGGCTGCGCCATCACAACCGCGTCGCGATCTGCTTGTGTAGGTTGGCGCTCGTTCAGCAGTTGGAAAACCGTTGCGCTAGGGGTGTAACTCATTACGTAGCGGTCAATCAGGTAGTCGTCGTCGCTGACGGGCAGCGCGGCAAACGGGATGTACACCAGCGGGCCATCCGGCGCGATGATAAGCCGGTCGGTTGTGACTTTGTCAGCGATGGGCGCAAACACCATCTCATAGACGTTGGCCAGGGCACTCACGTTATTTTGACGGTCAGCCGCGAAGGCGCGCACCTCTTCTTCGATGCGTTCTTCGTCGGTGGGCAGCGTTTCTACCGTGACTTCATCTGCCGTGATGATGAACACCACACTGCCCGCTTCCACGTCTGCACTACGCGGGCCAACCGAGTAAACCAGCAGGGTTGTGTCGTCGGGCAAGGCGGCTTGCACATCGCTCAGGGACGCTGTGTCAAAGTTTAACTGGCGCTCTAAAAAGCCGCCGTTTAGCTGAATCTGGTCAACATACTGCTCGTAGTTCAGGCGTGCCGTTTGCAGTTCATCCTGCGCCGCTTGCAACTCACTGCTAGACGACGTTGGGTCTAGCAGCAGGCTGTTAACGTAATTTTGCGCTTCCACCACGGCCAACCGCAGCGCTTGCTCCTCTTGAATGTCGCTCAGCGTGGGGCGGTTGCTCACGTCCTGCTGCTGAATTTCAATCGGGGCGGCACGCAGGTCATTGCGTGCGAGCAGCGCCCGGCCATGCTCGGCATAGTAGAAGGCATCGTCAATGTTGCCTGCGTCTACATGCAATTGCACCAGGTTGCGATAGGTAAAGCGCAGGTCGGCCCGCTGAGAGAAGGCACTGACCGCGCTTTCGGTCCCTGACCGACGGAGCAGGTCTTCGTGTTGGGCGATGGCCTGTTCATAGACGGCGATGGCCTCGTCAGCGCGTCCGGCCCCCGCGTGCGCTGTGCCCATAAGCGTGAGGGCCGTCGGCTGACCGCTGATAACGTTGAGGCGCGTCAGGATGGCCAGCGCTTCTTCATAGGCTTGCAGAGCAAGGTCATACTCACCCCGTGCAAGATAGACGGTGCCAACGTTAATGAGTGCGGTTGCCTCATTTTCCGGGTCATCTATCTCGCGGGCAATACTCAGCGCAGCTTGATAGCGCACAAGCGCCTCATCCAATTTGCCCTCGATTTGGTCGACAAAGCCGACGTTGGCAATGGTAATGCCCAGCTCACGCGTGCTGTTATTGGCCATGAGCAGCTCAAGCGAGGCATCGTAGTTCTCGCGGGCCAGCGTGTAGTTTTCCAGCGATGTGTAGGCCAGGCCGATGTTGTTCAGGGCGGTGGCCGTCTGGCGGGGGTCGTTAATCTCTTCAAATATAGCAAGCGATTGTTCGTGCAGTTCCAGGGCACGGGCGAAACGCCCCTGGTCAAGGTACACTTGCCCGATATTCCCCAGGCTCACGCCCTCATTGCGCCGTTCGCCAATCTCCTGGCGAATTTCCAGCGCTTGTTGATGCGACTGAAGCGCCTCAGCATAACGTCCCTGAGCGGCGTAAACAGCGCCTATCCCGCTTAACACACCCGCCTCAGTCGAGGGGTCATTGATGTCACGGGCGATTTCGAGCGCCAGCTCATAGTTAAACAGCGCGTTGGAGTAACGCCCCTGAAGGCGGTTGGCAATGCCAATATTCGTCAACACGATGCCTTCGTTAAAGCGGTCACCCACCGCACGGGTGCCCTGGAGCGCCTGCTGGTAGTTGTCCAGCGCGTCACCAAAACGCCCCAGGTCACGATACATTGTGCCCAGGTCTGACAGGATAACCGACTGACGGATGACATCCCGGTTGGACTGCGCCACCGTCAGCGCTTCGTCATAGAATGCTTCCGCCGTTTCGATGTCCCCGCGAAAGGCGTAGACGTAAGCCATACTGCCCAAAATCGTCGCCTCATTGCCATACGGGTCTTGCACCGTGCGGATGAGTTCCAGCGCCTGTTCGTAGTAGTCCAGCGCTTCGTCATAGCGGCTAAGCTGCTCATAGGTGCGGCCAATATCACTCAGGAAGACCGCTTCTGGCTGTACATTGCCCGTCAGCCGAGCCAGGGCAAGCGCCGCTTCGTAGGCTTCCAGCGCTTCTTCATATTGGCCGGTGAAGAAGTAATTTTGCCCCTCTTCGTACAGCTCCAACATGCGCTGCTCGGTTTCCGTTTGGTAGGCCAATACGGTTGTGGGTATCAGCAGCAGCACCAACCCCACCAGCAAGAATCGTGTGCCCTTCGTCATCGTTAGCCTTCCCGGAACCAGACGGTACAGTCATCCATACGTTCCTGGCAGCGCGCCAAATCCAGGCAGATGTCACCCACCAGCCCGCACACCTCACGGAAGCGGTCATCAAACGCGCTCTCGTTGAGGAAGGCGGCGTAGCTATCGAGCGCCCCGTCGTACAGCGATACGGTTTGGGTGGGGTCAAGGGTGGTGGCGGCCAGCCCAAGCTGTGCCTCGGCAGCGGTTTCGCTGTCGGCAGGTGCCAATTCAACGGCCTGCGTGTAGGCCACTGCTGCGCGGCGGTTTAACTGCACATTCTGATACAGTTCGCCCAGCAGGTTGTACACCTCTGCGGATTGGGCAAGCTGGCTGTCAGGATACTCCATGAGGAGCTGCTCCAGCAGTGCGATGGCGTCAGCATAGGGGCCAACTTCCTGCTCTGTGCCAACGTTTACAGGCTGGCTGAGCAGTACCGCCCTCGCAAACAGGGCCTGCGGGTTGTCGTCGCCCAAATCTGCTGTGAGCTGCGCTTCCACATCTGTGAGGGCGGGCAGTGGGTCGTAGAAAAACGATAGGTTCGCAGTGGATGCCAGACCGGGGTCAGTCGTGCAGCGGGTTTCGCCGTCACCCAACACGCAAATCTCCACGCTGTAAGCCACGCCCTCACTCAACGTAACCGGGATTGGCACAGTCGCGCCGCCCGCCTGATCCACGATGCTAGCGTCAATCTCACCGGATTCAAACGCCACCTCGCCGTCAGCGCGCACGGTCACGGTATAGGCGCTGGCCGCTTCCAGCGCGTTCCAGCGCAGCGTAA
>CAWUJQ010000265.1:0-6601 GCA_963922445.1 uncultured bacterium
CCCAGGGCACGGTTCGCACGTAAGCTGCCAACAGGCGCGTCACAAAGGCGAGGTCAGGCGCACTTGGTCGGGACAGGCCCAGGTAACTCAGAACCTGCTGCGTGCTACTTAGCCCGTTCATCGTGGCATCTACTCAGACTTGGGGACGTGGTAGCCAAAGCGCTTCATCAGCCTGTCGTCACTGCGCCAGTTGCGCAGCGTTTTAACGTGCAGGAACAACTGCACCGGGTTCCCATATACCTTTTCCAGTTCGGCGCGGGCTTCCGTGCCAATCTGCTTAATCATGGAGCCACGGCTGCCAATAATAATGCCCTTTTGCGATTCACGCTCAACGTAAATGGTTGCATGAATTTCGTACTGCTTACCGTGAACGTCTTCCTCGAATGTGTCGATGCCGACAGCCACCGCGTGCGGGATTTCCTGGTAGGTGTTGAGGATGATCTTCTCTCGTACCACCTCTGTCGCGATAAAGCGTAAGTTCTGGTCACTGACCTGATCTTTGGGGTAATAACGGGGGCCTTCTGGCAGGTATTTTTCCAGCGCTGTGACCATCACGTCAACATTGTCGCCGTCAGCAGCACTCACGACAAAAGTCTCGGTGGCCTCTACCAGCGCTTTGATAGCGTCCGCGTGTTCGGTCAAATGTGGGTCTTGCATCAGGTCGGCCTTGTTAAGCGCCATCACCACTGGCGTCTCCTTTGCCTTGGATACAACCCCGGCGATGTATTTGTCCTCATCCGTCGGCAGCGTCGTCAAATCGGTGACCCACAACACCACGTCGGCATCGCGCAAGGCGGACACAGCCACGGTGACCATATACTCACCCAGTTTGTGATGTGGGTCATGAATGCCAGGGGTATCAACGAACAGCATCTGTGCCGTGTCTGTCGTGTGGATGCCCAGTTGCGTGCGGCGGGTCGTTTGCGGGGTGTTGGTGACAATGGCAATCTTTTGGCCCAGAACCCGATTGATGAGCGTTGACTTGCCAACGTTGGGCCTGCCAACAACCGCTACGACCCCGGAGCGGTGATCTTCCGGCCAATCGTCGTTGAAAATGCTATCCAGTTCGCTCATCAGTTTTCCAGTCGTCTAGGGTTGCATAACGTGGCAGGTATTCAAGAATGCGCGGTGCGATGTCGGCGTCAGGCGGAGCAAAAATGGCCTTCACCGTGGCTAACGGCTTGGTTGCTTCGGCCTTATCGTATATCAATACCTGCTTGGGATAAGCTAAATCCAGCTTTTTGACGACAATCATGTCATCGGTGCCGTCGTTGCGATAGCCAATCACGTCTGCACGCGGGTAAACGTTGCTGCGTGACAGGATAAATTGCCACATATCCTCGCCCGTCAAGAACTCACCGTAGTCCACTGCAACCAGGCCAGGAACAATTGACAGATGCGGTTTACCCAAATAGGTGATGGCATAGCGCACCGTCAACGACCCTGAGGCAAGTGTTTCTGCATCAGGCAACGGTGCTAACGCCAGGAAGTCCCCCTCTGGGTGGCGCGCAAGCACCCCACTAAACGTGTTGCCAATGGGGTTCCTGGGTGGGATGTTAGGCATTAGTGATCTTCGTGGTGGCCGTGATAGTGCGGTTCGTTGATGTCATCAAAGTGCTTGTAGGGTTGTGCCACACCAAACCAGCCGATTGTTGCGCCCACGAGCATAATCAGCCCCACCCAGAATGTGCCACTTATCAGGTTGCTGGTTGCCGCTGCACCCTGGATAACGCCCACGCCCAGTGCGACTGACATCAGGGTTAAGCCGAGGCCGCCAACCACAGCAAGGCCGACCATCAGCGGGCTTTTCGGATCATAGGTTTCCATCGAGGTATCTCCTCCCATCGGGTATAATTCTGTGTCGAATTCCCGTATTATACTCCCCAATTTGCCAACATTCCCAGAATCAATTAGGAGCGCCTATGCCTGCCAACAGTGTATGGCTTATTCGTCATGGACAAACTGACTGGAATACCCAGCATCGCTGGCAGGGGCACGCGCCCACATCGCTCAATGCGGCTGGCCACGAACAGGCACGTGCCCTGGGCATTTACCTGCGAGATACACCGATCACAACGGTTTACAGCAGCGACCTGCCCCGTGCGCTCCAAACGGCACAGGCTGTCGCCGCGTACCACAACCTAGAACCCGTTATCGAAACCCGTTTTCGCGAGATCAATGTGGGGGTATTCCAGGCGCTCTTCCCTGACGAACTGGCTGAGCTTTATCCGGCGGAGTTGGCGAGTTGGCGTAGCGGGGATATTAAGTATGCCCCGCCGGGTGGCGAGTCGCTGCACGCTGTGCGCGAACGTGCCATGGAAGCCTTTGTGGACGTGGTTTCTGGCGATAACGGCGAGCACATTGCGATTGTTACCCACGGCGGCACCATCCGCCAAATGCTAAAGGGTATTTGCGATGACGACCCCGCAGTAGCGGGGAAAATTCCGGTACCGAACACGTCCTACACGCTGTTGCAACGCGATGGAGACCGCTGGCGCGTGCAAGAATTGACAGCCACCCCACATTTGCCGGAAGGCGACAGCGGCGGCAACACAAGTCAATCGTCACTCTAAACGGGAGCCGCAAAATGTGTTACATTAGCATCAAATGAAAAGTGCAATTTTGCACAAATTGAGCTATGACGCATAGAAACGGAGTGATTCCCAATGGCTGGACGTAGCAAAGTCACAGTAGTAGGTGCGGGTAACGTCGGTGCAACCTGCGCAACCTGGATGGCGGTTAAGGAACTGGCCGACGTCGTCCTGGTAGACATCGTTGAAGGTGCCGCCAAGGGCAAAGCGCTTGACCTGGCAGAGTCCGGGCCGGTGCTGAACTTCGACATTAAGCTGGTTGGCAGCGGCGGCTACGAAGAGACCGCCGATTCTGACGTGGTTGTAATCACCGCAGGCGTGCCTCGCCGCAAAGACCCTGAAACCGGGCAGTTCCCCAGCCGCGACGAACTGGTGAAAACAAACCAAAAAATCGTGGGTGAGGTGACCAAGCAGGTCGCTGAGAAGTCTCCCAATGCCATTACCTTGATTGTCTCTAACCCGCTGGATGCCATGTGCCACGTGGCCCTGGAAGAGAGCGGCTTCGACAGCAACCGCGTCATCGGGCAGGCTGGCGCACTCGATACAGCCCGCTACAAAACGTTCCTCGCGATGGAGTTGGGCGTGAGCGTGCGCGATATTCACGGTATTGTGTTGGGCGGTCACGGTGACACGATGGTGCCGCTGCCACGCCATACATCTGTGGCCGGCATACCCGTGCGCGAACTGATTGAGGAAGACAAGCTTCAGGCCATCATTCAGCGGACGCGCAAAGGCGGCGGTGAAATCGTCGGGCTGCTGGGTTACAGCGGTTACTACGCCCCGGCTGCGGGTACGGTCGAGATGGTGGAAGCCATTATCAAAGATCAGAAGCGGGTGATTCCGTCGGCGGTTTACCTGACCGGGCAATATGGTTACGAAGGGCTGTATATTGGCGTGCCGGCAGTGATTGGTACAGGCGGTGTTGAGCGCGTGATTGAGATGGAACTCAACGACGAAGAAAAGGCCATGCTCGACAACAGCGCCAACGCGGTTCGCTCTGTGGTGGACGTGCTGGGCTACAGCTAACGCACAGCATCAACGCGTCTTCGAATTTTATGAGACCTCAAGAGGGCACAGCCGCTGTGCCCTCTGTTTTTTGTCAGCTAATTCAGGGTGTAGATAGACGATATGCCAGACCTTAAACGCGCAGTCACGTTTACACAGGGCGTGGCAATGGTCATTACAGACTTACACGGTAACGGCGGCGTGTGGCAGCGCCTCCGTGATGAATTCCTACGGGCGCACGAAGCGGGTGAGGTGCAGCGCCTCATCATGTGTGGTGACCTGATTCACAGCAACTCGCCAGACTTTGATGACAGTTTATCTATGGTCTTGGATGTCATGCGCTTGCAAGCAGACCTTGGCCCAGACACAATTGTGATGCTGTGTGGCAACCACGAGATGCCGCACATCTACGGGATGACGCTGGCCCGTGGCGATCACGAGCACACCCCCCCATTTGAGGCGGCGCTGGTACAACTCGACCAAGACGACAGCATCCCACAGTCTCGCGCCGATGTCATTGACTTCCTGGCTAGCCTGCCGTTTTACGCCTTCACCGCTGCCGGGGTGTTGATTGCGCATGCTGGCCCGGCCCGCAAGATTAATACGCCCAAGGTTGCGGAAGAGCTGCTCAATCTCGATCATCATGCGTTTATTGCGTCGATTGACGAGGAGTTAGCCCAATATGACCTGGAGCACGCCCGCAACCTATATGCCACCCGCGCCGGGGGCGATTACGACGAGATTGTAAGGCACCAATTGGCCGTAGAGAGCAAGGATGACCCGCGCTATAACCACCTGCTGCGGTCGTTTGTGTACAGTACCCGCGAAGAGTTCCAATTGATGTGGGAGGCGCTGTTCACCCGCAACGAATTGGAGTTCCCGAACGATATGCGGCGGGTGGTGGCCTACAGCGAGTCGATACTGAACTTCCTGGATGCGATGTCGGCGCACAGCCCAGCGTACCGCCAACGCATGATCGTCTCCGGGCACATTGTGATTGAAAACGGCGGCCACGACATTGTGGATATGTTCCACATGCGCCTAGCGACCCACGAACACGCCCGACCGCAATCAGCAGGCGAGTACCTGCTGTTAGACTGCGCTGCCGACATCAGAAATGCCAACGATCTTGTGCCGATGCTGCGCCCGATTCCTACCCGTGAGGGCGACTGACCTAAGCCCCTAGCGTCGCCCCAATGAAATCGCCATATCCGTTGACGAAATCCTCAACCGAGACGGCCTTGCTGCCCGCCAACTGTAACTGAGTGGGGGCGTACAGGCCGTCCCCGGTGCCAATGGCAACTGTGCCGCCTCGCTCAACGACGTCGCCGGGGGCAGCAGCCCCACTGACCACACTGCCACTCAGTACCTTTAAGCGCTTACCGTCCCAGGTGGTATAAGTCCCCGGCCACGGTGTAAAGGCCCGCACCAACCGCTCGATTACAACGGCATCCTGTGACCAGTCAATTGCGCCCTCCTGCTTCCTGATCTGAGGGGCGAGGGTGGCAAGGGCGTCGTCTTGTGGCTGCGGTTGAACCTGCCCGCTCAGAATGCCAGATAGTGACTCCGCCAGCAAATCTGCACCGACGACCGACAGCTTATCGTGCAAGGATGCACCAGTGTCGTCTGGTTCGATGGGGAGGGCGCGCTTGGCCAGCATCGGGCCAGTGTCTAGGCCCGCGTCCATCTGCATGATGGTGACACCGGTTTCACTATCGCCCTCACGGATAGCCGTTTGAATGGGTGAAGCACCCCGCCAGCGCGGCAGCAGCGACGCGTGTACGTTAATCGACCCATGTGCCGGAATGTCCAAAACTTCCTGTGGAAGGATTTGCCCAAACGCCGCCACAATGTACACGTCTGGCGTGCCCATTGCCTTTAGTCGGTCAATCGCATCCCGCTTGCGAAGTTTTTCTGGTTGGAAGACGGGAATATTGTTGTCGATAGCAACTTGCTTAACGGGCGGCGGTTGCAAGACCTGTTTCCGTCCTACGGGGCGGTCGGGTTGCGTCACGACGCCGATGACGTCGTGGTCGGCCATCAGGCGTTTGAGCGAAGGCACGGCAAAGTCTGGCGTGCCCATGAAGATGATCCGTGTCAAATCGCGCTCCGTAATCAGTCGGCGTAGAAGTGGATAAAAGCATAAGCGAAGGATTGAACCATTGCAACAGCATGACCGCTGTAACCTGTGGCCGTGATTTGCGTAACGAAGTTGTGCAGCGTCTAAGGAAAAACCCAGGTTAGCTGGTGTACGATGACATACGAGACATTTCACAAAGGAGTGACACAATGCAAAAACAACTAGGGTATGTGGGCGCAGCGATTGCAGCGGTATTGGCATTCGCAGCCCTCACGGCATCCCCGGCAAGCGCGCAGAACTTCGACTGCATTGGTGAAAAAGACGTGCGCATCACAACGGTAAACCCGTTTACAGGTGAAGAGGTCGAAGAAGCCACCACTATCAAAACGTATGATGAAGACTGTGAGCGCATCCGCGATGGCCGTGAGAACATCAACGACCAAGCGGCGGGTGCAGCTATCTACTGCAATGATTATGGCATTGATGTGTACGACCTGGACATCAGTGGCAATGGCACCCTGTCGTTCACGGCTGACTGGGCGGAAGTCCTGGCAGTGCCGCGTACTCCGGCAGAAAATACCTTGATTGACGGCGCACCTGGGTTTGCGCTGTATCGACTGACAACGGGCGAAATGCAGTTAAACGGCGTGATGGAGTTCCCTGTGGGTGCGCCATACATTTACATCTGGGGCGGCTGTGAGCCACCCGAGTCGGCATTCGTCAGATAGATTGGTGGATGAGGGCACACGCACATCTGTGTGCCCTCAGTTTTGCTACGGGGCTTGCGTCGGAAGAAGCTGCTCTTCGCTGTCAATGGACGGGCGCGCATCAACTGGCGTCGCCCCGCCCCCCAAACCGAGTGCTGCATCTTCGGTGACTGGGTTAGCTGGAATGGGCTGGTTGCCTGTTGCAGCCTGGCCGCCCA
>CAWUJQ010000266.1:0-6598 GCA_963922445.1 uncultured bacterium
CCAACGCGCCTACGAAAGATAGCCCTTCAAACTGATGCAACTTATATAGCATCGTGGTTTGCTGCCATGATACAATAGAGCATATCGCCCATAGACTTATGAGGTAGAGCGATGTCTCAACACACATCACATTCGTTGACACCAGGACAGGTGGGGACGGCATTGCTTGCGATCAGTGGTATCCTAGCCCTTGTATTGGTGAGCCTAATTGGCGGGCAGCCGGACGCCGCGCTGCGCGGGTTAGTTATCGGCCTATCGGTCAGCTTGTTGGTGCTTGGCTTCGGCGCGACGTTCACATTTTTCCTGATTCGTCGCAACTCGTGGCCGCTCAAGCTCGTTATCGGGGCCGCCCTGGGAGTGCTGACGATGTTGGCTGCCGTCTTGACGCTGTTTAGCGTTTTGACCAACCGGATTTTCGTGTAACAAGCAACTGCTTTCCTGTGAGGGTGCTTGCAACAGCACCCTCAACACCGCAAAGGTCACGATTACCGTATGAGCCAACCTCCCGGTTCTGGGAACACCCCGCCGCACAACGACGACCGTGACAACTCGCAACTCATTCTGGATGCTTTTCGGTGGGCGGGCAGCGCTCTCGCGGCAACAACTGCATTTGGTACCATCGTCATTTTTATAGACGAGCGTGTGGACAGCCTGTTAACGGGTGTTGTAGTCACAACCACTGTGCTAGGGACCTTTTTGTGGCTGCGCATTGCGTTTGCCCACCGCCCGTTGAACAGCCCAACCAACCCAGACGCGCCGCTTTTTTTGCTGCTGACGCTTTTGCTGTGTGGCCTGCTGTATTTCTCGGTGTATCGGCTGCTACCCGTCAACCAAACATCACTGGCCGGATTGTGGGTGACCTGCACAACCGTCCTGTTGCTATTTGTACGCCGCACAGATGCCCACCGCCGCGCCGCAGACACCGAAGCCAGCCAGGGCTATAACTTCTGGTTGTTTAGCCTGGGTACGGCCTTTATTGTTAATATACTGCTCACACTGATAAGCGTGGTTTTCCGGGCTTTGTGATTCATAGCTGTACCCGCCATTAGCAGCGCCTATGCATTCCACAAGCCTTAACAATACCTTGCCCCTGCACGGTTGATTCACCCTCCCAACAGGCCTATGGTAGGCGGACTTTTGGCCGATTCACCCAGGGACAGCCCTCAACGACATGCAAATTCCATTCTTCAAGCGCCCGCGTTGGCAAGTGACGCTGGCAGTCGTGTTCATCGCGCAATTGTTCACCGCTGTCGGCTTTTCGATGGTGTTCCCGTTTTTGCCGCTCTACGTCAGTGACCTCGGTTCTGTGACCGGGATGAGTGTGGAGTTGATGGCCGGGTTGGTGATTAGCTCACAGGCCTTCACGATGATGGTGGTGTCGCCGTTATGGGGCGCTGCTGCCGACCGCTACGGGCGCAAGCTGATGGTGATGCGGGCGGCCTTTGGCGGCACGGTCATCCTCGCGCTGATGGGACTGGTGCAAAACGGCGAACAGCTCATTATCCTGCGGGCCATTCAGGGCATGGTGACGGGCACAGTTGCGGCCAACAACGCGCTGGTGGCGAGTGCCGTCCCGCGTGAGCGCATTGGCTTTTCTATGGGACTGTTGCAGGTGGGGTTGTGGGGCGGCTTTTCCCTGGGGCAGATTGTAGGCGGCGTGCTAGCCGACGCGTTTGGTTTTTCGATGCCGTTTTTCATCACCGCGACGATGCTGTTCATCAGCGGTGTGTTGGTTTACTACGGCGTAGACGAGTCGTTCGAGCCAATGGAAGCCAATGCTGACCGTCCCAACTTGCTCCAGCAGTGGGGGCACGTGCTGCGGGCTGAGGGCGTGAAGATGGTTTACGGGATGCGCTTTTTAGCAGGAGTGGCTCGCTTTATGCTGGTGCCGGTTGCGCCGCTGTTGATCGTGTTCCTGCTGCCCGAAGACGCCAACAACCCCAGCACCATTACCGGGATGGTCACGGCGGTGTCTTACGCTGCCGCCACGCTCAGCGGGGTGTATTTGGGCCGCCTGGGTGACCGCATCGGCCACAAGACAGTGCTGTATGCCTGTGCTGCTGCTGCGATGGTGCTTTACCTGCCGCAGGTGTTTGTGGAAAATGTGTGGCAGTTCTGGTTTTGGCAGGCGTTGGCGGGGCTGGCCATCGGCGGGGTGATCTCGGCACCGTCAGCGCTGCTGGCCCGCTATACGGACAAGGGCGAGGAGGGGTCTACCTTTGGCCTGGATAACGCCGTGGTTTCCGGCTCGCGCTTTGTCGCGCCCATGGCCGCAACAGCCCTGGCATTGGCCTTTGTGGATTTGCGGGCGGTGCTGGGCGCGACAGCAGTGCTGTTCGGCGTGATTGCCTTTACAGCGTTCTTTTTGCTGCCAGATGATAAGGTTGCACACACCTACAACCCATCAACCGCACCCGCAGCGGGCGACTAAATTGTAAACCGTGGCGTGACCCGGTGGGGGGTTACGCTAGCAGCGCGTTGGCTTCTTGCGCCTGCAAGTTGCTGACGATGCCCAGCGCCTTGCTCATATTCGCCACAGCCAACTTACGCAGAATATCGTAGTGTTCGTGGCCGAAGCCCTCGGCTTGCAAGTGGCTCATGTGATCGTCACCAATCACATAAAACGACCGAAAGCGCCCTTCGCTCATGCCATTGGCCCGCTTGCGCGCCTGATCTTGCAGCAGAACCAGCATTTCGTCGTAGCTCCAGTCCAATGTGGACGTGTCTACAATGCGATAGACGATGCCGTCTATCACAGAGGCGGCTTCTGCGGTTTCGCGATGGATGGCGTGCATATCATCGTGCTGGTAGGGCTGCGTCAACGTGATAATGACAACTGGCTTATTCCCTAAACGCTCAACGATGTAACTCATAACTAAACTCCCTGACCTAACGACTCTAATAGTATCAGGGAAAAGCACGGTGCAATGCAATGAAGTATTTGTGAATTTTTTTGGGCAGGTTTGTTGTTGATTTGCAACAAGACTTGATGGGCTGTTAACCTGCGGCCAGCGCCTGTTGGATAATATGCTGCATCTTAATGTAGTGGCTACCCTTCCAGTACACCTGCGAACACGCCCCACACTGATAGAAGGTGTCGTAGTGGCTGGCCGTGCGGTCACTCAGCAAATCCATGATGTCTGCCTTGGCCACGCGATGCAGGGTGCCGTTGCAGCGGGCACAGCGGGCAAACGGGCTGGTGTATTCGGCCAGGTCATAGCGCTGCATCACTTCGACCAGGCGGTGCTTGGGATTCGTTGACCGAACAAAGTAGCCATACGTCACCAGGCTGCGCTTGAGCAAGCCAATATCTCGCGTGAGTAAAACACGGTTTTCACCGTCAGCAACTTGGGCCAGTTCGTCGTCGGGATAGTCGTTGCGGTAGAGCGTATCAAACCCGGCCATGCGCAGGTAAGCGGCCAGCCGACCCAGGTGCGTATCTAAAATGAAACGCGGCTTGCTGTTCAAGGGTGGGCGCAGCGCTAACGTGGGTTCAACCGGGCAGGGTTCGTCGTAGGGGTAAACCTCCACCTCGTCACCGTCACTGACGATATAGTCAAAGTCGATGGCGACGCCGTTAACGATCAATGCGTCAATTTCTGGGTGAGGCACGTTCATCGACTCAATCATGTCTTTGATTGAGCCACGCCAATCAAAGGTGCGCGTGATGGGCTTGTGGCGGTGCTTGCGAGACAGAAAATCGTTCAGGGTGCCGTGGAAGTGAAAGACGGCGCGGTTCATGAGTTCATCGTAGTGGCGGCGGTTGCGAGCATGACAACTTTTATTATAGCCGAAATGCGCTGTACCAGGTAAGAACTCGATGAAAAAGTGTGAGGAACGCCGCCGTAGGGCTTGTGAATGCGGCTGCAATCGCCGTGATGTCTATTAGTTTTTGATGAGGCATGACGGTGAACATGAGTGTTACATGAAACAAGGGCTGTCGCACGCACGCAACCGCCATCATCCTGTAAGATCGTACTGTATACAATTGCGTTTGTTGGCACTCACCCGCGCCCACGGCTGACAGATGCTTCTATATTGCGTGACGAGTGTCACTCTGCACAGCGGGCGGCCTGTGCGACACTCTGTTTAAATCATTGAACACTATCCGTCAAGTTATTCGCACGGAGCGGAAAAGAGGACTTATCATCATGAGGATTCCCATCGTGGAGAATCAATCCCCAGAGTATGTTCTACAGCAAATTCGCCACGTTACTTCGTTGGCGATGAACGCGGCTGAAGCTGGCTCGCTAGAAGACGTGCTTCAGCAAATTGCCGATTCCGCCCGTGAGTTGATTGGGTCGCGCTATGCAGCGTTGGGCGTGCCCAATGCCGACGGCGGCCTGCGCTTTTTTAAGGTGTCTGGCGTGTCCACCGACGACATCAAGCGTATTCAACATCACCCCGTAGGCGTTGGGCTGTTGGGCAGCATCATGGAAGCCCGCGAGCCGATCCGCCTGAACAACATGCACACTGACCCACGCGCCGCCGGGATGCCGGCAGGCCACCCCCACATGGAGTCGCTCCTGGGGGTGCCGGTTCAAATTGGCAACCAGCTTTTTGGCACGTTCTACCTCACGGACAAGTACAACGGCCTGCCGTTTACTGAGGAGGATGAGTGGCTGCTGGAAATGCTGGCGTCATCCGCTGCGCTGGCGATTGCCGGGGCACAACTGCGTGAGCAGCAAGAAGACCTCACCCGTATGGCAGAGCGCGAGCGCATCGCGATGGAACTGCACGACAGTGTGATTCAGTCGTTGTATGCACTGGGCCTGGGCCTGGACTTTGCCAGCCGCGTTGAGGTGATCCCCCACGGCATCATCAAAGAGTCGCTCAGTGGCATCAACAAGATCATCGAAGACATTCGCGGCTACATCCTAAAGCTGAACAATGGCAACGGCAGCAATCATATCCCCGTGCGCGAACACCTGGAAAAGGCCGTTAGCGATCTGTACATCCCGCCCAACCTGGACGTGCGCATTGTCGCGTCGGATATGCCAACGAGCCTGAACTACGATGTCCTCAAGGGGCTAAAGAGCATTATCCACGAGTGTGTGAGTAATACGATTCGTCATGCAGAGGCAAGCTGCGTGGAAATCAAGGCAGTGGAAGAACGCAACACGTTCAAGCTCACCATCCGCGACGATGGTATGGGCTTTATCCCCGGCGAGGCCACCAGCAAGACGGGCGGTGGCCTGGGTTTGCACAACATTCAAAAGCGGGCACGGCTTTATGGCGGCGGCGTCTTGGTGGAAAGCGCTCCGGGTGAAGGCACAGTGGTCACGGTTCAAGTGCCGATGGTGCGCCTGTAGCGACTGCTGCCGCCCTGGGGAGCAGGGGCTTAGTAATGAACTAAGCCCCTTTGAAAACTCGATCTAGCCGCAGATGTTGCCGTCAAGCGTAATGCTGTACCCCCCCGGAATGATGATGAGGATGTCAGTGTTGATGATAATCATCTGGGTGCCCTGGAAGCCACCCGACCCCACCAGCACGCCCCCGCTGATAAATGCAGTCACGCTGCTGCTGCCGTCATCATCGTCGTCGCCGCCATCGTCGTCATCATCGTCGTCGTCGCCGTCAGAGCTGCCGCCAATCAATATCGCGTCGATTTCCGTCCGCATGACCTTAAACGCAAACGTACCGTCTACATTGGCGTCAATGTCATACACTTCGATGCCCGGTTCACCGAAGGCAGCGCAGTAAACGGCAATCGGCGCAGAGTGCGGCGTGATGCGTGGGTCGCCAGGGCCGCCGCCGCAGCTACCCCCGCCAGCAAAGGCAATGTTTACCGTCTCGACACTCTCCCAAGAGGTGTCACCAAACGAGCCGCTGCCGCTGGTGTCGGTTCCTTCGGTGCTGCCGCAGCCGCCCAGGTCTCCGAACAGGTTGAGTTCGTCATCGCCCAGGTCACCGTCCACTAAGCCGTCGATTTCGCCCGTGCTGGTGACCGTGTCGTTACCCCCACCCAGGTTGATGTCGCCGTCAATGGTGCCGCTGTTGGTAACAACATCATCGCCATCAAACGTGGTTATCGCGGACTCATCGCCGCTAATCGTGCCATTATTTGTGATGGTGGCATCATCGCCAAACACGATAATCCCATTCTCATCGGCGTCGATGGTGCCATTGTTCGTCACCGTTGGATCGTTGAGTAAGTCTATTCCATCACCCTCTGCTGTGATATTACCGTTGTTGACGATAACCGCGTCGTCATCCGCGAAAATACCATCACCCTCGGCGTCAATGGTGCCATTGTTGGTGATGGTGGCGTCGTCTAAGGCAAAAACGCCGTCCTCGTCAGACTCGATGGTGCCAGTATTGGTCAGCGTCAGGTCGTCAACCGCGTCAACCCCGTTGTCGTCTGCGGTAATGCTGCCGTTGTTGGTCACCGTTGCATCGTCAACAACGTTCACGCCCCAAAAGCCGGCGTCAATATCGCCGTTATTGGTGATCGTCGTGCCGTCTTCGCCTACGATGCCGTCATCCTCCGCTGTGATGTCGCCATCATTGACGATAACCGCGTCGTCATCCGTCTCAATGCCGTCGTCGTCGGCTTCGATGTCGCCGTTGTTGGTGACGGTGGAACTGTCGCTCTCGT